>DATLCA010000226.1:0-4703 GCA_035526605.1 Pyrinomonadaceae bacterium | reverse complement strand
AAGTCTTTCGAAATCGCGGACAAAGCTCAGCCCGTTGTCCATCCGCATCGGCGCGAGCGCGTCCTGGGTGAAGACATGAAGACGGCCGAGCAGCTCATCGATCGCATCGGTTCTCGCCAGCTCGGCGATGATGCGGTACATCGCCTGTGCACCGCGCCCGCCGAGCAGAACTATCACAATGTCGCCGTCTTTGTTCGAAGCGTAACCGGCCATCTCGTCGAACATTGCCTGTCCGACCGCTTCCTCGGTTTCCATGACCTGAAAGTTGAAGTCGGGAACCTCCGCCATCGGCAGATCGCTCGCCTTCGATGACTCGAGCCATATATTTTGGCCGGTTGTGCGTGCGTTGATGATTTTCTGTTCCGAAGTATGCATGTGACCCTATGATGGGAAGTATTGTAATTGGTTTAACCAATTTTATGCAAACCTTTTTTTTAATTTCTCATGCGTGCTGCGAAGAATGCACAGCAATTCTCTCCTATTTGTTCCAAAGGGGTCAATTCTATTGCTTGACAAGTAGTGCGAAAATGGACGACACTACCTAACACTTTCGAGAAATGGTATTACCTTTCGTGGCAACAAGTGTTCCTTAAACAACTTTATGGGCTATCCCGGATTTGACCTTACTGGCCGGACCGCTGTGGTCATCGGCGGCACATCAGGAATCGGCAGGGCCATCGCCCATGGCCTCGCGCAAGCAGGTGCCGACGTCGTCTGCAGTTCCCGCCGGGGCGAAGAGGTTGAGAAAACAGCGGCCGAGATCGAAAGCCTCGGGCGAAAAACTCTCAGGGCCGTTTCCGACGTTGCGGATCGGGCGTCCATCGAAAATCTGCTTCGCGAGTGCACGGCGGCTTTTGGCAAAGTAGACATTCTAGTCAATTCGGCGGGCCGGACGAAGCGGGAACCGACGCTCGAACAAAGTGAAGAAGATTGGAACGCGATTCTCGAGACGAATCTGAACGGAACCTTACGTACGTGCCAGGCTTTCGGGCGTCACATGATCGATAAGGGTTACGGTAGGATCATCAACATCGCGTCGCTTTCGACATTTGTATCGCTATTCGAGGTTGCCGCGTATTCGGCAAGTAAAGCAGCGGTCGCTTCGCTGACGAAATCGCTCGCGATCGAATGGGCGAAGTACGGGGTGAACGTGAACGCGATCGCACCCGGCGTCTTCAGGACCGCACTTAACCAGAAGCTCCTCGACGAAACGCCACGCGGTCAGGAGTTCCTCGCGCGGACGCCAATGGGCCGATTCGGAAATGTGAACGAGCTGGCCGGTGCGGCAGTGTTTCTGGCGTCCGACGCGGCCAGTTATGTTACCGGCGAGGTGCTCGTTGTTGATGGCGGATTTCTTGCCAGCGGTGTTAATCAGTAAGCGGGTGTGCTCATGTCCGAACTAGAAGTAAAAACAGAACGATTGGTGCGAATGCTCGCGGCCGAAAATCTCGGCGGAGTGCTCCTCAACACGCAGCGTAATTTCGCGTGGCTTTCCGGCGGCGGATCGAACGGCATTGATCTGTCCGGCGAGAACGGGGCCGGCTTTCTTTTCGTCACCGCGAAGGGGAAGCGTTACGTGATTGCCAACAATATCGAGATCGGCCGGCTTCTCGCGGAAGAAATTTCGGCCGAAGATTTCGAACCCGTCGAGATCGGGTGGCAGGCGGAGAAAGATCCAAAAGTTGCGATCGACGCAATAAAGCGGGTGACCGGCGGCGACATCGGATCGGATACGGGTTTTCCCGAAACGCGTTGGATTGAGCCGTCGATCGCGTCCTGCAGGTTTGAGCTTCTGCCGAGTGAGATCGATCGCTTCCGAGACCTTGGGCGCGCCGCGGGCGGTGCGCTGGGTAGCGTCATCCCCCGCCTCGATATTGGTATGACAGAAAAGCAGATCGCCCGGATCGTTCGCGACGAGCTCGCACGGGATGACATTTTTTCGGTCGTAACCCTGGTCGCCGCGGACGATAGGATTGCGAAGTATCGTCATCCAATTCCGACCGATAACGTTTGGGCTAACACGCTGCTCGTCGTCGTTTGCGCTCGCCGGCAGGGGCTCGTCGCAAGTCTTAGCCGGATGATTTGTGCAGGCGACATCCCAGAAGATCTACAGCGCCGGACTGAGGCATGCGCGAAAGTTAATGCCGCACTCTACGCGGCAACTTTCGTCGGAGCAACCAGCTCGCAGCTCTACAGCGCGGCAGCGGCGGCGTATGCCGAACAGGATTTCTCGGACGAGATCAACAAACATCATCAGGGGGGTGCTTGCGGGTACAGAACCAGAGACTGGGTCGCACACCCAGACGGCGGAGAGATCGTAAGGCCGCACCAGGCGTTCGCGTGGAACCCATCCATCACCGGGACGAAGACGGAAGAGACGGCCATTCTCGGAGCCGAGGGCCTGGAAATAATTACCGGGACCGACGGATTCCCTGTGATCTCGAGCTTCGCCGACGGACGCGAATATTTCTCTCCAGGAATTTTATCCCTTTCAAAAGGAGCATCAGCATGAACGAGATTGCGGGAAAGATTGCAGACTTCGAAGGCCCGAATTCCCAGACGGACATTTCGCCGCAGGAACCCGGTGAATCGCTGGCCGAGACGATCGCCGCAGCCACCGGCGACGCGGTACGGCGGGTTGGAAATCGCCGATGGATGATCTGCGGACTGCTGTTTTTTGCCGCGACGATAAACTACGTCGACCGGCAAGTGATCGGCATTCTCAAACCGACGCTGCAGGCAGAGTTCGGTTGGACCGAGCTCGATTACAGTTGGATCGTGTTTTCGTTTCAGACCGCGTACGCGATCGGCCTCTTCTTCGTCGGCAAGCTCATGGACAGGATTGGGACGAAGATCGGGTTCGCCATCGCGATTGTAGTTTGGAGTATCGCCGCCATTGCTCATGCCGGAGCCGTCGGTATCGGCACCGTAATGTCACCGGTCGTTGTTCCGATCGTTAACGGAGTGGTAACGGGATTCAATCTTCTGAGCTCTATCTTCGGGATGGCGCCGTGGTCGGTGACTCTGTCGGTCTCGGTCGTCGGTTTTATGGTCGCGCGATTTCTGCTTGGCTTAGGTGAAGCCGGGAATTTTCCGGCTTCGATCAAAACCGTTGCCGAGTGGTTTCCAAAGAAGGAGCGTGCGCTTTCAACCGGCATCTTCAACGCCGGCACCAACGTCGGAGCTTTGGCAACACCGCTTCTCGTACCGATCGTCGTTCTCACGTGGGGGTGGTACGAGGCTTTCATAATCACCGGCTGCCTCGGTTTCATCTGGCTGACATTCTGGCTATTGCTTTATAAGCGTCCGGAAGAAGACGCGAAGCTTTCGAAGTCCGAGCTCGCGTATATCCAGAGCGATCCGGCTGAACCGCAAACTCGGGTTCCGTGGAGCCGTTTGTTTCCGCATCGCCAGACATGGGCTTTCGGTATCGGAAAATTCCTCACGGATCCCATCTGGTGGGTCTATCTTTTCTGGCTCCCGGATTTTCTAAACAAGCAGCACGGTCTCGATCTTAAGAATTTTGGCCCGCCTTTGGCGGTGATCTACATCATCGCGGACATCGGCAGTGTCGGTGGCGGTTATCTGTCGAGCCGGATGATCAAACGCGGATGGTCGATCAATCGGAGCCGCAAGACGGCGATGCTAATCTGCGCTCTCGCGGTCGTTCCGATCGTGTTCGCGTCGATCACTTCCAGTCTTTGGGTCGCGGTGGTTCTGATCGGCATCGCAGCGGCGGCACATCAGGGATGGTCGGCGAATATCTTCACGATCTCATCCGACATGTTTCCGAAGCAGGCGGTGGGCTCCGTGGTCGGCATCGGCGGAATGATGGGAGCGGTTGGGGGAATGATCATCGCGCCGCTGGTTGGTTATATTCTGCAGCGGACGGGAAGTTACGTTCCTATCTTTATCATCGCGGCTTCGGCATATCTGGTCGCACTGCTTATAATTCATCTGCTTGCGCCAAGGCTTGAACCTGCTGCGATCAGATATGAATAAATCAGAAACAATAACCCGCATTGCTGCGGGCGGCGTGATTCCGGTGATCAGGGCTTCTTCGCAAGAAGAAGCTCTTGCCGTTATTGAAGCCATCGCCGCGGGCGGGGTAACGACCGTCGAGATCACGATGACGGTGCCGGGTGCTGTCGAGTTGATTGCTAAACTTTCGAAGCGCGAGGAACTGTTGATCGGTGCGGGTTCGGTGCTCGACCCGGAAACGGCGCGCGAGTGCATTGCGGCCGGCGCTCAATTTATCGTCAGCCCGGCGACAAACTTCGATACGATCCTTTACTGCAACGAGGCAGAGATCGTCGTGATGCCCGGCGCGTTAACACCGACCGAGATCGTAAATGCGTGGGACGCCGGCGCGGATTTTGTAAAAGTTTTCCCGGCGGATTCGATGGGCGGAGCGAAATATTTGCGATCGTTGAAAGCGCCGTTGCCGCAGATAAAGTTGATCCCGACGGGAGGCGTCTCACAAACTACTGCGGCTGATTTTATTAAAGCTGGAGCGGAGGCGATTGGCGTCGGCGCGGATCTTGTAGATTTGAAAGCGGTGCGGGAAGGGCGTGCGGCTGATATTACGAACGCGGCGAGGAAGTACTTGGAGATAGTTGCTGAGGCAAGGGCGGGCCTCTAGCAGGTCCGTACGATACGCGGTTGGCCGCAACAGGTCGGTACCGCCTGCGTGAGCGGGTGGT
>DATLCA010000225.1:0-6160 GCA_035526605.1 Pyrinomonadaceae bacterium | reverse complement strand
CTCCGTCTTCCCTCCTATGAATTCCCTCCGTCTTCAGACGGAGGTACGAGCCCTTCGAGGAAGGCTTTAGCCAAAAATAAGATGCACAATTCCGCGCATCTTTAGTTAAAGCTATCTTGATTACAGCCGCCTTTCTATATGTCAGCTTAAGCCGCCGACAGTTGCAATCCGACCTCGGGCTGAACCCGGAGGCAATTGATAAGAGCTTGAAGCTGGACGCAATTCATATGGCCCCGACGTAAGGGAAGGCAACGAGAAATCTACTAAACCTTCCCCGCACCAAATTATTTCAAAACCGTCCGCAGCTTTTCCAATGCGCCTTCGAGAATCGCGTCTTCACGCGCGATGCAGATTCGAACATGGGCGTCCCAAATATCATTGTCCGCGAACGCGCTGCCGGGGGTCATTCCGACGCCGGCCTTCTCCATCAGCATTTCATTGAACGTGAGCGCGTCGCTGAAGTCCGAAGGGATCTTTGCCCAGAGATAAAAAGCGGAACCCGAATCGTAAATTTCGAAGCCGAGGTCGGTGATGCCCTCGCCAAAACTTCTGCGCTTCGCGTCGAACTTGTCGCGGAGCGCCGGATAATACGCTTCGTCCGCCATCAACACCCGCGACAGCGCAGATTGCAGAGGCGTTGCCGGACAGACGTAAATCACATTCGCCGCATTGTTGATCGGAGCGATTAGCTCGCCCTTGCCGTAAGCATAGCCAAGACGCCAGCCCGAAATATTCCACGATTTCGAAAACGAATTTACCGTGACCGTCCGGTCCCACATTCCCGGCAGCGTGGCGATCGGGATGTGCGGGTTCTCACCCGTGACGTAATGTTCGTAAACTTCGTCGGAGATAACGAGCAGATCTAACTCCTGCACGACTTCCGCGACGGCCTCAAGCTCCGACTGCGTCATCACCTTTCCGCTCGGATTTGCGGGCGAGCACACGATGATCGCTTTCAAGGGATAATCGCTTCGGTTGATTAGCTCCCGGCATCGCGCAAGCAGGGCGTCTTTTTCGAAAGTTAACTTTTCGTCCAGCTCGAACGACTCCGTTTTCCCGCCGAACTCCTCGAGGATGCGCCGGTGGTATGGGTAGTACGGTTCAAAAACCAGTGCTGATTTTCCTCTCAGGTAACTTTGGGTCAAGCCGATCAACGCTCCGGTTCCGCCGGTCGTGATCATCAGTTCCAATGGTTTTGCGTTAACGTCGATCTCGATCCCGTTGTACCTTTTGATCTTTTCGGCGACCGCGGCGCGAAGATTCGCGTCGCCTTCGCTGGCGCCGTAGTGGTTCTGACTTGCGGCGATGATGTCGGCCGCCTCCTTCGCCAACTGGGGGTCGATCGGAAGCTCCGACTGTCCTTGCACGAGGTTGCCACTCGGCGGAACAAGCCGAGTTATGGCTCGAATGTCGGGCTTGATCTTCTTAACTTTTGCTTCGGACATACGGTTATAAAAATAACAAAAATAGCGGTGGGCCGCACGGAGCAGAAGTCAGAACCAGGAGCTGTAGCGACTGCGTCTTCGCCGTTAACGATTTTTAACCGCAGATAACACCGATCACGCATATCCGAAAGAAGATACTCCTTTTGATGTGCTCCATACGAGCAATCTGCGGATGACGGCGGCAGAGTTGAAAAGCCTTTGTTGCTGCCGCCCCCGTCCCAACAAAACTGTCACAGTCCACGTGACTCAAATACTTTTCCTGCGATAATCGTTTCCAATGAACCTTCCGCCTTCGCAAAAACCAAATCTTATCGGCGGGCACTTCCGCAAATTCCGGACGAATCCTACCGGATTTCTAACCACCCAATCAAAGCTCGGCGACATTTCTTTTTTTAGAATGGGATCTCAGCCCGGGTACTTTCTCAACCACCCGGACCTGGCTCGCGACATGTTCGTCGTCAACGCTCACAAGTTCATGAAAGGCCGCGCGCTGCAGCGTGCAAAGAACTTGCTCGGCCAGGGACTGCTCACCAGCGAAGGCGCCTTTCACCTGCGTCAGCGGCGGATGATCCAGCCGGCTTTCCACCGGGCGCGTATCGCCGAGTACGCAAGATCGATGGTCGAATTCGCCGACGCGATGGCGGAGAGTTGGAGCGACGGCGATGTGCGAGACATCGACCAGGAAATGATGCATCTCACGCTCCAGATCGTCGGCAAGACGTTGTTCAGCGCGAACGTCGAAGACGATGCCGACGATGTCGGAAATGCGATGACGACGGTCAGCAAGCTCTTCGATTTTCTTTTGCTTCCATACTCGGAATGGCTTCAGAAACTCCCGTTGCCGCAATCGCGGCGTTTCAATAATGCGCGTGCGACGCTTAATTCCGTTATCTACGGGATCATCAACGAGCGTCGAAGGTCCGGAGAAGATACCGGCGATCTTCTTTCCATGCTGCTCATGGCAAGGGACGAGGACGATGGCGGAACGATGACGGACATGCAGGTCCGCGACGAAGCACTTACACTTTTTCTCGCCGGTCATGAGACAACGTCGAACGCTCTCACGTTTACCTGGTATCTGCTTTCACAAAATCCGGATAAAGCTGAAAGACTGCATCACGAATTGGAGCAAGTTCTCGCTATCGACGGAAACCGGACCGGCAGCAGCGAGATTTCTTCAGCAGCGACGGAGAACACGCGCGACACGGTGCGTGCTTCTTCCCTTCGACAGCCGACGATGGACGATCTTCCTAATTTAAAGTATACCGAGGCGGTTTTGGCCGAGTCGATGCGACTGTTCCCGCCGGCGTGGGCGATCGGTCGTATCGCGACTGAAGAACACCAATTTGGAAATTAAGTCGTTCCCGAAGGCGCAATGGTTCTCGTCAGCCCGTACGTTGCGCAGCGGGACCCGCGATACTGGGAAAACGCCGACAACTTCATCCCTGAGCGGTGGCACTCGCAATCGATCAAAGAGGCGGGACAAAAGAATATTTACTTTCCTTTCGGTGGAGGCGTCCGCCGCTGTATCGGCGAAGCATTCGCGTGGACCGAAGGAATTTTGCTGCTCGCGACGATCGCGAGGAAATGGAAGCTCGAGTTGATGCCCGAACAAAAGATCGGCCTTCAGCCTCTCATAACTCTAAGACCAAAATATGGGATGCGGATGCGGATCCGAACTAGAGACTAAACCAGGAACCAGAAACGGGAGATATATGATCTTGCTGCTGATCGCACTTTTCGGACTTTTCGTTCCGAACGGAATTTTTATCTACTGGCTTTTCACTGAGTTTCATTCGGTCGGTGATTTCACCAACGATCGCCTTGCGCTCGGCTTCATCATCGACGCATTCATGGTCATGTTTCTCATGGCGTACTGGTTCGCGAAGGACCCGCCCGGAAAATTTAAGTGGTATTGGTTCGTCGCGTTTTCGCTGATCGGAGGTTTGGGATTTAGCTTGCCGTTTTATTACTGGTTGAACAAACGCGCCTAGCTTCGTCTCGTTTTACTGACGAAGGCACTTCCCTTCACCCAAAACCGCCACGGCATATCGATAAACTCTTCCGCGTAGTCGATCCCGACGCGCGGACCGCTGGCGATTTCCTGCTTCTTAAAATTCTTATATTCTTCGACCCAGATCCTTTCGCCGAACAAGTCTTCCCCGTTGAAGCTCCGATCAACGTCGAGTGCGATAGAAAGCTTTCCCGGACCGGAAGTTAAGTTGATGTCTTTCATGTCACCGCGGCGTTCCCGCATGATCTCGATCCCCTCGACAGGTTCCACCGCCCGGATCAGGATCGCGTGCGGTTGGCCGATCTGCCCCGCAACGAAATTGAGTTGGTGATACATGCCGTAGACAAAAAATACGTAGACGTGACCGCCTTCGCTGTACATGATCTCGTTCCGCGCTGTCCGGCGTCCGCCATAACTGTGCGCGGCTTTGTCGAGCTCGCCAAGGTACGCTTCCGTCTCCACGATCGTCCCGGAGACCCGCGTTCCATCCGCCATCGGAACGACCAGCAGTTTCCCCAACAGGTCGCGGGCGATCAGCAATGTATCTTTCCGTTTGAAAAAACCCCGGTTGAGTCTCGTGGATGACATTTTTTCTGGAACGCATGTTGCACAGTTCGGATTGCTCTACAAAATTCAATCGGAAACGCGCGGAAGACGTACGAAGATTTGTCTTTGAGTGTATCAAAAGAAGGTCGAGGGAAAGAGATATGTTTGTCAGCGAGATCATGAGCACCTGCATCGCGGAGTGCACCGAAGACACGAAACTGGAAGATGTGTACGAGTTGATTCGTAAGTGCGATCACGGCATGGTCGTGGTGGTCGACAGTCTTGCGCACCGTGTCCCGATCGGAGTCGTTACCGAGCGAAGCATTTGCGAGCAGATAATCTCGCGTGGAAGAAATCCTCGCAGTCTTTCGGCGGGCTCGGTAATGGACTCTCGAATAAAGAAGGTTCGGAACAGCGAGCTTCTCGAGAATATCCAGAGCACTCTTCAGGGGGATGATTCCGCGATCATCGCGGTAGACGAAAACCGCAGAGTCGCAGGTTTGGTTTCAAAGGAGAAAGTAAAACGGGCCGTAAGGGTCGCCAGGAGAGTTTACCAGCCGGCCGTTCCGGTCACGGCGGCGGCACAGGCGCCGCTGCATAGAATCAGCGAGATACCGGCATTTGGCTGGATGTCTTAAGAATTAAGGAGCAAGAAACATGAACGTTGCCGAAATAATGACAAAGGATCCCGCGTGCTGCACGCCGGATACGAGCCTCCAGGAAGTCGCGCGGATGATGGTCGAATGCGATTGCGGATGTATACCCGTCGTGGACGATAACTCTTCGAAAATGCCGATGGGGATGATCACAGATCGCGACATCACGGTTCGCGTGGTCGCTAAGGGCCAGAACCCTCTGGACCTGACAGCACAGGACGCGATGACGACCACGGTCGCTTCGGTAACGCCCGATACGTCCCTCGAAGATTGCGCCAGTATGATGGAAGAAAGTCAGATCAGACGCATCGCTGTAGTCGATGAAAATGGCGCTCTCTGCGGGATCGTAGCGCAGGCCGACATCGCGAATAATGCCGGTGGCCGGACAACCGCGGAAGTGGTTCAGGAAGTGTCGAAGAGCGTCGGCGGAAACGAATAGGCTGAGCGGCAAACGGTAAGTGGTAAGTGGTAAGTAAAGAGAGAGACACGGCGTTAACTCTCTTCACTTACCACTTACCACTTAGTTGCTGTTCATCTCACTCAGATCCTGTAGATCATCGTAAGCTCTCTGTAGCACCGGCCTCGCACGCGTTGACCCGTCCATATCGCCGATATAGCCTTCTTTTACCATCGCGTCGAGTATCGCCGCGGCCCGTCCGTAACCGATTCTTAAGTGACGTTGCAGCAGCGATGTCGACCCGCGCTTCGCGTTGACGACACACTTCAATGCATCCCAGAAAAGGGGATCGCGTCGGCCCGGAAGATCGCCTCCATCATCCATTTCCTCGTCGGATTGCGTGATCGTCGTGTCGTACTCCGGTCTGCCCTGCGCCTTGATGTGGTCGACGATCTTCGCGATCTCCTTCTCGTCGACGAACGCGCCGTGAACGCGTATGACCTGCGAGCTCGCGGGCGGCAAAAATAACATGTCGCCTTTCCCGAGCAGGCCTTCGGCGCCGTTGCTGTCGATGATCGTTCGTGAGTCGACTTTGCTCGAAACTCGGAATGAAATTCGCGCCGGGAAATTTGCTTTGATCAGACCCGTGATGACGTCAACCGACGGCCGCTGCGTCGCGAGGACGAGATGGATGCCGACCGCCCGAGCCATCTGGGCGAGCCGCGTGATCGACTCCTCGACTTCTTTGCCCGATACCATCATCAGATCCGCGAGCTCGTCGATGATGATCACGATGTAGGGGAGGATGCGATGCGGCTCGCCGCTGTCGTCCCACTGTTCAAGCTCGTTCCGCCGTTTCGCTTCGACGTTGTAACCGTCGATGTTTCTCACCCCGTAACCGGCGAGATCTTTGTACCGCCGCTCCATTTCAGTCACGGCCCACTTCAGTGAGATGGCGGCGCGTTTCGGGTCCGTGATGATCGGCGTCGCGAGATGCGGTATGTCGCCGTAGACGCCAAGCTCAAGACGTTTCGGATCGACCATGATGAACTTCACTTCATCCGGCTTCGCCTTATAAAGGATCGAGACGATGAGCGAGTTC
>DATLCA010000224.1:0-13564 GCA_035526605.1 Pyrinomonadaceae bacterium | reverse complement strand
GACCGAGATTCACCACGGCGCAGACGACAACGCGTCGGGCACCGCCGCCGTTATCGAACTCGCTCGGCAGTTCGCGAAAGAGAAGAACAACAAACGCACGTTGATCTTCATGGCGTTTAGCGGTGAAGAGGAAGGGCTGCTCGGTTCGAAATATTACGTCAACAATCCCGTCCGGCCGCTGGATAAGACGATCGCGATGATCAATCTGGATATGGTCGGGCGGTTGAGTACTGATGGAACGCGGCCCAGCGAAAACACGGCGGGCGGACTGAGTGAGATAAAGACGGGCAAGTTGACAGTTGGTGGGATAGGAACGGCGACGGAATGGAAATCCCTTGTTGAAGAGAAAAATTCCTTTCCGTTGGTCAACTTCAAAAATTCGATTGCTGGCGCCAATACTTCGGTTGGCGTACCTCTTTTCACATTGCAGCTTAACGAAGATGGCTTTGGCCCATCCGACCATTCATCCTTCTACGGAAAGAAGATTCCAGTACTGTTCTTCTTCACTGGCACTCACACCGACTACCACAAACCGTCGGACACCGCCGATAAGATCAACTACGAAGGACTCGAGCGTGTAACCAATTACGTCGGCGCGATTGCGAGGTCGATCGACGAAAATCCAACGAAGCCCACGTACGCCGTCGCAAAATCTTCCAGCCCGATGGGCCAGGTCCGCCTGAGTGTCTCCCTCGGAACCATCCCGAGCTACGGCGACACGACCGACGGGATGATCCTCGACGGCGTCCGTGACAATTCACCGGCGTCGAAGGCGGGGCTGAAAGCCGGCGACAAGATCGTCAAGCTTGCGGGCAAAGACGTCCGCAACGCGATGGATTACACATACGTGCTCGGCTCGATGAAATCGGGTGAAGAATACGAGGTCGAGTTGATTCGCGGAACTGAACGAATCACCCTGAAGATCATCCCGGCCGCGGCTGCACGACGGCCATGATCGGGATTAAGCTGTTAGCGAAAGTTAACCGCGGATGAGGCGGATAGGGTGGATTTAAAGCGGATCTGATTCTTATCCGTTTTTATCCGCGTCATCCGCGGTTAATCTTCCTGAGTGAGCGACCCTTCTTAGGTCAAGAGGATCGACCAGCGTTTCTTATCCCGAAATACCACACCCACCAGATAAAAAATATCTGCAGCGGGACGCGAAACAACAGATACCACGCACCGTATTCCATTCCGCCGAACTGGACCTGTTTCAGGCTTCCGGCGATGTTCGCCGGTAAAACCAGCACGAAGAAAATTATCAGCAGTACCGAAGCAAGCCTCGCCGTCTTCCGCCAGATCAAACCCACGGCGGCCAGCAACTCACACACGCCGGTGAAGTAGATCATCTCCCGTTTCGCCGGCACGAAGTCCGGCATCATGTCGACCATCTGCTGCGTGTTCGTGAAATGCGTAATGCCGGTCACCAAGAGCATCACCGCCATCGAGGCGCGGCCGATGAATGAAAGGCCGAGACGTCCGCCGAGCAGAAATCGATCAATCAAAAACAGAAGAACAAACGTTCCGAGCAGGAAAATCAACGGTGCCATAATTTGAGATTTTCGCGGGTGCTAATATTATTCAACAGACTAATCCGAATACCATGAAAAGCAAATTCATTGTTTTCATCACAAGTCTCGCGGCAGCGCTGTCGGGGTGCGGTAACCAGCAGGCAGGTAATAATGCAACCGCCCCGAGATCAAGCCCGGTGCTTTCCGGTACCGCCGTTTCTCCGTCGCCTGTCGCGACCGCGGTGTCGGCGAAGAACGGCGACTATCCCGGGAAGGGCGTCGTCACCAAGATCGATCTCGAGCTGGGATCCGTGGAGCTTAATCACGAAGCGATCAAAGACGTCATGCCCGCGATGCAGATGGAATTTTTCGTGACCGACAAAAAGCTCCTTGATGGGCTGAAGGTCGGAGACAAAGTCGATTTCGTTTTGCGTTACAAGGACCACACCGAGACCATCTCGAATATCAAAAAGGTTCCATGAGCACTATCCCGTTTTGTAAATTTCACGGATTCGGAAACGACTACATCGTCATAGAGCGGGTGAACATTCCGGAGTCGGGTCCGCTATCCGATCTAGCGGTGGCGATCTGCCATCGAAACACCGGAGTCGGATCGGACGGAATCGCGGTGATCGAAAAAATCTCGGACGACGACGCCGACTTTTTTTGCGAGATCGTAAATCCTGACGGCAGCGTTGCCGGATTTTCGGGGAACGGCACTCGTTGCGCGGTCTCGCATCTCTACTACAAAGATCTTTGGCAGCGACCGGACCTTCGTCTAAAGACGCGCAGCGGCGTAAAGAAGTACCACCTCATCGAGAGCGTCTCGGAAGGGAGTTACTTGTTCGAAGCCGAGATCGGGCAACCCGAATTCGCTTCGAACCGCATACCGGTCGAGCGTGAGCACAGTGAAGTAGTCATCGATAACGAGATCGACGTCAACGGTCGAATATTTTTGTTCTCGGCGATCAATGTCGGCAATCCGGTGGCGTGCATTTTCGTCGATGATTTCGATTTTGATTGGCGAACTTATGGTAAGGCGATGGAAACGCATCCCCTGTTTCCGGAGCGTGCGAATATCGTCTTTGTCCGTGTCATCGACAAGGAATATATCGAGCTCCGGATCTGGGAACGCGGGGCCGGGGAGACCTCAGCGTCGGGAACATGCTCGAGCGGAGCTGCTGTGCTTTCGGCATTCACCGGAAAGACGGGCCGCCAGGTTTTTGTGCTTTCGCCGGGCGGAACGACTAAAGTCGATTGGCGTGAGGACGGGGAGATCCTTCTTACAGGGCGCGCGGATCTTGCGTTTTGCGGGGAATGGCCGGTGGACTAACTTGCACAAGCAGTCTTGTCAAAACCGGGAGCGGTGGCGACCGGGGTTATTCGCCACGCTCGAGACAACGCGTAGAAATCTCCGGTCGCTACCGCTTCCCGTTCTGACTCCGGCCGCCCTCTGCCGATGGTGGAGAATCCTGGGCTTTGAAATATTCCGCTACCGCCTTCTCCCGAAAATCGAAAATGTTTTTCAATTGCCGCTCCACGAAAAAATGTGCGACGTCGCCTAGCGGTTCGAACGGGAGGCGATATCGGACCTCGTCCTCGATCAACGTCGCAGTCCGTCCGACCTCGGTAAAAGTATGCCGGTGGATCCACTGCTTGTATGGGCCTGAGAGCTGCTCGTCGATAAACTCGCGCGGCGGGTCCCATTTCGAGATCAGCGTTTTCCAGTTCAACGGAAAGCCGTTCAGCTTGATCCGGTAGTCGATGGTCGTGCCTTCGCGCATCTCGATCGGTTGGGGCGTCGTGATGGTGAATCCAAGGTCCGACGGTGTGATCCGTTCGAGATTGGCCGCGCTCGAAAAAAATTCGAAGACCTCGCCCCGCGGCAGCTCGATGGTCAGTTCCCGCTTCAGTATGTGTTCAGCCATAAACTTCCAATTCGACTGAACCGCGATACCGGATTCTACTTGTTCTTAAGAAACTCTTTCGGGATCGGGTTCTCGGCGCTTTCCTGCTGCCAGTAGATGGTGACGACCCACCAGCGCTTTCCGTCGTTCAAGAGTTGAAAACTGTTTATCCCCCGCATGAAGGGTTCTTTATCATCGTGCTTGTGAAAAGACGCATAAGTCGAAAAGACCTGCGCGATATTCCCGTACTGGTCCACGTGACGGGCGATCTCGCGCTCGTGGAAACCGTTCTTTTCGAGGTACGGGCCGCTTCCCTTTAAGTAATCTTCAGGTGTCAGCACACGTGCGCCGATGACGCCGGTCTGGGGATTTTTGCCGCTCGGTATCAGGCGCGCGTCCTTGTGGAATAGCGTCCGGAACCGATCCCAGTCGCGGGCTTTTCCGGCATCACCGGAGATGACGTCGTAAACGGCCTTCATGATCGCATCGAGCGATGCGACGTCCTTCGGGTCGGCTTCTTTTACGGTTTGGGCCATAGCGTTTGTCGCGATCGAAATGAATAGGGCAAAGAGCAGTAGAGATTTTTTCATGATTCATTCTACGACGAAAGTAACTGTGAGTTTCAGCATCCAAGTACTTTGTGCTTCTTGTTTCGTGCATCTGGTGTGTTCTTGGTTTCGGTTTTGTTCAAACCTAACCACGGAAACAGACCAAATACACGAAACAAAAAGCGGCTTGGGTGAAACGTGATCTGTGCGGCGAATCAGGGCGCGGATCACGAACCACGATCGACTGGCCTTCGTGCCGGGGCAATAAATATAGGCTAGACTAAAACCGTGGCTGAGAAGGCACATCTGACCGGGCTGACACCCACCGAACTAGAAGGCTTTGTCCAGGAAATGGGCGAGCCGCGTTATCGCGCGCGTCAGATCTTTAAAGGATTGCACGAGCGTCGTCTGCATTCGTTCGAAGAGATGACGGACTTGCCTAAAGCGGTTCGGGAGAAGTTGTCCGAGGTCGCCGAAACCACGACCCTGACCGTCGAATCGAAATATGCTTCCGAGGACGGTACGCGCCGTTTTCTCATAAAGACGCGGGATGGCCTGCCCGTCGAGACCGTATTTATTCCCACCGAGGATCGAGACACGATCTGTTTCTCTTCGCAGTCGGGATGCCCTCTGAAGTGCGACTTCTGTCTTACCGCGAAGCTCGGTTTGCTCAGAAATCTTACCGCCGGTGAGATCGTCGAGCAGATCATCATCGTTCTGAACGACGTGTATGGGGTCGGCGAAGAGACACCGCACGGTACAAATCTTGTGGCAATGGGCGCGGGCGAGCCGTTTTTGAATTTCGAGAATCTCATCAAGGCGCTAGGGATCATGTCCCAGGAAGACGGCCTGTTCATCGTGCCCGGCCGCGTTACCGTTTCAACAGCGGGTATCGTTCCGAAGATACAGGAATTCACGAAACTGGATCGGCGGCCCAATCTTGCAATATCGTTATCGGCGCCGAACGACGAGCTCCGCAACAGGCTCATGCCGATAAACAAGCGCTGGAATATCGACGAGCTGATGGCGGCGGCGAAGGCGTTCGAGAAAACTCTGAAACGCGGCGAGCGGTTTACGTTCGAATATGTTCTACTCGGCGGCGTGAACGATTCCGACAAGCACGCGGAAGATTTAGCCGAACTGATCCAGCGTCACGGGATCCGCCGCGTAAAAATAAATTTGATCCCGCATAATCCGGCCGAGCCCCTTGAGTATCATCCGCCGGACGCCGATCGCGTGATGAGCTTTAAGAACATTCTCGAGTCGCGCGGCGTGTCGGCTTACGTGCGGCGGCCGCGGGGCCGTGACATCTATGCGGCGTGCGGCCAGCTGGCGGCAAAGCAGGAACCGAACCTTGTTCAGATTGCCGGGCGTTAAATTATGGAGCTTTTAATTCCAGGGCTGCTTCTCGTGGCGCTAATGGTCTGGGCGTCGACGAAGATCAAGAAGCAGGCCGCCGATGCCTTCGAAGCAGAATTCATCGAAACGGAAAAGTACTCGATGCAAAAACCCGATGGCTTTTTGCATGTCATCGGCGATCCGGAACACGAGCTAAAATCGTACTCGAAGGATTTCGGTAAAGGCGACAATACCGGAATCCGGCAGGCCACCATCGAGATCGACCTCTTTCCCGGTAGTGATTTGAGATCGGTCCGGAATGCGATCACGAACGATGCTGCGAGCTCGGAAGTTACGACCGAAACGGCAACCGCCTTCGAACTAAATACCGAGGAGACGGCAAACGAAATTCCGGTTAAGGCCTTCTATAAGATTGTTGCCGCGGAAGAGCAGGTATATCGACTACGATTCGCCGTGCTGCCCGAATACGTCGATGAGTATCTCGGCAGGGTCGAAGAGGCATTCGGCAGCTTTACTACCAAAACGAACTAAACCTTTTTATGAAGAGATCCGTTTTTCTTGCAATTTTGTTTGTCTCATTTTGTGTATTTGCTTCGGGCGAGGCTGGAGCTCAAACCGTTACCGGTTCGATCGGAAACGGAAGCGTAGAGCGTGGAGCTAAGGCACGCGGAAATGTCGTCATGACGATTCCCGGCGGGCTCCACGTCAACTCGAGCCGACCCTCGAGCGAATACGCGATCCCGACCGTGGTGAGCGTCCGCGGCAGCGGAGTTAAGGTCACCGGCATCACGTATCCCCGCGGCAGAAATCGAAAATTTCAATTCTCCGAAAATCCGATAAACGTCTACGAAGGGCGCGTGAACTTTCCATTCAGCGTTGCGGTGCCGGCCGGCTTTAAAGGCAGCGTCGTTAAAGTAACCGCGACGGTACGATACCAGGCGTGCACGGATGAAGTGTGTTACCCGCCGAAAACGAAGAGTGTAACGATGACGGCGCGGGTTAACTGAGCGGGTTCGCCCGGCGGTCTTCGACCGCTCCTGCTGACCCGTTAAGCCGGCGGTCTTCGACCGCCCTGTCTGCTCGTTAAGCTCGCCTTAACGATCGTCCGACCGCCCTCGCCTTCCTATCACGGACAACAACCGCCCGGTTTTGCCAAACTTCTTTTTTTCCACCCGGTAAGAAAAGAAGAGATCGGTTCGCTCCATGGTGCACAGAGGCGCGGTGAAGATCGAACTTTCGTTTACACCCTTCTCCAGCAGCTGATCCTTATTCGCCATGTGAAGATCAACCAGCGCGTGTCCTTCGGAGGTCGGCGTGAAGTACCTGCCGGCCGAGCTGAAATTATTTTTGAATGCGTCGATCACGTCCTCGCCGATCTCGTAATTTTGACCGCACGCGGCAGGGCCGATAGCGGTGATGATGTCAGACGGATCCGTATCGAAGACTTCACGCATCCGATCCACGGCTTTGGCGACGATCGAGGCTGCGGTCCCGCGCCAGCCGGCATGAATCGCCGCGAAAGCCTGCGTCTTCGGGTCGCCGAGAAGAACCGGAACGCAGTCGGCAGTTTTCACACCGACAAGAAGACTATTCAAATTCGAAATCAACCCGTCGGACCTTTCATCTGACGTGCTGATCGCCGCGTCGTCGGCCACAACCTTTATGTCGTCGCCGTGAACCTGCCAAACCGTCGTGAGTCGAAAAGCGCCTTCGAACGCCGAGAGAAAACGGCGGCGGTTCTCTTCTATGTTCGCGGTGGAGTCTTCATCGAATCCCGCGAGATTTAGATCGTTCGACGGAAACGGCGAGACACCCCCGAGCCGCGTAGAGAATCCATTCGAGAATCCGGCGCGTTCCAGAGCGTCGCATACAAGGACCTTTACATCGCCGCTTTCTCGCCAACGGAAGCCCGCATCGGTTAGAATCTGTTCGTCCCGGAGTGGTGACGTCGGTGGCCCGTTATCTCTCATCACTTATCGCTTATAACCTATTACTTTCTTATGATCGTCTCGATCGGCATCGACATCGTGGAAGTTTATCGCATAGCCGAAACCCTTGCACGAACCCCTCGTTTTGGTGAGCGCGTTTTCACGGATGCGGAACGCACCTACTGCGATGCGAAGGGCGCCGCCGCGGCGCAGTCGTACGCGGGCAGCTTCGCGGCAAAGGAGGCGTTTCTGAAAGCTCTTCAAACGGGTTGGCGTGGGAAGATCACGTGGCGGGACATCGAGATCCTCCGGAGCGATCAGGGCGTGCCGTCGCTCAACATTTCAGGCGAAGCCGCCACCCTCTTCAAAAATTCCGGGGCAACACGAATGCACGTCTCCATTTCGCATACATCCGAGCACGCCGTCGCGCAGGTCATCTTCGAAAAATAAAGATTCGTGTAGAACTTACACCCGATCTTTAAATTGCCTCCACACGAGGGTGGAAAGAATTTAATAACGTTGGTATATCGCGGAAGCAGGACGCAAATAAAAGGCCGCCTTTTCAGGCGGCCTCGAAACAGACGAAGGTCAAAAGATCCTACTGCTGATCTATCTTCCGTTCGATCAAGTTCTGCACCATCGGCCGGACGTTCGAGAAGAAATTGAATCCGGTAAGTCCCTCGACCCGATCAACACTCGTGCGGAAATTGCGCCATGGAGTATTTATGCCGATCGATTGACTGTTCGGCATGATTACCGCGATCACGCGCGTCGTTTTGAAGACGCGGTCTGCGTCATTCGCCCCCACGGGCAGAACGATGATCACCTTCCATGTCACCGCCGGAACCGCCACATGGCCGTTCGCGACGGTATTCGTCACGCCGCCGTTGGAGCCGGTACCGCCGGTGCCCGCACCGCCCGCAATGATGTAGAGTTCGTTACCCTGCGACACCAGTGTCCGGCAGTACGACTCGAGCTCTTCCCACGGGCCCTGATTGTTCGCGGGCGCCTGCGGCATCATGTTGGTCATGAAGAATGTCGCCGAGTTGTCGGGGACCGAAGACGTCCGGTCGCCGGACGGCGTGTGATGACCGCGGTCGAAACCCGACCCGGAGTAGTCGGTCGACTGCACCTGGTACCAGCCGGCGGGGAGGCTCGGATCGTTCCTGAAATCATCCTGACGCGGCGTAGTGCCGAGCCATGTGCTATCGAGGTGCCACGATACCCAGTTCGGGATCCCGCGGTCACGATGATAGGACATCACGTACTGTGCTTTCGGCAATAGATAATTTGTAAAATTCGCCTCGTCGGTCGTGGCCCCGCTCGGGTTGCCCATGACCATGTGCTCGCTCGGATCTCGAGGTGCCTGGACCAGGAGATTTATAGACGCCGTGGCGGAACGCATCTGAGCGTCCGTTATGGTCGACAGGAAACTTCGCTGGCCATTTGTAGTACCGGCAGGAACGGTGACGAGGAACGAGAAAACGTTGTCGCCGGCGGTGACGTCTCCGTTGGTCCCGTTATCGAATAGGGCCTGACTCGCCGACAAGCCGATCGTGGATAGATCCGTGACAACGGCGATGCCGGTGCTGGCCGGATTGGAGGCCGGCGTGACCGAAACAGTAAGAAGCGAGTTTTGACCCGGACCAACCTGACTCGGGGTGGCGAGGCCGGTGCCCGACAAAACAGTATTTCCTCCGCCTGTTCCCGTGATGTTTATGTCATCGATGCCCACCCACTCGTCGTTCCCGACCGCGTTGGTGGTCATGATTCGCAGCTGCACGAGCGGCTGATTTTCACAGGCCGCAGGCAGTGCCACGCTCACGGGCGTGACAAGTGTCGCCTGGCTAGGTCCGCCCGTCGCGTCTGCAACAAAACCGCCGGGTAGATTTATGTAGTTTCCCGTGTTGCCGATCCGGTACTGCAGTGCGTAGGGCTGGATCGAGTTGTCGACCGAAGCGTCCAGATCGCGCAGATTGTATGCGACGTTTATCGCCGTGGTCCCGCTGGTGCTGAGGTTGATGACGATGTGAGGGGCATCCGCGGTTCCCGAACCGTTGAGGGCGACGGCCGGGTTAGGAATGCCGTCGAATTCGGTGACTCCACCGGACAGGAAGGTGTCGGGATCGCTATGGTTTGCGTTGACGTCTACCGGTGTCAGCGAGCCGTCAGCCAGAATAGTCTGCGGATCGGTCCCGGTGCCGGGAGTCAAATTATCCCCGCGATAGCCTATTATTCCCGGAACCATCGACCAGTCGCCGTCGGTGGTGATCAAGCCCGTGTTTGACCAGTTCTGCGTAAGCGGTACCGGCTGCGCAACTAGGTTCGCATACGTTGTGGGAGTCGAGATAAAAAACGCGGCCCCGCCCAAGAGCAGAGCGCACATGCATAGTAGTGCGAGGTATTTCTTCGTTGTTCTGGTTGCCATACTTAAAGTTCCTGTGGGGAGAGGAGTCTTCGTCGGGTAATTTTGAATAGGTCATCCTATCAAACAACTACAGAATACTTCAAAGAAATTTAGACAAATTCAGAGCGATTTGGGATTCGGGACGCAGATCGGTGTCGGAAGGAACCAACGCGGATGGAAAATGCCGTGACTCAGCGACGACTCGTCTTCCTGCAAAAGGTGAACGCAATTGAAAAAGGCCGTCTCTTTCGAGACGGCCTTTTGTTCGAAGATTTGAGTACGCTTTATCCGATAAACAATTCGTCTTCCATGTAAGCACGATCGAGTTGCTTCGGCGCGGGAGCAAACAGGACTTCAAGGCCCCTCTTGACCCCAGCCATGACCGCCGCAATCTCACGGGCCGGTTCGACGATCTTTCGTTGAACGAACTCCGTCGTGTCGACCACCTGCTCATGGGTGCGGTCGATGGTCTGACTGACCATCGCGACCTTGTCCTTTGCGGTAACCGCGGTCTCGCCAACAAGCAGCCGGAGTTCGGCGACCTCTTCTTTTATGAGCTGCGTAGATTCAGCCAAATGGCCGGTCGCGATCGACAGGTTCGCCGAGACCTCGTTTAGATGCACCGAGATCTCTTTGCCCTGAGCGCTCATCGCGTTGACCTTGCTGATCAACGGATCGAAGCGCTCCTCAAGCCGGCTTACCGTCTTTGTGACCTTCCGCACGACGACCGCGATCGCGATCAAGGCGATGGCCATCACGATAAAACACACCGCGATAACGATCGACGAGATCATCATCCAAAATTGCGGCTCGTTGGCGTTCATACGCTAGTTAGTTTTCTTTGTTCTCGACCGGATAGCTCGGCCGTCCTTCGGTGATCGACTTCGCTTCGTTGCGGCGTTTTTCGGCAACATATGCGTCCTTTCCGGCTTCGACCGCCGCGCTGAACGGATTAGCAGTGCGGGCAGCCGCGCTTTTCGCCTTCTCGCCGATCTCGCCGGCTTTTTCCTGTGCCGTCTGGTAAAGCTCGCTTGCTCGTTCGCGGCCGACTTCGTAATACTCGCCTGCTCGCTCCTGCAACTGTGCCGCGGCTTCTTTGCTCTTTTCAAGTCCCTTGCGGGTCGCATCGGCGATGTCTTCTCGAAGCTCGGTTCCGGACTTCGGCGCAAAAAGCAGGGCGACAACCGCGCCGATTCCGCCGCCGATCAACAAGTAAGTCAATTTGGTTGTAGCGCTTGAATCTTCTCTGTCGTAATCGTTTCTCATAACAATGCTCCTTATGGTAACAAAGCGAAATAAACCCTCTATTTCCGCGAGAAACCACTATAGCAAAAAATTAAAATTTACGACAAGTTGCTCATGAAAACGACTGCCAGCAAATTACCGCCCCGAGGGTCGCGATCACCATCGCGCTCATCACCGGTAGAGCCTTTATTATCCAGCTTTGACTGAATCGTGAGCCCGTGAACATATTCTTGCCGTAAACAAATATCAGGCCGACCGCGGTCAGTGTGGCCGCCAGGCCAAGGCTGAACGCGACCGTGAGTATCAGCCCGTAACCGACACGATTCAGATTTATGGCCGACAACATCAGAACAAGCGCGGATGGGCAAGGCAGGAGCCCGCCCGAAACGCCCAAAGCCACCAAGCTCCTCCATGAGATCTCGTCCGGCGGCAGATGCGAATGCGTATGGCCGTCGTGCGTGTGGGTCAGAGCGTCGCCTCCGTGAGAATGCACATCCGCATGCGAGTGCGAGTGGCCGCCTTCGCCGTGATGATGGTGGTGGCCCGAGGTCCCGAGAGCGGTAAAAAGCCGCGACTTGAACATCGTCAGCCCGATGTACAAGACGATGAGCCCGGAAAAGAAACTAAGAAACGGCATTATCGTCTCGGGCAAAATGTAGGTCGAGGCAAACAATGTCAGCAGCCCAAGAGCAAAAACTCCCAGCGTATGCGTGATCGTCACCGTCGCGCCGAGAAAAGCAGCCTGCTTCGCGGTGCCTTTCGATCCCACTAGATATGCTCCTACGACGGTTTTGCCGTGGCCAGGCGACATCGCATGCATCGCTCCGAGGGCGAACGCGAGAAGAAGGCCAAAGATGGCGATCGTCGGTGTTATCTCCCGAGCCGAGATCAGATCCGCGAGCCGGTCACGCTGAACCTGCGCGGTTGCGTGGCCGTCACGGTTCTGCAGCGGACGAGCCCCGTTCGGAACAGTGCCGAGTGCGAACGAGAATCCCGCGTCTCGCTCGTTCAAGGGAGAGGACAGTGTCTGGCTCGGGAAACTCTTCAATTCATCGCTCTCATTACTGCCGAAAGCCGTGCTGTTGTAGATCGAAATTCCGCCTGCACGATTTACGACGATCTCGCGCCACCCAAGTCGCTCCGCATAATTATCGTCCTTGAAAATTACTTTATTTTCCCCATCCGTCGCAGAGAGATCGGTCGCGAGATCCCAAGTGATGTGAAGTGTCTTCAGATCTGCCGCCCCCGGCGAAAGCGTTGCCGTTGTTTCGATCTCTCGAAGAGAAAGCGGCACGCCATTCACGATCAACGCCAGGTTTGCCACATAAAGCGGTGTGATCCGCTGAGCGTAAGCGTCAAGCTCAGCTTGCGAAACCGCACCGTCCTTGTCGGTGTCGATCATTGGCGATTCCTGAAAAGTCGGGATCTCCGCGAGGTCCAATACCTGACGAATCTTGATCTCCGATTTCCCAACTTCTAGTCGCGAATATTGATTGACGCTAAAGTTGCCGAGCGGATGAGCCAGCACCGTCGAAACGGAGGCGATCGAACACGCGATTAATATGATCAGAAAGATTCGCATGAACTCACCTCAACTCCGCAAGTTTTTCTTTGGCCGCCCGCGCCTGGATTAGGTCAAATGTGGGATTCAATTTCAGAGCCGTCGTCAGCTGACGTTTCGCTTCGCGGCTATTGCCAGATGCGTTGGCGATCATCCCGGCGTGAAAAAGTATTCGCGCACTGTTCGTTTTCAGACGCATCGCCTCGTCGATCTTTTCTTTCGCTTCGGCTATCTTTCCGTTCCTGTACAGGCACCAGGCAAGAACATCGGTTGTGTAGATATCTTTTCGCGCCGCGTACTCGCCCGTTGCTATGGCGAGCGCCTGATCGAGCTTTACTCCCCGATCGGCCCACGAGAGTGCCAGCCGTTTTTGATCGCCGGCCGCGCCCAATTTCTGCTCGACCACTTCGAGCAGATCATATTGAGCCTGCGCCTTTTCCGAGTCGCCGCGCAGGAAATAAATGTCGCCGAGAAGTGCGATCGTGTCGGCATTTGGCACCCGGTTTTGCGCTTCGTTCAAAAGGTTGATCGCAGTTTCGAAATCCCCCGCTGAGGCTCGGGCTCGGCCCTTCGCCGCGACCGCCAGGAAGTATCCGGGAAAATTCTGTAACGCTTCGTCGTAAACTTTTTCCGCTTCCGGGTACTCGCCGTGTCGCCAGTGTTCGTCACCGAGCTGTACGAGACACCAGCTCTGTGTCTCTTTGTCCGACGGGTCGGTGACCCGTGCAGCCTGCGTGAACATCTCAAGGGCGCCTTTGTGATCGCCGTGCAGCACACGGAGCTGTGCGACGCGCGAGTAAGATGCTGTCCCCGGCTTCAAATCGACCATCCGCTGAGCCGCGTCAACCGACTTCTCATATTCGCCCAGCTCCATATAGGCATCCGTCAAAACTCCGTAAGCGAACGAATCGGAAGGAAGCTCTGCCCGTAACTTATTTGCTGCATCCGCTGCCTCGGGAAATCGGTGGTAAGCGAGATGAAGGGCGGCCTGGAGTTTGCGCGCGGGAACATCACTCGGAGAAATCTCGAGCGCCCGTCCAACCGCGGCCTCCGCCTTCTGATTCAAAGAAAAGTCACCCGTCTTGCGGGCCTCTTTCA
>DATLCA010000223.1:0-6088 GCA_035526605.1 Pyrinomonadaceae bacterium | reverse complement strand
TTTTTCTTGTTTCGTGCGTTTGGTGTGTTTCGTGGTTCGGCTTTGAGAAACTGAAACTACGAACTCACCTAAGCCCACACGAACAAAGCCAAACCACGAAACACACCAAACGCACGAAACAAGAAAAAGCACGAAAAACTCCCACTTATCACGGATTAATCGTGAGCAAAGCTTGCAAGTTAGTCTGTGCTGATGAACGTGAGCGGTGACGTCGGGGACATGCCGTTCAGCGCCTGTCGAAGGACCGGCACCAGGCCTTCCGATTCCATGTATTCGCGGCCGAGGAGTTTGCGGAAGCGTTTTTCTTTTGTTTCTCCCGTGAGCTCTTTGAGCATTCCCCGGAAGAATGCGTTGACGATCTCGGGGGCAAACTGCTTGCCGGAATTTCTTTGGAGGTCGTCGAAGACTTCGCTGGCCGGGCGGCGGCGTTTGTACGGACGATCTGTCGTCATCGCATCGAACGAGTCGGCGAGATTCACGACCTTCGCGATGTACGGGATGCTGCGGTCGTAGAGCCCGTCCGGATAACCGCGGCCGTCGAGACGTTCGTGATGATATTTCGCGGCGAGCGGGACGTCGGTGTACGGGTGATGGATCGGCATCAGGATCTCGTAGCCGACCGCCGGGTGCTTGTTCAACTCCGCCGATTCCTTCGCGTTGATCCGGTATGGGGCGTTGATTATTTTTCGCTCGACCGTCAGTTTCCCGACGTCGTGCAGATATCCCGCTACGGCCGCTCCCTCGACTTCGTCGTCGCTCCATCCAAGCTCCGCCCCGATTATCTCCGAATACTTTCCGACGCGTACCGAGTGACCCTCAGTGTATCTATCTTTGCAGTCGATCGCCGCGGCGAACGCACGCACAGTGTCCTTGTATGTCGTTTTCAAACTGTCGAACAGTTTTCGATTTTCGTCGGCCTGTCGCTCGAGATCCGCGAGCATGTTCCGCTGCGCGATCGCCACGCCAACATGACGCCCCATCGCGGAGATGATGTCGCGGTCGTAACTGGAATACGGTTCGCCTGAAGCTTTTTCCCCCAGGAACAGACACCCGACCATTTCGTCGCGGATCACGAGCGGAACGATCAGATCGATCCGCGTCCGCGTAAGGCTGTTGTCGTAAACCTGAACGAACGGCAGCACCTGCGCCTGCGCGACCTCGAACGGATAAAGCCCGTTCGCGATGAACTGACGTTCATCTTCGTGACAGAGCGATAAAGCGAGCGGGAATTCGTCGCCGAGCCCGCGTGCCGCCACCATCTGCATCGAATGCTCGAAGCGGGAATACCGCGCGACACCGCCGCGCATTATCGCCAGCGAACCGAGCAGGAGATGAAGCGAGGTCCGCATCGTCTCGTGAAAGTCCTTGCGGTTGGAAACTTCCTGGCCGATCTCCGCGAGCGCTCCAAAAGTGTGGATGAGCTTGCTCTTCGTCTCGGTCATCTGGCGGAAGTTTGTGGTTTTGAAGTCTTGGATTTTCACGTTTGTCGTACGACAGGCTGTTAGCCGGTCGTGCGGGTGGACAAGCTAAACGGCTGTCCTACCCCAGCGTCACATGTTTGGTGAGTCCGAGCATATCGAACAACTCGGCGGTCTCTTCTTTCACGTCGGAGAAAACAATTCTCGCGCCGGTTCCCTTCGCCGAATCGATCACTCCCAGCAGTATCGACACGCCGATGCTGTTTACGATCTCCGTCCGCGAAAAGTTGACGATGAGCTCCGTGCAGCCTTCGTCCAGCCTGGTGCGGCATTCTCTTTCGATCTGTTCACCGGAAAGCTTGTTCAAATAGTCACCCGCGTACACGACGGCGCGCTTATCTTCCGCGTTCGCGGTTTGTGTTTCTGAAATCACTTAATTTTTCCCTTAAAATGAGTTAGAGGCACGACTGCTTAGGGAAGTTTTTAACACAACAAGGGGAAGAACACAATAGATTTCTCCGCGAAGGGGGGAGAAGAAAGCGGAAGGCGGAAAGTAGGAGCCGAAGGCAGAGTGCAGTCGTCGGTAGATCAGATTTGAAATTTGAAATTTGAAATTTGAAATTTCAGAGAGCATATCGCTGCCTTCTGCCTTCTGCCTTCCGCCCTCTGCCTTCCTCACGCCCGCCCTCTGCCTTCCTCACGCCCGCGCTTCGCCCAGGAACTTTGTCATCACGATCCGGGTTCCGTCGTCGACGTCTTCGATCGTCACTTCGTCCATCAGCTTTCGCATCAATTTGAGACCCCAGCCTCGACGGCCTCCCTCCGGCTCAATCGCTGCCGATACCGACGCGAGACGCAAACCTCGGTTCGAGACCGTGAGCACGACCCGATCTTCTTCGAGCCGGAATCTTTGATAGATTTTCCTATCGGGACTGAGACTGTGCTCCGATGCGTTGATGCATGCTTCGATCAATGCCGTCTTTATCTGATTGATGGATTTCGCATCCAGGTTGTGACGCTTTGCGATCTCTTCGACGGCGTGTGCGGCGATCAACTCCGCATCGGCGTCCATGGGGATCACGATCTCGTATTCGTTCGGCGCAAGCTTTTCCGAGGCCGGCTTCGGCGCATTTAGGAACCGGCGAAGCAGGTCCGCCTGGCGGCGGCTCGAGCCGTACGCGTTTCGACTTTTCAGCGCTTCCGATGCTTCGGGCGAAAAACCTTCGGGGGCGATAAGCCAGATCCGGAACCGTGCGAAATCGCACATCAGTGCCGCCGCTTCCAACCGGTCGCACCAGAATCCAACGACGTCGCTATCCGCTTCGAGTTTCGAATCGATCTCGGCCGCGATCCAGACGACCTCGTTGTTGGAATCTTCGTCGCTGGCTTCGAACCCGAGTGCGATCGCTGAGCGTTCGGTCTCGGCGATATGACTTAGCGGTTTATAGAACGACGCGGCGGATGTCGTAAAGAAGATCCGCGGCAGTGCAAGTGCTTCGGTATAGCGGGCTTCGTTGAGAACTTCGGTGTCCGGAACAGTTTTGAATTTGTCGCGGAACTCGGCGTAATCGATAAGCAGGGTCGGAACCTCCCGCCCGTCGAACGCCCCGAGGATTTCGCGAACGCCGATGGACGAGTTGAAGCGATAAAGCCGGCCCATAATTTCGGGAGCTCGTTTTATATACCCGGTGAGCGAGTCTCCAAAAACATTTGCCCGGCTCTCGGCCGTCTTTAGCCTGACCCGTGCAGCAATAAAATCCGTCAGCACGATATTTTCCGCGACCGGCTCAATGCTGCTAGCCGTCGAACGGACCAGCTCGTTCACATTCAGCTTTCTAAGAATGGCTTCCGCGTCGTTTTCATCAAGCCGCATCCGGCGAGCCCACAGGGCACGGTCCAATTTTTGTTCCGATTGAATATCGGAAAGGAGACGCAGCACATGATGCTCAACAGTCGGCGAGCCGCAGGCATCGGAAAACAGTTCGTGAAAACGGCGGGCGATCCTTCCGTCAAATATCCCCTCCGCATATGCCGTCTGAACGTCCTGAAAATTCCCGATACCGGTTTGCGAGTCGGCCGCCTCCCGGATAAAAGCTCGCGTCAACGCCGGATTGCCGGCAAGCTGCGCCGCGATGAGATCGCGCGGCTGCTCCGCGATCGACAGGCCGCTTTCTTTCGCGAAGACTTCTACGAGATCGCCGGCCTTCTCGAAGTCGAGATTGTTCAGCTCCAGACTGCCGCAGTCCATCCGGCGGTGCAGAAATCTGCGGTAGCCCGAGACCGCGAACTTTACCCCGGCGTTTTCGAACACGTCTTTCAATTCGTCAAAGACGCGGGCCCCATCGTCAACGTTATCGAGATGGTGAGCATCGTCGATCATGAGGAAAGCGCGGTCGCCGTTCGCGGCGGCACGTATCGGAGCACTCAAACACGTACGAAGAAACGCGCGCCCGTCCGCCGAATCGCGCGCGGTCGCTATCAACCGGTCGATCCAGATTCCACTCACCGATAAAGAAAGTTCCGCTAGTTCGTCGAGGCCGGCCGCAGAGCGCACGATGGCCGGGTCATGGCGCCGAAAGGCTACGAGCTGGCGGATGAATTCATGGAGAAAATCCTCAGCCATCTCACGGCTTCCCGTAAGATTTCGGCGGACCGCAAAATAGAACGGAATAATTTCGCGCTGCTCGTGAAACAGCCGATCGTAGGTTTGCCGCAGCAGCTCAGACGCACCCGCCCCGGGAGCGGCGAGTACGAGGATCCCGTCGGCCCCGTCTTCAGAAACCGCGTGCGCGGCGAGTCGGTCGACCTCACCGCTCCGGCCGACAAAGTCACGGGCCTTGCGTCCGGCAAATATTTTTGCGTCGTTGGATCCGGCCATCTAGTGAATGTTCTCGCGCAAGGATTTACCGAACCCATCATAGATCCGCACGTTATTTCGGCCGTGGTTCTTTGCCTCGTACAGGGCGTGGTCGGCCGCACCGACAATGTCCGTTGGTGTGTCGATCTCGTTAGAGCACGCCGCGATGCCGATGCTCACCGTGACCTTTCGTTTAGGAAACTCAGTGTGTTCGATCCTCTGCCGAAGGCGCTCCGCGATGGCCGCCCCTTCCGTCGATGTCGTCTGCGGCAAAAGGATCGCGAACTCTTCGCCTCCGTACCGGGCGGCCACGTCGTCGCCGCGAAGCATGTCTTGAAGGATGCTCGCGACAATCTTCAACGCCGCATCGCCCGCCGGGTGCCCGAACGTGTCGTTGTAGGATTTGAATTCGTCGACGTCGAGCATCATCAGGCTCATCGGGAACCGGTGGCGTTTTGAACGCTGGATCTCTTCGATAAGTCGCTTTTCGAGATATCGCCGATTGAGAAGTCCGGTCAGCGGATCCGTAACCGAGAGCTGTTCGAATTCACCCGCCTTGTCTTTCAGCACGGTACGGTCGACGGCGATCGCGATCTGCGGGCCGATTGCCTGCAACAGTTCGAGATCGCGCTCGTCGAAGGCGTTGCCCGTCGCCTTGTCGGTGAAGTTGAGTACGCCGATGCGCCTCTCGCCTATCAAAATCGGATAACTCAGAAACGACGGCGTCTTGTATTGCCAACCGGCGGGCGCCGCTTCCACGCCGATCCGGGAGATGTCCTCAACCACTATCGGATGGCCGTCCTCCAACACGAGGTTCGACACCCGTTCGCCGATATGCGAGGTAGTAAAAAGATCGGTCCGGGCACCGACCGCCGCCTTTGTGACGAGGCCTTCAGCATGGTCGTTCCGAAGCAGAAGCGAAGCGCGTTCGGACTGGATAAGCTCCGCGGAGACCTGCGTCACGTGCGTCCAGAAATCATCCGCGTCGATCCGTTTGAGGCTTTCGTTGAATCGCGTCACGGCTCGATTGAGCCACTCGCGATTCGAGATCTCGCGGCGCAGGCGAAGGATCTCGATCTGCGGTCCGACTCGGCGGCAGAAAAGTGCAACGTCACGAGATCGCGGCTCGTCGATATCACCTTCGACACCGACCGCGCCGCGGATTTCCCCACCGACCACCGACGCGAATAAGTTCAAAATTCGTCCGGGCCGTTTGTCGCCGTCTACGATCCTCTCGCGAAGCTCGAACGCACGCTCGCGGTTTGAAGAATCGATGAACCTTTGGTTGTCCGCGGTGATCCCGATCTTTATCGGGGTCTCGAGCAGGCTTCCCATAGCGGCAACAGGAAGGAACGTGTTGTCCTTTCGCTCCAGCCAAACGAGAGACGTAGTGCCAAACCGCGCCACCATGAATTCGAGCGCCGCACGGCATGCGTCGTCGTAGGATAGTTTCGCCAGCCTCCCGTACAAAGTGCGCAATGCGGAGGCCTCGGCGCTGCGGCGCATGTCCCCGGTCCCGGCATAGGCCGGGGCCGACGGCGGCGGAGCCGCGTTGAATTTTTCGATCAGGTTCGTGAGTTGTTCAGAAGGTTCTTCGGAGATTTGTGCGACTACTTTTTCCGACTGACCTTTTGATCCGGAGTCGAGATCGAGAATATTCTTCGCGGGCCGTGCACGAAATCTCGACAACTCCTTCGCGGCGTTATCGATCTTCGAACCGGCCCCGGCAATGAGAACATTTCCGAAAAACTCGTTAGGTGGAAAGCCCGCCCAATCCCCCGAGATCGCCAAATCCGTTGCCCGGCGATATTGC
>DATLCA010000222.1:0-2631 GCA_035526605.1 Pyrinomonadaceae bacterium | reverse complement strand
TCGAAGCCTCGGCGAGCGGTACGGCCCCGAGCGCGGCATCTAATCCGGGGGGCGGATCATAATGGGCCGCAGCCGGATGGCTTTCTGCTGCTGGTGTTGAATTGCTCATGTCTCTCCTATCCAAAAAGATTCCTAACTTGTTTGGGGCACACCTCCGATCTGCGTCAGCAGGCCGCCATCAACCGTCCAGACTGCACCGGTGACGAACGACGAAGTTTCGTGCGCCAGAAACGCGACGACCTCGGCGATCTCACGTGGACGGGCGATGCGCCCGAGCGGATGCATCGCATTGCATGCATCGTAAACAGATTGCGGATTCGGATCGAGCGACGCTGCCCATTTGAGCATCGGCGTGTCGACCGTTCCCGGGCAGACCGCGTTGGCCCTTATGTTTTCTTTTGCGAAATCCATCGCGATCGATCGGGTCAATCCGATAAGCCCGTGCTTGCTCACCGTGTAGGCGAGCACGTTCTGCTGACTCGCGAGTGCCTGAACCGAAGACACGTTTACGATCGTTCCGCCGCCGGCAAATTTGAGAAACGGGATCGAGGCCCGAGCGGCGTTCCACGCGCCTTTCAGATTTACATCCAAAACTTCGTTCCATTGCGCGGCGTCGGTTGAGACCGCCGTACCGTACCGTTGTATTCCGGCGCTTACGACCAAAGAATCGATCGACCCGAACCTTGCGTGCGTCGCGTCGGCCGCTCTTTGCACGTCTTCGAAATTGGAAACATCGACCGCCGTGAACGCCGCCCTGCCGCCGTCCCTTTCAATCGATAAACATGTTTCGCGCCCGGCCGTCTCATCTACGTCGACGATCGAAACCGCCCCGCCCCGTTCGGCGATCAACTCGCAAACGGCGCGTCCGATTCCGAGCGCACCGCCCGTCACTAAAACAGTTTTGCCGTCGAATCTCATGCTGCGGCCCCCGCGTTTCCGATCTCGTCCATCTGCTCTTCTTTGTTCTGCACGTCTTCGGGCGGAGGCGCCGACGCGGGTGGCAGTGTTTTGTACCAAGTGAAATAGAGAACGATCACGCAGACGATGGTCGTCGCGATCAATCCAAATCCGATGCTCAGGCGGTGCAGTACGAGATAAAGCATCGAGACATACAACGCGGTGACCCCGATCATCGCCACGACGGTGTTGAGGAGCTCGACCCGGAAGTGCAACTGTTTCTGCCAGCCTGGCTCCTCGGCGCGGACCGCTTCCCTCGCAGGCGACCAAAAACCGGCAGGCTGCACTTTTCTATAGAAATTCTTGAGTGTCTCGATATCCGTCGGCTTCGTCAGAAGAGAAACGACGATGGTGATTATCGTCGACGCGATCGCGATCACCGGGAAACCGATATAGAGCGGAAGCGGTTTATCGAGATACATCGTGTCGATGAAAACCTGGCCGAGCGAAAGCGCCATTCCGCCGAAAACGCCGGCGGCGTAGCCCTGTCCGTTTAGCCGCCACCAATACCAGCGAAGAACGTTAGGCGGCAGAATGCCGGCGGCAAGGGTTCCGAAGATCCAAAGGAATGCGGTGTTGATCGACGTCCCGAAAATCGAAATGATCAGGCCGGTGACAATGAGAAGCGTCGAGGAAATATAACTTGCCCAGACGAGTTGTTTATTGTTCGCTTCCGGATTGATATAGCGCTGATAGATGTCCTTGACGAGATATGCGGCTCCGCCATTGACGGTCGAGCTAAACGTCGCGAGAAAACCTGAAAGCAGCGCCGCGAGCATGAACCCGACAACGCCGATCGGAAGCATCGATCCGATGATCAGCGGAAGTGCGGTCTCGGGATCGGCTCGAAGCTTTGCATCCAAAGCCGCGTTTCCGATACCCATGATGGCCATCACAGCGATCGCCATTGCGAAGCACCAGCGAACCGTATGGATCGCACCCCACAGCGCACCCAGCTTCGACGCATCCCGTTCGTCTTTCGCGGCGAGAAAACGTTGAAAGTCGTAGAGCTGCTCGGGACCGCTAAGACAAAGGAGCATACCCTTCGCGACCCAGACCGCGACGAGTGCTCCAAAAAGCGAATAATCCGTACCGCCGGTAACTAGTCCCTGAAAAGATTCGGGTCGCCACGACGGTAAAATGTCGCCCCACGTCGCCGGTACCTTTGCGGCAAATGCGGCCGCGTCGAAATGATAGTAACCAATGATCGCGAACGCGATCGCCCCCGCACTCAGCACGATTGTCTGGACGATCTCGACCCGCACGATGCCGTGGAAACCGCCGATGATCACGTACAATCCAGTCACACCGAGGATCAGGAACGCACAAGTTGTCGGCGAGAAAGGAAGGAAGATCGCCCCGAACTTGCCCATCCCGATCGCGCCGTATCCGAGCAGCGCCGTGATCGTAAGTATCGCGAAAAGCGTGTAGGACAACCTGGCGATATCTCCGGACTTTCCCGGGCCGAACCGGGTCTTCATCCACTCGGCACCGGTCATCGCATCCGATCGGCGGATCCACTTGCCCATGTATGCGAGGTAGAATGCGGTGATCGGGAAACCCCAGAGCATGTGCACCCACATTCCTTTCAACCCGAGGGCGATGAATGTCGACACGATCCACATAGTTCCCGTGATGTCGAAGTAGCTCGATGAGCCGGACATCGCGAGTGCC
>DATLCA010000221.1:0-2333 GCA_035526605.1 Pyrinomonadaceae bacterium | reverse complement strand
CGTCAAAATCGGCCTGGATCCGCTCGTTGTATTTCGCGAGCTCGACGTCGGGGCGGTTCGTATCTATATCGAGCCCGATCCATCTTGCGCCTTCGATCGGCGGTATGAAGCGTTTGATAATCCCGCGATCGCATCCGACATCCACCACGACCGGCCCATGGTCGAGCCTTTGGACCTCTTCCTCGATCACGCGGGCAAGCCACCAATAGCGGAGTGCCCGGACCGGATAGCGGCGCTCATTCAGTTCGGCCGAGAAAGGGAAGTCCGCCCGATGCGTTTCATCGTTCTTGTCGATCGAATCGAGCGGCTCCCGGACGAAGCGAAATCGGGAATATTTTTTTCCTTTGGCTGCTGGCACGGCGTGAAGTAGAACTGGAATGATAAAAGAGATGGCGGGCTGATACAAATGATCAGCCCGCCGTAATAATTTCAGATTTCAAATTTGAGGTTTCAAATGTGAAGAGTCGTATCGATCTGCTATGAATCCCGAATTTTCGGCTCAATTGAAATTTCAAATTTGAAATTTCAATTGATGGAAAGGGAAGGGGCGAGACTACTCGCCCTTAGCTACCGCCTTCGTCTCTTCCACCGGCTCCGGTCTCGGAGTCGCGAGTCCCAACTCCGGCGAGCGCCAGAGATTCGAAACGAGGAGCTCGCGGATGAACGTCATCTCTTTTGGCAGACGATCGTAGAGCTTGAAGAAAAGATCATCGTGCATCGCGATCTCCTTAAGCCACATGTCGCGGTCGATGTGCATGACCTTTTCGAACTGCTCACGCGAGAAGTCCAGGCCGCGCCAATCCATGTGTTCGTACTGCGGCATCCAGCCGAGCGGCGTCTCAATGCCGATCGATTTGCCGCGCGAGCGTTCCACGACCCATTTCAAAACTCGCATGTTCTCACCATAGCCGGGCCAGGCGAATTTTCCGGCTTCATCTTTTAAGAACCAGTTGACCGAAAATATCCGCGGCGGATCCGGAAGCTGGCGTCCGAAGTTAAGCCAATGGGAGAAATAATCACCCATGTGGTAACCGGCGAACGGCAGCATCGCAAACGGATCGCGGCGAACTTCACCGATATTGCCAAACGCGGCCGCCGTCATTTCCGAGCCCATCGTCGCGGCCATGTACACCCCGAACGCCCAGTTGAATGATTGCTGAACTAGCGGGACGACCGAATTGCGTCGGCCCCCGAAGATAAACGCCGAGACCGGAACGCCGGTCGGATCGTCGAATCTTTCATCTACAACCGGGCACTGAGTTATCGGCGCCGTGAAACGCGCGTTCGGATGGGCCGCTTTCGCCTCGCTGTTCGGCGTCCAGTCGTTCCCCTGCCAGTCGATGGCATGTGCCGGCGGCTCGCCGTCCATGCCTTCCCACCAGATGTCCCCGTCGTCGGTCAGTGCCACGTTCGTGTAGATCGTGTTGGCCTTGATGGACTCCATCGCGTTCGGGTTTGTTTTGTAGTTTGTTCCCGGAGCCACGCCGAAGAATCCGAACTCGGGATTGATCGCGCGAAGCTTTCCGTCTTCATCCGGCTTGATCCATGCGATGTCGTCGCCAACCGTTGTGATCTCCCAGCCTTCTTCCTGAAACGGCTTCGGCGGAATCAGCATTGCGAAGTTGGTTTTTCCGCACGCCGAAGGGAACGCCGCGCAGACATAGTCCTTACGGCCGTCGGGCGATTTCACTCCGACGATCAGCATGTGCTCGGCAAGCCATCCCTGGGCACGCCCGAGAGTCGAAGCGATCCGCAGCGCGAGACATTTTTTGCCGAGCAGTGCGTTACCGCCGTAACCCGAACCATAGCTGACGATAGAATTTTCTTCCGGGAAATGGACGATGTACTTGTCTTTCGGATCGGGCGAGCAGGGCCACGCCACGTCCTGCTGCCCTTCGGCGAGCGGCATCCCGACCGAGTGGAGGCACTTTGTAAATTCGCCGTCGCCGAGCGCGTCGAGGGCTCTCTGCCCCATCCGCGTCATGATCTTCATGTTAACGGCGGCGTAAGCGGAGTCGGTGATCTGAACGCCGAACTGCGAGATCGGCGAACCGATCGGCCCCATGCAAAACGGCACGATGTACATCGTGCGGCCCTTCATCGTGCCGGCGAACTTCTTCTTAAGGATGGCCTTCATTTCGAGCGGCGCCATCCAGTTGTTGGTCGGCCCCGCATCGCCTTTCGCACGCGAACAGATGTAGGTGCGGTCTTCGACGCGGGCGACATCTGACGGATGCGACCTCGCAAGAAAACTGTTCGGGCGCTTTTCCTCGTTCAGCTTGATAAACGTGCCGGCCTCCACCATCTCCTGGCACAGCCGGTCGTACTCTTCC
>DATLCA010000220.1:0-6523 GCA_035526605.1 Pyrinomonadaceae bacterium | reverse complement strand
ACGCAAAATACGGAACAAAAACAAACTGACTTGCTCCCGCTCCCGGCATACCGACCAGTTTCCCGAGAGGATAAAATATGTAAGCCTCGTTCGCCTGATCTCCGACAAATAAGTACTCACCGCTTCGGGACTTGTAAACGCTGAAAACCTGGATCACACCGTCGCGTGAAGTGCCCGCCGCTGTCCCCAGCTTGTTCCACCAGTGCGGCAAAGTATAAATGACAAAACCGGTCGACACCATCACTGCTAGAACAAGAGCAGCAATCAAGGGCTTGATTAGATTCGACATTGCCTTACCGCCAACTCTTCGATCCGACCCCTCTTGATTTCAAACCCGATCCCGGGCCCATCCGGTGCAATGATGGTCCCGTCGGCCGAAACCTCAACCTCCGGCTCGATGATGTCCTCGTGCCAGTATCGTTTCGACGCCGAAACATCTCCCGGCATCGTGTAACCGGCGAGCGTCGAGATCGCGATGTTGTGTGCACGGCCGATGCCTGACTCCAGCATGCCGCCGCACCAAACCGGCATGCCGGCAAGACGACATATTTCTTCTATTTTCTTCGACTGTGCGTGCCCGCCGACACGCCCGTTCTTCAGGTTGATAATCTTACCCGATTTCAACTCGATAGCCTTGCGGACGTCGTCCGGCGATTTGATCGGCTCATCGAGACAGATAGGCGTCTTGATCTGACGCTGCAACGCCGCGTGGTCGATGATGTCGTCATACGGCAGAGGCTGCTCGAGCATCATCAGATCGAATTCGTCTAAACTTTTCAACTTGTCGATATCGGCAAGCGTGTACGCGGAGTTCGCGTCGCCCATCAACTGAATATCCGGGAACTTCCCGCGGACCTTTTTTATGACGTCGTAGTCCCAATGCGGTGCGATCTTGATCTTGATCCGCTGGTATCCCGCATCGAGCTCCGTCTGAATCTTGTCGATCAATTGCTCGACCGAGTCCTGGATGCCGATGGACACGCCGCACGCGATCTCGCGATTCACGCCGCCGAGGTGGCGCCATAACGGCGCGCCCAACTTCTTTGCCTCAAGGTCCCAGCAGGCGGTTTCGATTCCGGCCTTCGACATTCGATGGCCGCGAGCACGCTTCATCAGATCGAATATCTGCTCCGCACCTTCGACTTCTTTGCCAACGACCATCGGCGCCAAGATTTTCTCGGTGGTCACCCATGCGGAGTCCGTCCACTCGTCCGAGTAGCCTGGCCCTTCCCCGCACGTGATCTCGCCCCACCCCTCCGCTCCGCCGGCATCCTCGACACGCACGAGAATGATCCGGCGCTCGTAAGTACGGCCGAAACTGGTCTCGAAAAAATGAACGAGCGGAAGATTTATCTCGGTGAGCTCGACTGAGCGGATCTTGAGCATAGCGGCGAAGGCATTAGGTTAGTGATTGTGGGGGTCGAATGCAATTTCGGATAGAAACTTAGCCGGCAGAGTTTTTTCCTAACTCGTGGTGTTCTTATTTTCCTTTAGAAAGCCAATCTCGAATCCGTCGCGATCCAGATTGTCTATTTCCTTCTTGTAAAACTTCGCCAAGTTGACGCCGCAACTAGGGCAATAGACTATGCGAGTCTCAACGATGATGGCGGCAAGAATATCGACTTGAATATGGCTCTCACTACCCTTTTCGACCGCACGATATTGAACCATAAATTGTGGGGCGCCCAGTGAGTCACGCCCAACCAAATAGGCCACGCCTCTTTGTCCCGCGCAATTATACTGAGCCTTGAAGCCTATGCAGCACCATTTCATACTGCCCTTAATGCCGCAGCGTTTTAGCGGCTGAAGCTAATCGACTATCTCAAACTGGACATACTGGGTCGCCGTTTTCGCTTTCCCTTTCGCCATGTTGTCCGTGACCGCGATCTCGAGCACGTAATCGCCCGGCACCATCACACTCCCCAACGACAGAGCGGCGGTAAAACCGACCGTCCCGGGATCTCCGCCCCCGGTAGGAACGACAGGCTTCTGAGCGCTCTCGAAGATGGGTTTGCCGTCGCGGAATACTCGGGTTTGATAGCTCAGACTGGACGCGCTCCCGGCCGCTTTAGCGTTGTAAATAGTGAAGCCGTAATTGAGAACCGTGCCCCGCCGGAATTGCCGCAGCGAAGTGTCGGCCAACGGATCCGACTTACCACCGGTCTTACCAGCCTCGCGCTTTTGCCAGTCTTCGTGAGTCAGGTTTTCCAACACGACGCCGGAAAGGATCAGCCTGTTCTTTTTCAGGTTCGGAACTTCGATGAACTGATTCGCCGAACCGATCTTGTCACTTCCGTGATCATGCAAAGCGATTCGCAACTGATACGCCCCGGCCTTCTTTACCGGAAAAGAGAAGTCGTAAACGAAGCCCGCCTTCACTACGCGTTCGAAAGCCTCTTTCTGGAGCGACAGCGTATACGTTTTCGAGGTCTGATCCACGACCGCTCCGTTGTCTCCGAAGCCTATCGCCACGACGTCGATGACGGCCTTCTTACTGCCGTCGGGCTCGTCGGAAAACTTTAGGTCACTGGCCCCGATATGCATGAGAGAGCGGACAACATTCCCGTTTTTTGCGGAGTTGTAAAAAAGGGCATTCAATTTCAGGGATATCTGGTTGGCTCCGAAAGGCGACGTTAGCGCATCAGTCATTCGCTGGCCGATCGTTTGTGTGGGCTTCACGATCTTCTCGTCGCTTATTCCAAAGAAGCCGCTTCTGTACCGCGCTTGTGCGCCGGGCCTCGTGACTTTTATTTGAAGGTTATTGAAGCGCCGTGTTCGAGGATCGAACGTCGCATCGTCGGGCTCATAAGCCACGAGATAGTAGCTTTGGTCGTCAAGTATCTTCCTGATACCGCCGCTGAGATCGTTGTTGTTGACGATGGCGATCCCGCCGGTCTGACGCGCGAGATATTTGAGTCCGTCTTGTGTATCCAGAAGCTTCGCGCTGCGGCTCGACTCTTCCTGCTGGATCTCCTGAATTGTGCGGCCGCCCGTGTTGTCCTGCGCGGTCATTCCTGTCGTCTGCAACCCGCGCGCGTCCATGGTGTAGATCACGACCGAAGCCCGGTTTGCCATGTCGACAAGACGGCGGAGATTTTGCATAACGCGGCCCGTTTCCCTGAATCCCAGAGCGTCTTCCTGAAAAAGCTTAAAGCCGTCAGACAAAAGCATGATCGACTTTCTTCCAGGGAGGTCCTGCATTCCGCGGACAACATAGTTGACGGCGCCGAGCGTGCCCGTGGCAAAAACACTTTCGCGAAAATCGTCGAACTCCCGCTGGATCCCTTCCGCGGTCCGCTCGCCCGCCTCCGGCTCGGTTGCCGGGGCCCCGGTATCTAACTTCGGTTCGAGCGGCGCAAAGGCACCGATGTTTCCGGAGCCGAGCGGATTCCAGCGGACCTTTTCGATCGCCGCATGCAGCTGACGTCTGTCGTTCGTGAACTGCTGCAAGGCACCGATTCCCGCGCCCGTCCGAATGATCGCGACTAGGTCGCCTTCCTGCATTTGCTCGTCGACGAATTTGTTCAAGGCTCTGCGGACGAAATACACGCTTTCGAAGGAGAGCGTCAGGTCGTCGACGACCAGTGCGATCGTTCGGTGCACAAGCTCCGGCCGGATAGCGGCAGGCGGGAGAATACTTGGCTTCGCATTTTTATCTCTGGGAGCTTCTTCAACGGTCCGGAGGTTTGATACGAAAGAAAAGTTCGTGATCTTTTGTTTCTCGCCATTCTCGAAAATCTCCACTTCCTCGGGTCTAAGGTCGGTGATCACCTTTCCGTTCTTGTCCGTGACCGTTACATCCACCTGGATCAAGGCGGTCGTGATCTTCACGATGTCCGCGTCGTCGGGCGTCGGGGGCGTGGCGGTGGGCTTGGCGGTTTGTGAGAGAACCGAGGCGAAGGACAGAACTATCAAAGCGAGGGAAAAAAATATTCTTCTCATTTGGAACTACTCCGGTCACGGCGAATTTCTTTGCTATCATATAACCTTTCATTGATTCTTGAAATAAATTTGCAGGCAAAAATCTTCAAACGCCCGCCGCGCTTTCGCATCAAAATAGCCAGGAGCTTTATAAGAAATGTTTCGTCCGATACTCCACGTGCTTTTCGCGTTCACCTTCACGCTCGTACTCTTTTTCGTCGGCTGCTCCGCGCAGCAGACTGAAGAGCAGGCTCTCGCCAACCTCCGACAAACCGCGCGCGACGGCCGTACGCCGTCCGAGGATTACATCGCCGGAATTGAAACGCGCTTTGCCGGAAGGCGGGCGGGACTGCTGGCAAAACTGCTGCGGGCGAAGATGAAGTTTGATAACAAGGATTTCGCCGGAGCGGCGGCGCTGCTGAACACGGACGAGTTCCGCTCCAAGACGAAGGTCGCCGATCACGCTCTCTGGCTCCGCGGCCAGGCGCTTCAGGAAACCGGAAATCATGCCGAGGCGATAAACGTCTTCTCGCGTTTGATCGCGGACTTTCCGGAATCGATCTACGCGAATGACTCGAAACTAAAGAGGGCCGCATCGGCGATCTCGGCCGGGCAGGCGTCGACCGTTCCGTCGTATTTGGCAGATTTGAATGACGCCAGGAACGCGGACGCGAATCTGCTGACCGCGAAATCTTACGACGCTCAGGGAAACCAAACGGAGGCAATTCGCTATTACCGACGAGTCTATTTTTTTGGCGCCGGTTCCGATGCCGCCAAAGAGGCCGAGGCCAAGCTCACGTCGCTTTCGCAGCCGTTAACCCCGAATTCGGCAGAGGAGGCGACGATGCGCGCCGAGCTTCTATTCGCGGCAAAGAATTTCGCGGCGGCCGAGAGGGCGTTTGGCGACTTGAGCGCCGCGTATCCCGCGGCCTTGACGAGCGCGATCAGATTGAAACAGCTCACGACGTTGTCGAATTTGAGAAAGGCCGCCGAAGCACAATCCAGTTTCAATGCGATCCCGGCTTCCGCCACTGAAAAGGAAGAAGCGCATTACCAGTTGGTTATGGCAAACGCCCGAGCTCGACAGTGGCCGCAGGCGCGGACGGTCGCCGAAGAGATGCGGCAGAAATTCCCGGCAGGTAAGTGGACCGCGAAAGCGTGGGTTGATGCAGGGACGGCCGCCCGCGACGCAAAGAACAAGCTTGAGGAGCAGTCATTTCTTCGAGCGGCCGTGGCTAATTTTCCTAACGCGGTCGAAGTCGCCGGAGCACAGTTCGAGCTCGCGTGGATCGAACACGACAATAAGAATTTTGCGTCGTCGTCGCGGATGCTGACCGAACATCTCGCCCGTTACGCCGAACGGGACACTACAAACCGCGGCAAGGCCGGCTACTGGGCCGCCCGCGATTCCGAACGCGCCGGAAAGACGGCCGACGCATGCGCGCTCTACAACGGAGTTCTGTATCGCTATTCCGCAAACTGGTACGGCTATCTGGCGGCACAGCGGCTTGCCGCGATGAGCTGCCCGGCGTTTGCCCCTGTCGGCTCGCCCGTCCAGGCCGCGGTTGCGGCTTTGAAGACGATCACGGTCGCCGCCGAAACTTCGTCCCAGAAAGAACTGCTGCACGCCGATAGAAGCGAGGAGCTGAGCCTCGTCGGTTTGTTCGATTGGGCGATCGATGAGCTCGAATTTGCGAAGACAACCGCGCAGAATTCTCCGAAGATAAACCTCGCCCTCGCCCGCCACTACCGGATGAAAGGCGATAACGTGAATGCCCTGCTGGCCCTCGCGAAAAGTTATCCCGACTATTCCCAGATGTTTCCTGAAGAAATGGGCCGCGACGAATGGGACATTTTCTATCCGCTCACCAACTGGAGCGACATTAAGAGTTGGGCGAAGAATCGAAATCTGGATGAATACCAGGTTGCCGGACTTATCCGTCAGGAATCGGTTTTTAATCCGCGTGCTAAGTCCGGAGCGAACGCGTATGGCCTGATGCAGCTGCTGATCCCGACCGCACGCGCAACGGCGCGGAAGTACGGTTCGAACGCGACTGTCTCCGTCGACGGTTTGTTTCAGCCGGCGACGAACATCGAGCTCGGAACCGCATACATGCGCGACCAGTTCGACAAATTCGGGCGCATCGAGTACGTCGCTGTCGCCTACAACGCAGGCCCGGGCCGCGTCAGCCCATGGCGAGCAAGCTTGCCGATCGAGATGGATGAATTTGTCGAGGCGATACCATTCAAAGAAACGAAAGCGTATGTCCAGGGTGTGATAAGAAATTCCGCGCAGTATCGAAGGCTCTATGACGCAAACGGAAATTTCAAACCCAATATCGGAACGAAGGCGGTAAGGGGCGAGATAGATTCGAAATCGAGCGACGAGATCGCGGCGGAGTTTCCTGACGTGATCATCGACGGGGACCGCGAAGGTGAATAGCGTCGGACGTAGGTAGACGGTAGGAACGTTGGTAAGTCCGTCAGGATCGGCATGTTGGTAGAATCGCATTTCAAGGAGAAATTCGAGCTCCGCAAAAGTGTCGCTCGTACGGAGCTCGAATTTCTTCCGGAATCGTTTCTACAAACATACCGCTCCTAC
>DATLCA010000219.1:0-8065 GCA_035526605.1 Pyrinomonadaceae bacterium | reverse complement strand
AGTGATTGTGCATCTGGCTTTGCGGTTTTGGCGGGCTTTGCGTGAGAAACGATTCCACGCAAAGCCCGAAAAGACCGCAAGAGGAGTGGCAAAAATGGTTCGACGGCACCGAAAACAAAATAAGGAAGCGACTTTCGCCGAAATGTTTCCAAGAAAACTTTTCGGCAGCCGACAAAAGAGTTAAGATGAAAATCACGGCGATGGTGAAACCAAATGTTGAAAATCGCCGTATTGGTATTCGGAAGTATTCAAGAGGTGAAGTATATGTGTTACACCGGACTCTTTAAGCGGATCATTCCATTTGCTCTGACGTTTGCCGCGGGCCTTTTTCTCGCAAGCTTTTTTGTATCGATCGGACTTCCGACGTCGCGCTGGCGCATGGAGCGGCGCTTCGACAGGTTTCAGGAAACGCAGCAGCTTCGCCGCGATAACGACACTCTTCGTGAAAGGGTTCGCATCTTGCAGGCCGAGAACGAACTTCTCAAGCGAACAGCCGATGATATGGATTACATGATTCCAAATGCCGTTCCGCCAGTAGATCTAGAAGAGCATCATCCGCCTCAGCCGCCCCGTGAGCCGAGGCGCATGCGGGTAGATATTCTCCGCTAGAAGAATTGCGATTCCTTTCTGAAGGCCACAGATTAATGCACAGCGCGATGTGTGTTAATCTGTGGTTCTTCGTTTATGCTCGATCATTTTATTAAGAGAATTGTTCCGCTGGCGCTGGCTTTCACACTTTCCGTATTGGTTACAGTGGCTTTGCAATCCTTTTGGAGTCCCGAAGTGGGGCCCGCCCCCCTCCGAAGTCCCATCAATCCGACGCAACCGAAATGGCCGGCCGAAAAATGCGATCCTGGCTCGGGCACTGCAGCTTGTTCTGGATTGAGCTATGGAGCGAGAGAAGAGATTAGGTCTCTCAAAACCTCCGCGATAACCCCTTATCGAATCACATTTCAGCCGCGTGCCCTTTATACGGACGCTGCTCGGGAAAACAACATTCAAGGAAGGGTTCGTCTCAAGATTGTTTTGTTGGCCAGCGGCCAAGTCGGAGCCATCACACCAGTAACCGAGTTGCCGCATGGCTTGACGGAACAAGCAATCTCGGCGGCGCGGGCGATAAGGTTCGAACCTAGGACGGTCAAAGGCGTCCCGGTTAGCGTTATAGTTACCCGTGAATATACTTTTACGATCTACTAAGAATGGACGAATCCTCAGCCCGAAAACTCATCTGCGAAATAGGCGTCCTGCTCTACGACCGTAGCTACGTAGTTTCGTCGGACGGCAACGTCTCCGTTCGACTCGACGAAAATACGATCCTGGCGACGCCGACGATGACCTGCAAAGGCCGGATGACGGAAGACAGCCTCGCGTTGACGGACATGGAAGGGAAGCCGCTGACGGACAAGCGTGCGTCGTCGGAATTAGCGATGCATCTTCTGATCTATCGCGAACGGCCCGACATCAAGGCGGTGTGTCATGCTCATCCACCGCATGGGACAGCATTCGCGGTCGCCGGTCTCGCCATCGATAAGCCGATTCTTTCCGAAGTTATTCTTACACTCGGCTGCGTTCCTTTGACCGATTACGGCACGCCGTCGACAAGTGAGCTGACCGAGGCGATGCAGCCGTTCGTCAAACATCACAACGCACTCCTGATGGCAAACCACGGAGCTGTCGCGTACGGCGAAGATCTCTGGCAGGCGTTCGATCGGCTTGAGACCCTCGAGCATACGGCGAAGATCGCCATCCTCGCGAAAGCTTTGGGCGGCGCGAACGATCTGCCGAAAGACGCTATCGAAAAACTTATCAACATCCGCGAGAAGGCGGGCTATCTAACGGAATCCGCCCGATGCCAGGCATGCGGGTATCTCCACGAGGTCGATGTCACTTGTTCGCTTGATAAATCTTCGAATGGCGGTCTGAACGGGGGCAAGGTATCGTTCACCCGGGAAGAGTTGATCGATCTTTTGAGCCAGGCGGCAAAGTTGAGTTAAACTAGCAACACTTTCGAATCTTCAGGAATTTCAGGAGCAAAATTAAATGCAGGAAGCATTAGGAATGGTCGAGTGCAAAGGCCTGGTCGCCATGATCGAGGCGGCTGACGCGATGGTCAAAGCCGCAAACGTCCAGCTTGTCGGCTATGAAAAGATCGGCGCCGGATTCGTCACCGCCATCGTGCGGGGCGACGTCGCGGCGGTCAAGGCTGCGACCGACGCCGGAGCAGCGGCCGCCCGTCGTGTCGGCGAGCTCGTAAGTGTGCACGTGATTCCGCGTCCGCATTCGGCGGTGGACGAAACTTTGCCGGTGGTAATGAAATAGTTGTCAGTCGCCGGTGGTCAGTTGTCAGATCTTCTGCCGCTGACAACTGAAACTGACAATCGACAACTTCAATGATAATTGGACGCATCCTCGGCACGGTCGTGTCTACTCAAAAAGACGAACGACTCCAAGGCAAAAAACTCCTCATCGTAAAACCGATCAACCTCGACGGGTCGGACCAGAGCGGCTATCTCGTCGCCGTGGACACCGTCGGCGCAGGCTATCATGAGCAGGTCATCGTCGTTGGCGGATCAAGTGCCCGCATGGCCGAAGGCAACAAAGATTGCCCCGTCGATCAGGCGATCATCGGCGTGATCGACACGATAGACATCTCAAAATAGAGAGGTAGCGATATGAGAAGAAAACTGCAATTGATGTTTTTTTTCATTTGTCTTGGAGCGCTCGGCGTTCACGGACAGGGGATCGGTGATCGAAATCGAGCGGGGGACAGCGAGGGCAAGTTCACGATCCAGGGCCGGGTATACATGCCCGACGGGCGGCCGGCGGCGAACGTCAAGGTCAACGTCGAGAACTCGGACCAGCCGTCACAGTCGTACTATACAAACGCGGACGGCACCTTCCAGACAGGCAACGTGCGAGCTGGAAACTTTACCATCTCGGCAACGATCCCGGGAATGCCGACCGAACGAGAATTTTTGACGATCGATCGGGACGGTCCTGCCGGCCGCACTTTCAGCGTCACTCTCTTCCTCCGCGTCGAGGGGCAAAAGAAAGGCGATTTCTTCTCCAACAATCCACTTTTCAAGGATGTCCCGAAGCCGGCGCTCGATAAGTTCAAAAAGGGAATTGAGAAGTTAGAAAAGAACGACGCAAAGGCTGCCGTCCTTTCCTTCGACGAAGCGATCATCGCCTACCCAAATTTCGCGGCCGCTTATCATCAAAAAGGGTCCGCATATCTGAAAGAGAATGATCTCGATAAGGCGCTGGAAGCTTTCGTGAAAGCTATCTCGATCAAGCCGGATTACGTCGAGGCCAAGTTCTCGGTCGGCTACACACAGTATCTGAAGAAAAATTTTGAGGTAGCCGCCGCGGTGTTCGACGACGTGCTCAAGCAGCAGCCCGAGATGGCGGAAGCCAGCATGTACCTCGGCATTTCCCTTTACAACCTAAAAAATATAGACGCGGCCGAGGCCGGATTAAAGAAAGCGGTATCGGTGAAAGGCGGGGAGAACCTCGCCCTTGCACATCTTTACCTGGGGCAGATTTACGCGCAGAAAAAGAAGAACGTGGATGCGGTAACAGAGTTGGAAAAATATCTTGAGCTGCTGCCCAAAGCCCCGAACGCCGACCGAATAAAATCGGCGATCGCCGATCTGAAAAAGCAAGGTTGAATCTGATGCAGATCGCTCGTGTCATCGGAACGGTAGTTTCGACCATAAAGAACAAAACGCTCGATGGGCGAAAATTCCTGCTGGTCCAGACCCTTGATGCCGATCTGAAAGCAAAAGGCACCCCGATGATTGCTCTCGATGCGGTCGGGGCCGGCGTGGGTGAGCTGGTGTTTTGGTGTCGGGGCAAGGAAGCTTCGTTTCCGTTCAAGCGTGACGAAACACCGACCGACTGCACGATTGTCGGCATCATCGATTCCGACGTCCACGTTTTTAATGGGGAAAGGTGAATTACGAATTACGGCGGATTCCTTGTCGTGTCGGCATCTTGTCCGCAATTCGTAATTCGTAATCGTAATTCAACAAATGCTGATTGCCCGTGTTCTCGGAAATGTTGTCGCCACGCAGAAGAACCAGCGTTACGAAGGTACGCGGATAATGCTCTGCCGGCAGATCACGCCCGAAGGAGATGACATGGATTACACCTGCCTCGCGCTCGACTCCGTAAACTCTGGCGAGGGCGACATCGTCATTATCGCTCAGGAAGGATGGTCCGCATCGACCGCCGCGACCGGAAGACCCGGAGCCGCCATAGACTCGGCGATCGTCGGGGTTGTTGATTACATTGATCTTCTGCCGGATGAAAGGAAAACTGGAAAAGGTGCCAGCTAAATTCTTACTCGTACTGCTCTTGCTAATGTCGTGCGGTCAAGTATGCCGGGGGCAGGAGAACCCTTTGGCCGCCGTTGGAAAATCGCACATCGATGCGAACGTCCCGGACGAAAAAGACTTCGACAACTTTCTTCGGCGGGACATGACGGCATACGCGACGGACAGTCGCGACAAGGAAATCTCGGTGACGGTGGAATTGCTAAGGAACGGCCCGACCCAGTCGGGTGTCGCGTTCCCAAAATTTTATTGCTGGATCGTTAAGCGGGACGCGAAGGGCGTTGTCATGGAAGAGGCTGCCGCGCGTGTCGCGGCCGTCGAGAAAAAACGATTCGAGGTCATTCAATACTTCACAAAAGAAAAGATCATCGCAGAGCCCGACCTCGTGAAGGGAGTTTTTCCCGGCGATGTTTACAACAAGATCCTCACGAAAATAAAACCCGGTGAAAAATAACGCAGAAAATAGCCTATCGGAAAAGATCGCGAAACTGGTGGAATCGGAAATGAAATCCCCTGATCTCGCGTCCCTTTTCGCAAGTATGGAAAAGCTGAGCCATCGTCTGGATAAGCTGGAGAGCTCTGTGAATCCGCAAGGGGCGGTCCCCAATGCTCAGTCGAAACACCCGAGCACCGAGAAATTTGCGATCGCCGAGGCGATCGCCGACGAGATCTTCGCGGGCATGCAAGAAGAAAAGGCTTGCACGTTCGAACCGAACGGCAAGCCTTGTGACCACTGCGCGATGTGCAGCTCGCGCGGATTCTAATTTCTACGGGTTGGCGTTTGCGGGAGCAGGAGCCGTCTGATTCCTACGCATCGAGTTCGGATCCCCGATATCCGGAACTTTCGTCGCCCCTTCTTCAGCCTTGAAAAACGGCTCTTCTTTGAATCCAAACAGGCCGGCAGTCAACACGGCGGGGAACTGGTTCCGACTGGTATTGTAATCGGTCACCGCGCCGTTGTAGTCGTCCCGCGACACTTTGATCCTGTTCTCCGTTCCGGCCAATTCCGTTTGAACATTCATGAAGGCCTCGGAGGACCGCAGGACCGGCCAGGTCTGCTGTAGGCTCAGAAGCCTGCCTATTGTCCCGCCGAAGCTGTTGTTCGCGTCGATCACCGCCTGCTTCTGCTCCGGCGTTTTGTCGCCGTCGGTCCCCGCCGGTGCGGCCTTCTGAGCGTTGAGCAATCGCGATTGCGCTTCCGCGATCTGACCAAAAACCTCTTGTTCCTGAACACCGGCCATCTGCGCCGCTTTGACCATGTTCGGAATCAGATCCGCGCGGCGCTGCATCGCGCTTTCGACGTTGGCCCACTTGCCCTTCACGCCCTGTTGCTTCGCGGTCAGATCGTTATAACTGCATCCGCTCAGGCCGAAGGCCGCGACCATCGCGATAGTAAGTAAGATCACTCGTTTCATTTGATTCTCCTTGTCAGGACGGACTGTCCATCCGTCGGTCTTCCCATCGTACTATTACGACGGGCTAAACAGCCCGTCCCACGCGATCCACCGCGTCGATGACGCGCTCGATCTGTTCCATGTATTCTGCAAACAGCCTGTTTGCCGACAATTCGTCAAGGGCCGCCGCAAAATTCTTTTCACGCAGATTGAATATCTTTTCAAAAGTCGCTCCGTCGAGCCCGTGCACTTCAACAACACGAGCCACAACTTCGTGCTTCTTCGCCGGCGGTTCGATACCTGAGAGCATCAGGACGGCGCTGAACAGGGTCGCAAAGCTCGCTAGGCTTTCCGCCATCAGGTTTTTCAAACCCTCGACCGATTCGGACGCGGGGATGTATTGACGACGCAGCAGGATCAGCTTGCTACGGAGCTCGTACTCGACCTGGTGGCGAAGGTATGCGTCCGAGATCTCGAGGTCGGCGAGCACGTCTGCCCCGAACAAAACTTTCCGCGCCCTTTCCATCTCGTGAAATTCGATCGGAAAAACATCTGCGGCATTTTTCAATTCCCCCACGGTGAAGTACACCGGAACCGGATGTCCGAGCTTGTGCCATTCGCGCACCGATCCGTGGGCGTTGCGAAGATCTTTCGGCGTGATCTTGTGAAGCGCGATGAGAACGTTGTAATCCGAACGGGCCCGAACAAAATCACCCGTCGCCGCCGACCCGTAGAGGATGACGGACGCGAGGTTCTTCCCGTGCGTCGCCCGCAGGTCGTCAATGAATGCTGCAAATTGATGTTGCATATTTGTCCGTTGATCCTAGCTGGTTGCTCGTTGGTGATTCGGGAGACAACGTTTCCCGGGTTCGCAAACTACGATCAACCGGCTCCGATCGAAGTGCTACCAGTCTCCACCGGCCCCGCCACCGCCAAAATCGCCTCCTCCGCCAAAGCCGCCCCAGCCTCCTCCGCCGCCGCTGTCACCGCCCCAACTGCTTCCTCCGCCCCAGCCGCTGGACGATGAAGAAGACGAGCTTGCCGCGTTCGCAATCGCGGAGCCGATGATCCATGGCAACGCTCCGCCGCCGCCTCCGAATCCGCCGCCCCATCCGCCTCCGCCTCTCCCCGAGCGGCCGCCGCGGTTTGAGAAAATAACCAAAAGAAGAAGGACAATCACTGCCAGACAGCACAATGGGGAATATCCCCCCTGGTCGAAAGACCCTCTGCCGCGCTCGCGCCCCGGAACCGGCGTCGGCGACGCGGCACTTCCGCTGCTCCGCTCCTGATACGTTCGGATGTAGGCGTCGACCGTGTCGGAAATGCCCTTGCCGTAATTGCCCTGCTTAAATTCGGGTACAAGGAATTGTCTTTGCAAGCTCCCGGCCAAAGCGTCGGGCAGTTCGTCCTCGAGGTCTTTGCTGACCTGCGTGAAATATTTTCGATCGTCGACGGCGACGAGGAGCAAGGCGCTCGGGTTGTCGTCCTCCTTTGCACCGACGCCCCAGCCGCGCGCGACGGCGAGCGAGTAATCGAATATTGGGCGCTCGCCCGTCGTGTTGACGACGGCGACGGCGAGCTCGACACCCGAGGATCGCTGAAACTCGATCAGCTTTTGGTTCAAGGCCGCCTCGGTCGCGTCGTCGATCACGTTCGCATAGTCATTGACCGGCGCCGTCGGCGCCGCGAGCGGCGACACGTTCGGGTTCCAAGCCGGTTGCTCCTGGGCATGGGCGACCGCCGCGCCTATACACACGATGATCGCGACCGTGAGGGCCTTAAGTTTTTGCGAGGCGAAGCTCTTAAACATTCGTTTCCAGAATTGTGTCAAATCCTGAAAAAATACGAAAGCCCCGATATTTTGTTCCCGTAATCATTGACGGCTTGCAGACCCACCGATCCAGACAATCTTGACCAAAAAGTACGCGGTATCCTTGAAGCCAGTTCACCCGTTTGAGTCCTGACGTCACGGCCAGCCGGACGGCACTGCGGTGTTCAGACCGTCGATGGGCACGTGGATGCTGAGATCGAGGTCGGGATTCGTGGGCGCGCAGCTCGGAATCTCGACCGACACCCCGACGCGCCAGGCGCTTACGTCCCATGACGCTCAAACATCGGTAAGCCCGAGTCACACCATCGTCGCAACATCTCACACTCGGGCTTCCTCGTGTTGACCGCCCCAGCTTTCAAATTTGCTTTACGTCCACGATTTTCGCACGGAATATTCGCATCGCTTTTTTCGCCAGCGGGTGATTCGACGCGTAGGCGAGTAGTTCTTCCTTGCTGGCGTTGGGCGGGAGGTTGACGGGTTCATATTCTTCGTCGACCGGGTCG
>DATLCA010000218.1:0-1259 GCA_035526605.1 Pyrinomonadaceae bacterium | reverse complement strand
GACCGCATCCGCAAGCTGCATCGCGTATTCGTTGTCGGACATCTCCGCGCATTTTTCGGCGACGAGTATCAGTAGCCGGTCGCGCGTAAACGGATCATCGACCGTATTCGAAAGTTCGGCGGCGAGATCTACATTTTCCTTTCGAAGGTAAAGCGGCACGACGGCGAGCATCGCTTCGGCATGGCCGTCGATACTGGTGATGCGTTCGGCTAGATACGCGGCACAGGATAGGAGATCAGATTCGGCGTCGGTCCTGGAGATGAAATGTTCGGACATTATTTACGTTTTGGTCGGAAGAGTTTTGGCCGCGGATTTTCGCGGATGACGCGGGTCAGAAAAGAGATTCTTAGGAAATATAGTAGCTTCAATTCACAGCGGGACGTGCAATCAACGCTTCTGATCCGCGTCATCCGCGAACATCCGCGGCAAAGAAAGTCTTTCTCAACACGAACCGTGGAGCCTCCTATGCAAACGCCAATCGGAAAGATTCCGGGAACCAGTCGTTCAGATCCTTCGCGATCCAATTCGCACCCGCCGCTCGAAGCTTTTGTGCGTCGACCGTATTCGTGACGCCAAGTACGTTCAGGCCCGCCGCCTTTCCAGCCTTAACTCCCGGAGGCGAATCTTCGATGACCACGCATTCGCTATGGATCATCGGCAAATGGCCTTTGCGGATGCGGGCAAGGTCGAGCTCGCGAAAACCGAGGCGGTAACACTCCGGATCGGGCTTGCATTTCGAAACGTCCTCGGTGCTGATGATGACGTCGAAGCAATGGACAAGGTCAGTCTGTTCGAGGATGTATTCGATGTCGGGCCGGCCCGACATGCTCACGATCCCCAGCGAAAAATCCTGGGCCATCTTTCGCACGAAGTTCTCGACGTTCTCGAAAAGTGGAATACCGTCGGACATCGTATCGCGCCACTTCTGGTTTTTGTGCTGCATCAGTTCGAGCACCTTGTTCGGTTCGGGGGTCTTACCGACTCTCGTGTAAGCGGCCTCGACGAAGGCCCGGTCATCCATGCCAAGACATTCGTAATACTGTTCGTCGGTCAGTGCGATATTCTCGGCCGCAAGTAATTCCTGATAGGCCCGCATCTGGATCGGCTCGTCATTGATGATGACGCCGTTGAAATCTAAAAGTAGTGCTTTTACAACCATACTGTGTACAAAATCCCCCTTAAATCCAAAAGTCTATTTCAGTTGTTTGGTTTCGTAGCTCGTGTTTTGGAAGCACCAGAAAACTCGACATATATCTCTT
>DATLCA010000217.1:0-2635 GCA_035526605.1 Pyrinomonadaceae bacterium | reverse complement strand
GATCCTGTGGACGGTTCGGGCTATTCAAATCTCCGTAGGTCTGCAGCTCGTTGAAATCCTGTGCGTAGACCCCGCTCCCGAGCTCTGGAGGCGGCTTGGAGCGGAACTGCGACGAGCTTTCGATCGCGAAAGGCCTCAGGTTCGGCCAATGCTTGAATACCCCAGCGGCACAGCCCGGGGTGAGCTGCCATTCATAAAGGTCGGCGGTGGTAGGCACATAGACAAGAGGAGGAGTCGAGCCGTCACCGGTTCGATTCGCGATCATCGCGGCGGCGGCGGCCGCTCCGACGGCCATTCCATCGGTCTTCGACTGTCCGTCCGGTATCGCCGCCAGCGAGGCGTCCCTACGTAAATCGAGGGCGGTCGTCTGCGCCGGGAAGTAATTAACGAGAACGTTGTGCGCTGCGACAACTGCTGCAGCTTCGGTCGATGCCCCGGGGGGCGCCGTGACGGTGCCGAGATACGGCTGATATTTACCCGATATCGAATTCACGGCCTCGAAAACCGCGAGCTGGACTATCGTCATGAACCGGGCCGCTGTGAACGGCGGGCCGTTTGGGAGTATCGCCTTGATCGCGATCTCGTTCCATTCGAGAACGACGGCGTCGCTGGTTACCGAGCCGGCCTTCGGCAAAGCCCGCGCGGCCCGCTTCGCCTGGACCGGGCTAAACGTTGCCATCAGAATAGAAATCGCAACTAACACACAGGAAAGACCCCTTGTTTTTCGGAATATAATAGTCATCGGTTTGGTCTCCTTTATTCAGTTATCCGCTTGCAGCTCCCGCAAGATGTTCGGTTGCATTGGACCACGGCGCAGTGCCGGAGCGCTGTAACACTTCTGGCCCGCGCTAGCTCGTTGCAAAGCTGCGCGAATGTTTGGTCCGATGTGGCTGCTCTCTGTTTAAGTGTCGGCCTGTGACCAGGAATTTCGGTCGGAGGAAATTTTTTTTATGGTAGGACGGCGAACGTGTATTCAGACACCGGCACGGTCGACCCGTCGGGCTTCACGCCTTGGAGAAAAAGAACGTAGTTACGCTTCTCGAGGTGCTGGGCGGGAATCTGAAGGCGCATCGACTTGAGTTTTGGAATCTTGAGTGCCACCGCACCATCCTTAGTCTTAAGGGTCGCCGAATAAGACTGGTAATTCCGCGAACCCTTAGCTCTTGCCAGGTCCAGCTGAACGATCCGTGTTTGCGACCTCAGGTTTATCGACTGCTTGACCCCGCCCCGAGCTGGGCCGGGCACCAGCGTGAAGGCGACGGTCGAAACGGGCTTATCAAGCGGCGAAGGTGTCGGATCAATCGGGATTCGAATAACAGTTTGAGAGTTGTCAGGATTTGTTGCGAAGACAGCATCGCCGGGCACCGGCGCGGGGGTTGCCGCGTCACGAACATCGGTCGACGAGCCTGCTCGGCCGTCGTTGTTTGCAACGGTCGCCCGGTCTACATCGACAAAGATAGGAACGACTCCAGAGAAGATCCCGGTCAATAAAAGCGCTGTGGCAGCCGTCGCGCCTGAGGCTATCCACCAGCCCCAACCGGTCGATCTGGCCCGCTGCTCGCTAACCACGGCCCGTTCAGTCGACCGGTCGCTATTTGCGACTTGCCACAGAGCGTCCGAAGCCGCGAGGCGCTCGCGACGAGCACCCGTGCAAAGATAATAGTTCTCGAAGGCTTCTCGATCCGGTTCGGACATCGAGCGACGCAGGTAGTCGTCGACCAGCTCCATCTCCGCCGCTTGGCTATCTGCAAACAAGCTCTCGTCGAGCGCGATCGATTCGTCGAGGCGTTCTCTCTCCGATTCGGACAGCTTGCCGAGGAAATAATCTCTGATAGTTTGTTCTCTGTCCTGCACGTTTCTCCGATCTCTAAATTAAAGTGTCGATAAAGTGGCGGTAATTTCGTCAATCCACCCGCAGCAGCTTGCTCCGGACACAATCCTCAAGCTGCCGGCGAAGGCGAAAGATCTTTAGCCGCACACTATTCACGGAGCCGCCAAGCCCTAAAGCAATCTGACGCCGTTGCTCGTCGAGCTGTGTCCGCGGCAGATCAGCAAAGTAGGACCTCAACAGCGTCTGGTTCGTCTCTGACAGTTTAGTAAAGCACTCGCGCATGTGGGCATAGTAGTCCTCGTCGCCGGCAACACTTAGTCGCTCCGACTCGCTTCGAAATTCCCTCAATGCCTTTTTCGTCTTCTCGGTTTTCCGGAGATCCTCCAGGAACACGAGCCGCGCGACCCCGAAACTGTACTTCACCGGGTCCTGGACGAGCACACCTTCCCCAAGTTTTGCCGACACCCGGTCCACGGTTTCATCAGCGGCCTTCTCTGCATCGTCAACCCCCTTGAGCTGAAAGAACCTCACCAGCGCGCAGCGCAGCTTGAGATATGCTTCCGGTGCACCCTGAGCGTCAGACGACAGGGCCGCCAGCAGCATTGGGTACGACTGGACATTTAGATGGTCAACGACGGAACTCATCGAGTACGACAGTTTAATGCTAGTTAGGAAGTAGCTGATGTTACCACAGGCATTGCGGGGTAAGGATGAGAAAAAGTGCTCGCCGCTCCGGGAAATAGTTCGCTTATAGTCTTTCGAGCCGGATCTTACTGCCATCCCCACGCTTTCCAATTTCATCTG
>DATLCA010000216.1:0-4732 GCA_035526605.1 Pyrinomonadaceae bacterium | reverse complement strand
GACGGCGCCGATCTGTCGTCAGGGGGAATATACAAACCAGGCTCGACGGTCAGCACCATCCCCGGCGCGAACGGCTTCGAATTTTTCGCAGTCTGATCGGTGAAATACCGCCCGGCATCATGGACGTCCAGGCCAAGATAGTGCCCGACCCCATGCATGTAATATTTCATGTACTCTTTCTTCCTGATCAGGTCCTTCGTGTTGCCTTTCAGCAGGCCGAGTTTCTTCATACCTTCAGTCAAAAGCTCGATGGAAAACTCCTGCCTGGCCTTCACCGTATTTCCGGTTTTCGTGTACTCGATGCATTGCTCCTGAACGTCCAGGACGACATCGTAAACCTCGCGTTGCGGCTGCGTGTATTTCCCGTTGACGGGAAAGGTTCGCGTGATGTCGGACGCGTACCCGCGATATTCCGCACCGGCGTCGATGAGGATGAGGTCGCCGTCTTTTAGCGGCATGTTGTTTTCGACATAGTGCAGGATAGTGGCGTTGTCCCCGCCACCGATGATCGAGTTGTACGCGACGCCGCTTGCACCTTTCTCGCGCATGTAAGACTCGATCAGCGACTCCACCTGAAACTCGTTCATTCCCGGTCTGACCTTCTTCATCGCAACGACGTGGGCTTCGGCGGCGATATCTGCCGCGCGCTGCATCATTCCGACTTCTTCTTCGTTTTTATGCAGCCTCATCTCGCCGAGGATGATGGTCGGGTCGATGATCGTGTGCGGCGGGTACGCGGTTTTGAGACGACGCACGCGCTGGTTCGTGAAGTAACCGAGAATTTTCTGATCAAGAGCTTTGTCGACCGCGAAACGGTAGTAAAGTTTTTCGTATCCGTCGAGCAACTTCGCAAGATCGACATCGAACCGGTCGATCGGGAACGCACGGTCGGCGCCATAGTTCTTCACGGCCCCCTCGGTCCCTTGACGGCGGCCGAACCATGTTTCCATTTCAGGGTCGCGCGGGCGGACATAAATTGTGTAAGGCGTTCTCGAAGCAGGATCGATCACCGCGACCGCGTCGGGCTCCGGGAATCCGGTCAAATACCAGAAGTCCGAATCCTGGCGAAATCTGTATTCGGTGTCGTAACTACGCACTGCCTCGTGGGCCGCAGGGATGATCGCGATAGAGTTCGCATCCATCTGTTCGATGAAACGTTTAAGTTGTGATCGCATAAGAGTTCTCTTCGGTGGATTCTATCGCAATCCCGGGAAAAGTCAGAATTCCTGACGAAGCCCTGCAAATGTTTTACACAATCGACGTTCTATCCGTGGCGATTAAACGACGTTCCGATGTTCTCGAAGGGCAACGGTATCAGAAAGGCATTCGCCGCGTTTTGTGTCGCCGCTGTCGGAGTCGTTGCTGCCTTATGGCTCGGTTTCGCGTTTGATTACACGACGACCCGCGATGTCTATTTCGCCTTCGCGATCGGACATGTACTCGCCGAATTTCCATTTTTGGTGAAGATGCTCTGACTCGGGTTTCCGCAACGCGCCCTTGCCGCGGTGATGAAACGAAAACCGTCTCTCGGCCTTGTCGTTATGTTTAGCTGAATCGGTTTCTTGCGGCTGTGCCGCCCGATGGGCGGAAAGGCTCCGCCTTTCCGGACGGCGAGTGAAAAAAAATAGGAGGCTCCGCCTCCCTGACGAGACCCAAGCCTCAAAGTATTTTGGTAGTTGCGGCGGTGATTCAGAACCCACCGAGCACCGGACGGCACAGCGGCATCGCTCTTAAGCCTTCGTTTGAGCCGCGCCTCGCCCCGATCATTGGACAGGTGCGGGAACCATCTCTTTCTTTGGAGCCTCTTCCTTCACGGTAGTTTTCTCATTCAAAGAAATTCCAAAGACCTTTGGGTCGTTCATGAATTCCGCCAGGCGGTCCGGGCTGAACGTCGCTCGTATAACGGCGGCGTTTTCTTTGTCGATCGTGACGAGTGCAATCTTGACGTTCTTCCCGTCCTCGCGCATGTACATGTAAGCCTGCTGCCCCTCTGCCGACCGGGCCCGGAGGATCGGGCTCCATTCGGCGGTGAAGGAGCTTCTGAGCACCGACTGCATTTCCTTATCGACCGTTTCGCGCGAAAACTTCAGGTCCTCAAACAAGGTCACGCTGAAACTTTTTACCCCGGCCGGCCTGACCATACTGACCGCAAAACGGGCGAGCCACATCAGCGGGACGTTGACCTTCTTCGCACGGTACTTGGTTTTCAGGTGCCGGACGATCGACTTGTACTCGCTAGTCTTGGCATCGGTCGATGTGGGCGCCATCACCGCGAACACGATCAGCACGAGGAGACATGCAACAGACGTTTTTCTCTTTAGCATTGTCCTTCCTCCTTAGTGATTCGGTTTCTGGGTATTGTCCTTTTCATGCTCGATGTCGATCTTCGGGATGTTCAATTTGCCGCTTAGTTCCGCGAGCAATTCGATATCGATCGGCCCGATCACATTCACCAGCGCGATGCTTTTCGATTCGGATATGACGACGGCCACGCCGCTCATAACGTCACCGCTGAACATCGTGTACACGTCGACCAACTGATTATTTTTCTTGCTTCGAACATTCGCCAGCTTTTCCCAACCGGGAGCGTTGAGCTGCGAGCGGAGCGCGTTCACGTCGGCAACGTTGTATTCATTCTCGTTCTCGAAACGGTAGACCCGCACGTAGATTCCCTTGAGGCCGCTTATAGCCTGCGCGACTTTCTTCGCATTCTCGTCGTTGGTCTTCGCGGAAACTCTCTTCGCCAGATCGAGAAGCTTTCCATCGATGTTGACCTCCACGACGTCGCGGGCCCGTGCCTCTAACCCGTCAAGCCTTTCGAAGTTCAGGCGGGCGTCCTGGGCGATCGCCGCTGTCGCCGGCATGAGTATGAACAAAAAGATTAGTAACGAATGAAATTTAAGTGACCTCATAATTTTTTCTCCTAACGCTGGTTCTTACTGTCGTCGTCCTCCACGGATTCTTTCCCGTCGATCGCGTCCTGCACGATCTTCAGCTTTGAGCCGGTTATCGAGAGCGCGAGCATTAACTGTCGGTAAGCAAATCGTTCCTCTTCCGTTAGTGTTGCGATGGTGTCCTTCGGGACGACATCTTTCAGCCGCGGACGGTGGCGGACGGCGGCACTTGTTCGGGTGACGGTTCGTCTCCGACCGCCCGCGGGCCGATCGTTGCTGTCGGGAGTGCGGATCGGCTGAAGCCTCGGTTCGACGCTTGGATCGGCGCTCGGTATTTCCGCCTCCTGTTGAACGAAAACGATCTCGCCGGCGTCTTCGAATCCCGTATTGTCATTCGAGATCCGCAGCCACAGCACGGCGAAGACCATGACGACCGCCAAACACGCAAAGGCGAATGCAAACGAGATTCTAAAACCGCCGGGCCTGTGCGGGGACGCCTCGTATCGAGGCACCACGGCGGCCGGCGTCGCCTCGCGGTATCGAAAAACCGCGAGAGCCTTTTCCATTTTTTCGATCTCGGGGTCCTCGCCCGTCTTGTTCCAAAGATATTCTTCGTTCATGTTCGACCTCCGACACCGAGCGCCTGCCGTAAGAGCTCCATCCCGCGATGAAGATTTACGCGGACGGACTCCGGTTTCAGACCTGTCCTTTCCGCGATCTCGTTTCCGGTCATTCCTTCCACGAGACGCAGAACCAAAGTTTCACGATACGTCTCCGGCAGCTCCCTGATCGCCGCCAAAATCTCGCGGGCTTCTGCATCCGGATTATCTTTACTTGTCAGGTCGTCCGGGAGCTCTTCCGTCATACGGGATTGCCGGTAGAATTCCGCGGCCTGGTTTCGAGCAATCCTTACGAGCCAGGCGCCGATCGCGTTCTTTTCCCGAAGCGTGTCGAGCTTGTTATAGGCTACGAGAAAAACGTCCTGGACGATGTCCTGCACATCATCGCTCGGCACGCGGGCGAGCACGATGCCGTGAACCAGCGGGGCGAACATCCGGTATATGTCACCGAAAGCTTCTTTATCGCCCGCACGGGCCCGGTCGACCAGGTGAGCTTCCGTTGCAACGGTCGCTTCGCCGGTTCGAGTCTTGGGGCCGAACAAAAACATGTTTCGGGCGATTTCGCTGTTAGACATTTTGTGGTTCGGAGAGAGCCTACGTAATAGCGTGCCGGTAATATAGACGATTCCTGCGACGAAATGTTAACAAGATCGATAAAAAATTTATCGATCGGCAAAGTCCCGCGCGGGTGTGTTAAGCTTTCGGCGTTTTTTCGCACCTTATGCTCGCGTCACTACTTTTACTTTTTGACGAAGTCGACTTTGTGCAGACGCAAAGTCTGCCGCTCGGCGATCTGTGGTTCTTTCTGCCGTTCGGTTACCTTTTGACGATCCTGATCGAAACGCCGATCCTCGTCGCGGGCCTCCCGCGCAAACTGTCACTCAGGCAAAAACTGTTGTGCCGCATCTGGCTGACGGCGTGTACGTATCCGATCGTCGTGCTCGTGCTGCCGGCAATTTTTTTTCGGCGCGGCGAGATGGGAATACCTTTCCGTTGCCGAAACCTTCGCGCCGGTGGGTGAGTGCCCGATCTTCTGGCTCGCATTTCGTTCGAAGAACTTGCTTCGGCGTGGCGAACGGACACGCTCATTCATTGTCATCGTGATCGCGAACGTTGCGTCGTTTTTGTTGGGAGAGATGCTGAATTATTTCGGCTGGTTCGGCTTGTTTTGACATGTGCTAATCTGTGGATTCATCTTTCATGGAGCTGCGGATCACA
>DATLCA010000215.1:0-8744 GCA_035526605.1 Pyrinomonadaceae bacterium | reverse complement strand
CGGTTGGACGAGCGATTCGACGTCGAACTTCATGTTGTCGCGAAGATAGTCGAAGCCGAACTCGTTGTTCGTCCCGTACGTGATCGCGCACGCGTAAGCTTCCTTGCGCTCGACGTCGTCCATGTCGTTCTGGATACATCCGACCGAAAGCCCGAGGAACTGGTGGATCTTGCCCATCCATTCGGCGTCGCGCGATGCGAGGTAATCGTTGACGGTTACCACGTGAACGCCGCGGCCTGTGAGACCGTTGAGATAAGACGGCAAGGTCGCGACCAGCGTTTTACCTTCACCCGTTCGCATCTCGGCGATGCGTCCCTGGTGAAGCGCGATACCGCCGATCATCTGGACATCGAAGTGCCGCATTCCTGTAACGCGGCGGGATGCTTCACGAACCGTAGCGAAGGCCTCAGGAAGAATATCGTGAAGGACGTCCTGCTCGGCGACCCTTCTTCGTTCGAGCAGCGCTTTTCTTTCGGGCGAAACGCCATGCCCGCGCCAAACCGGTGCGTCGGCTTCATGCCCCTCGGGACTCTTATCGAATTCCGCGAGCGCATTCTTTATGCGTTCCTTGAATTTGGTGGTTTGAGCTTTCAGCTCGTCGTCCGAAAGCTTTTCGAGCGCCGGTTCGAAAGCATTGATCTTCTCAACGATCGGCCGGGTGTTTTTTAAAAAGATGTCGCTCGAAGATCCGAATATTTTCTTAACTAACTTGTCTGCAAAACTGTTAACAGCCATTTTGTCCTCTCTTGCTGAGTGTAACCGTAGACCGATTTGATCAGCGCTGCCGCGTAGCGGCAATTGAATTTAGCCGTGGCCTTGAGGCCACGGAAATTCAAAATCCGTTTGCGTCGCGTAGCGACGCTTGAATCTCAAACGTCGCTACGCGACGTAAGGCTTTCACATTCCACCGTGGCCTGAAGGCCACGGCTAAATTCATTTGACCGCTAACGCGGTCCGGATTTGCAACGCTGTCAAATATCCATCTCGTGCAACTAGGAATGCACCGGCTTATCTCGTATTAAAATTTATCGTTGAAAGCGAGTGGAGGTAAGAATTGAAATATCGATCCGCTCGCCGCTACTCTGCTCTAACAGCCAGTAGCGATTCCAGACCGGCTCTGGGAAGCCGCGTGATCACGAGAACCTGATCGTTGTTCGATTTGAATGTGGTGTTTTCGAAGATCTTCAAACGGGCAAGCTCGCCCGCGGTCGGCGTGAAATTCGCAAAGACCTTTCGGAGATCTTCCGAAACGCGTCTCGCAATCTCGGGGGAAGCTTTCTGAACCGATACTTCAACGGACAGCGCCCCGTCATCCAGCTTGAAGGTGAACTTCGAACTGGTAACTTCCGTTCCGCCGAATCGCGAACTCGGCACGCAATCTGCCAGCGAGTAACCGTCGGTCAGGAGCTTGCTGAAGCGTTCGAGCGACGGCCGCAACAAATCATTTTTGAGGTCGAACGTGTTCGCCGTGTAACTGCCGACGTTGTTTGCCGCCACGCACGGCAGCAGCGTAGTCTGCGTAACTTCGAAAGCGTCCCGCGTCGGATCGAACTTTCCATTCTCGCCAAGCTTTCGAAGAGAGCTGAGAAACAACTCGACATCTTCGAGATAGGTCTTGATCGAGATCGAAAGTCCGGCGGTTTCGTTATCAGGTTTCTTCTCGAGATCGTCGTGGACCTCAATTTCATCCTGCAGCTCGAAATTCCTCGTCAAGGCACCGTGCGCAAAAACCTGCGGCGCCGGTCCGCCGACGAGCACCAGGCCGAGGTACACACCGAGCGTCGTCAGGAAAAGTATCGAGTTGTTTGCTTTACGGTTGTTCGTCAAAATCTATTTCTTCGCCGTGTTGTCGTTCGGCCTCACCTCAGCGTTACCGTTCGGCTTGGCTTCCTTTTCCTTAAACTCGCCAAGCTTGCGCTGGATCATCTCCTGAACGAGCGGCTTCGGAAGATTGAAATTCAGAATGAACGTTTTGCCTTCGGACGTGACAGACGCCTTTTGCAAGAATAACTGATCGTCGCCACTTGCGGCGGGTGCGGCTATGCTAAGCAAAGTTCCAAGACCGCTCTGGGCCTGCTTCGCGTCGTTCTCGGTCGGCTGGTCCGCCCTAACACTGGCGATCAGCTCCGTTTCATTTTGCTCGACGCTGATGATCACCTTCTTCGTCTTCAGCTTATCCAGATAGCCGAACCATCCCGCATCGCCCACGGCCAGGATCCAGTCCTGGACAAACTTCTCCATCACAGGATCGTTTTTCGTAGGGGGATTGTTTGGGACAAGCTTGGGGTTTTTGAGAACGATGGTTTTGCCGTCCGCTCCGAGACCAAGTGTAGCACTAACTACAACTTTAAACGGCGCATCGATCTTCACCGTTCTGCTTTCTATTTTTTCCAGCGAGTCTTTCGCCTTGTCCTTCATCGGCCGTTTGTTTATGAAAACGCCGAACTGGTCTTCCTTTGCTTCCTCGGTTTTCGCGGTCGCGTTCGGGGCCGTCGGATTCTTGGTGTTCGAATTGGCATCCGTCGGATTCGTATTCGAGTTCGAGTTCGCGGTCTCACCACCAAGTTGACGCCCGCCGCGGCCTTTACGGCCTCCCGGTATCGTCGGGTTCTCGTCCGTAGAAGGTCCTAAAGGGCTGTCCGGCAATGATCCCTGCACAGAATTCGGATTCGCATGCGGACGAATCGCGGGCGTGTTGATAAGCCCGCTGCCGCCGATGGTCGGATTCGAGTATGGAATTCCCGGCGCAAGATATCCCGACCCGGCGCCCATCATCGGGTCCGTCACATTGGTGAATTGCTGTTCGGGATTCGCAAGCTGGAAATATCCTTCCGGATAACTCAGCGGCGGAGTGACACCGGTCACATCCACGAATGTCACGTCGGCGTTTTCCAACTCGGTTTTTGTGTAATCGACATCGGCGTATTCGCTCTCAGTACCGAGCAGCAAATTTCCGATGTAAACCGTATCAAGCACCTGACACACACGGCCGACAAAAGGACTATCGCAGCCTCTCGCCGTGAGAACTCCGGACGACGCAATACCTACAAGAGCAACAATATTGAAGACCGCCGAAAAACCGAGAATCTTGTAGAGGCGTGGGGAGAAGATCCAATTTCTGATCTCGTAATTATGAAAAAGGTCGCCCGGCTGCGTAGGAATTTCCGGTACCTCTTGATTGTATGATTCCTGCTCGAACATAATATTTGCCGTCTAGAAAGTCAGCAGATACCGCTTGCTGCTGGATTTAGACGCTCAGCACCGCACTCACGTTGCGATGCAAATTGAAATTCTAACACTTGGCGCAGTCGCTTGAATAGTTTTCCCCTAATGGAACGGCTGGATTTGCATTTCTTGCTAATCGCTAATGTTAAGGTTGCTCCAAGCCCGAACCGCGGGCTTATTTCTTAATCCGCGCTTGTCCGCGCCTTCCGCGTATCCCTTAATCTCCGCGAGAACTGAGCCACGCCATGCGCGGAGTAAGAAGAATAAGGATCCGGCTCTTATTGGCGAAATCAGTCGTCAGCAACCTCGTTCCCCGGCTTTCTGCTAACATTCACTCATGCGACGAAACCGCGGCGACAACAAAGGCAAAGGGCGGCAGCGTTCGAGTTCCGATCGGAAAGGCCGCGATGACCGCAGATTTAAACGAGGCCCGAGCGGCGAAAGTTCGAACCAGTATTCCGAGCAGGGCCACACGCCAAACCAAGCACGGGCGGCACGCGCCCTTTTGCAGGGAATTGGAGTACCGAAGGCATCCGAATTCAAACCGGATCCCTTTCAGCTGGAGGCGCTCGAAGCGATAGAGCACGAGGACGTCCTCGTCACGGCGCCGACCGGCAGCGGAAAGACGTGGATCGCGAGCGAAGAGATCCGCCGTCTGCTCGAGCAAAAAAAGCGGGCGTGGTACACGACGCCGCTGAAGGCGCTTACCAACTCGAAGTACATCGAGTTCTCGGGGATGTTCGGGGCGGATAACGTCGGGATCCTGACCGGGGATCGAAAAGAAAACACCGACGCCCCCCTGATCGTCGGCACAACGGAAATTTATCGAAATCAATTATTCGACGCGCTTCGCAACGGCGAACAGGTGCGCACCGACTTTGTCATCCTCGACGAGGCCCACTACCTCGCCGATGAGGACCGCGGCCATGTTTGGGAAGAGGCGATCATCCTCACGCCGCCGAGGATACGTATGCTCTTGCTTTCGGCAACCGTGGGACGGGCGGAAGAATTCGCTCGGTGGATCGAAGAGGTGAGGGGAACGCGGGTTCGCGTCATAAACCGGGCGGGCACTCGTCCGGTCGAGTTGCGAGCCGCCTATTTGTCGAGCAACCTCCAGCTATATCCACTTTTCGACGAGTCCGGGAAGTATAACTCCGAGGTCGATCAATTTGCGGCCCACCGCCATAACCCGCCCTGGCGGCGAAGGTGATGAAGGTAAGCAATTAGCGATTAGTACCTAGAGATTACCAGCGCGAAAAAAAAGGTGGCGAGATACATCTCGCCACCTTTTACTGTTGCTAGCCGCTAATTGCTAGTTACTTTTTCAACGAACCGACAAGAATATCGATATCGCTCTGCGGCACCTGAAGGTCCAAAGTGACTTCGTTCGCCCGCACCGTGAACTTCGCATTTCCGATCATCCGGGCGTACGCCTGCTTGTCCGCGCCCTTCGCGCTGCCGAGAAACGCTTTCCCGAGCATCTGTAAGCCCTCCAGCGTTTCGTGCAAACTCTTTGCCTGCGCGTTTTGCAGAGTCCGAGCCGTCATGTGGACGGTTGCCAGCTCGCCGGCAACATCCGCGTTTCCATAGATAAATTGGATCGAATCGATGTTCTTTCCAAGCTCGTCATTATCCATCGGTACAAAAGATTTCAGTCCGGCGGGAACCCTAGAAGCGAACGACGCGACGGCCGCAGGGTTCTGCCCGAGAAATCCGATCAGTTCCTGGTCCACCTTCGTCCGTGCTTCGAGCGTCTCGCGCACGCGGGCCCGCGACCCGAAAGCGATTGTTGTTGAATCGATCACCGCTACCGCGGTAACACCGGGAAATTTACTGGGAGCCGGGGTGCCGACAGTCACCGCCTCCGAGAAAATGTAGATGGTGCGCTCACCGACGCGCTCTTCCGTGTATTTTGCTTTCGACTTCGCTGCGCTGATCAAAGCCGCTGAGCTGGTTTGCCCACGGGCGATCACGACCGGTTCGATGTCGTACTTCCTTTCTCCTACCTTCTTGGTAGTGACCCCGGCGGCCGTCGACTCGAACTGCCGGATATCGATGCCGGTCTTAGATTGAAACTTCTCGATCTCGGCCGTCACGTGTGCCAGCATCGGCTGATTGCCCGACAGCAATTTCGGCATCGCATCATTAAAAAAACGACGAGCATCCAGCGTGACGACTCCCTCGGAGGCCGGAAGCAATGAGACGAGCTCGCTGCCGCCCTTTTTCGCCTTCGAGTCGGCGAACGTCGACCCGCCAAGATTGAACACCAGTACGGAAAGCACAAAAACCGCAAAAATCCTGAATTTCATTACAAACCTCGTGAGACTAGCTAAGAGACTACCTAAAGATAACAGATGGCTGGAGGTCCGGGAATAGTTGGCTGGAATGAGAAACGGGAAGTATGAGGGAGATGCGCGTCGCCGGACGTTGGCGTTTATACAAGGAAAAACTCCCTTCCTTGTAAGGAGGGGAGTTTTGTTTTCTCCGCGGTGTCTTATTTTTCACTTCTCGTTTCCACTTCCGGTTTAACCACTTCGAACTCAAAAAAAATTTCCTTTCCGCGGAAAATGTAGCTCAGGTAATGCTCCCAGAACTTTCGTGTGAACCTAAGGCCTTTCGCGCGTCGGTCGAGGTTGACGAAGAATTCGATCCCGATCGCCTTCCACAAGCCGAGCAGCGAAACGTACGTGCTCACCGGCCGGAGGCGAACGTCGGTGTAAAAATCAAAGACCGCCCTTTCGGGCATGAACGTGTTGAACGTGTATGAGTTGATGTGATTCCGGTGTGTAGGGTCGGTCGCCCAGTCCGGATTGGTGTAATGCGGGGTGATCAACTTTATGCGTCCACCCGGCTTAGTGATCCGGTAAAGCTCGGTGATAAATGCCATCAGGTCAGGGACATGTTCGACGGCATGATTGGAGACGACGGTGTCGAATTCGTTATCGGGGAATGGATAAGGGATTGTGCCGAGATCGTGGATCACGTCGGCCGCCGTTTTCGGATTGTTATCGAGCCCGATCGCGCCCGGAGTTTTGTTGGCGCCGCATCCGACGTCGAGGATCTTCATCGCGACTCATTGTACAACAGGCTTTCCTGCCTGTTGATTCGACAGGCTGGAAAGCCCGTTGTGCTTTTCGTTCAGATAAAAGTGCCACAGCAGACGCGCCGCTACCGACCGATACGGTTTCCACCTTTCGGCGATGATAAGGAATTCATCGGACGACGGCCGCGCTTCGCCGCTCAGTTTGTGCCAGGCCGAATGCAGAGCGACATCGCCCTTCGGCATAACATCCGGCCGCAGCATCGCCATTAAGAGGTAGATATCGGAAGTCCATTCGCCAACTCCTTTTAATTTGATCAGTTCAATTTTTACTTCCGCATCGCTCAACGCTTCTAATTCGTCGAAGTCGATCCGTTTCTCGAGAACCGCTTCAGCGAGGTGGCGGGCGTAAGCCGCTTTTTGCCGGCTGAACCCTTCCGACCTCAATTCCGCATCGGTCGATTTCAGGATGGCCTCCGGCGTTACGTCGCCGCCGATCCGCCGACACAATTTATCGAAACAAGCTTTTGCCGAAGCGAGAGAAACCTGCTGCTCCAGAATTATCTGCAGCAAAGTTTGAAATCCCCTCGGCCGATCCCACAACGGTGGCGGCCCGTACCTCTCATAAATGGCCGCAAGGTGTGGGCAAGTCGAAGAAAGCGTCCCAGCGTGGAATTTGAGTCTTCGTGAGGTAAGCGGTCTCGTCATTAAAAAATATTGCCGGAGTCTCCGCAATACAGAATTAACGAATTACAAAATCAGTCTGCGGGTAATGCGTGATTCAATAATTATTGATTTTGGAATGCGAAGCTACCAAATTGAAGGTATCACCGTTTCATCGAACTCGGTTGTATCGCCGTTCGGCAAAATGTGAATTATGCGCGGGACCCCTTTGGCCCGCAGCATCGGTGCAAGCATGCCGACGCGGTGGCAATTCGCGCGGGGAACCTTATGCGGCGAGAGCGGTTTTGATTCGGAGCACATGATCACCGTCCGGAGCTCCGAAGCTATTTCGATAATCCGGTCAATGCCGCGGTCGAGGTCCTCGGGCTTCGGCTTCGTTTTCCCGCCGGTCTCTGGCAGATGCTCGTAGCCGATGCGGTTGTCACGAAGCAGCTCGGCCAACACCAGCCCATTAAACTGCGGCCATCGCGACCGGGCGATGCTCCTCACGTCGCAAAGAAATTCGATCTCGTGCTTTTGAAGAAGCTCAAGAAAATCGCTGAACGCGTGGCGGCCGTGGCCGATGGTGTAGATCGCCGATCGATCCGACGGTATGGGTGGAATGCGGCTCACGGAATTATAGGTAGAACTTTCAGGACACGCCCTGGCCTGGTCGAGCTCATTTCGATCTCGACTTCGCCGCAATAGTCCGCCCGGTCCTGGAAAGAATCGCTTCCGTAGCACCAGTAGACGCCTGTGATATCGGACATGTGGCGGGACGTCGGGCTCCCTAGAATTGTAGTTACTTCGGATTCTGACATTCCCGGGCGAATCTGTTTGGCATTTTCTATTAGCCACCGTTCGTGAAGTGTGTCGCGCCCGACAACGCCGATTACGAAGGTCAACACCAATAGAAGAAAGCCGAGTGGGATGCGGAGATATCTCATGCGGATTATTCTACTCAGCCGCCGTCTCACTTATCAAAAGGAAATGAGCACCTAACTATTTCGCCCGGATCCATTTCTTATCCAAATTCGCCCCCTGTCCCGGGTTGTTGAAGATCTCCTGCGGGATCACATCGTCGTCGTACCATGGGCCGCAAACTTCGAGGATTGTCATTGTGGGGAGTTCGAGCCAGCCGCGGATAACATACTTGGCGGTATTTTTCTGGCGGATCGAGAGGACGCGGCCGTTGATGGATATCGAGCCCGCGGTTTTCTCCTTGATCATCTTTCCGTTCTGGATGGCGTAGAAGTCGTCGTAATACCCGCCGTCCGCGCTGAACGTCATTTTTGATTTGTAGTGGAGCGAATCGGTGCCGGCGTAGGTTCCCGAATCGCGGTAGACGTATCGAACATTGATCCCATCGCTTTCGCCCCACTGGCCGGCGATCTCGGCAACAGTCAGTTGATGCGTCGGCGGAGGAATTAGAAGATGCCCGTACGAGTCGTATTGCAACGTGGGTGCGGCGACGGCTGGCACGGCCGCGGCGGGATTAGCGGGAACAGCCTTGTCGATGTTCATCCGCTCGACGAATGCCTGAAACTTTGGCAGGTATGACTCGTCGTTCAGCACCGCCAGGGTGCTGACGCTCTTTCCAAACCCGCTGATGACCGTCAGGAACGCGAACGCCTTGTTGCCCTGAAAATCGATCGAAGATCCCCCGGCGATAACGGTCCAACCGTTATCGGGCTCACTTTCGGTTTTCGGGTTCGCTTCTCCTTTCCAGGGATCGACAACCCGCAGCTTCCATTCGTTTGCGAAGTCCTGCCGAGGATTTCCGGTGGTCGGCCCAACGGCGTAGAGAGTAATGAAG
>DATLCA010000214.1:0-11746 GCA_035526605.1 Pyrinomonadaceae bacterium | reverse complement strand
GCGCATAATTTCGTTTTTGTCCTTATTGTTTTTCGCGGTCGCGGGTGCCGACGCGCAGACGGCGACACCGACCCCAGCCCGGACTCCCGTAATTGCCGAAGAAGATCAGGTCGTTAAGGTCGAGTCGCGCTTGATCGTCGTTCCGGTTTCGGTCACCGATGCGGAGGGTGAGGCGGTTAAAGGGTTAAAGGCGTCGGACTTTCGCATATCGGAAGAGAATCGTCCGCAGATAATCGACACCGTCGGAAATGCCGAAAATGTACCGCTCGAGATAGCTTTGCTGATCGATGTCTCGGGAAGCGTAAATCCGCTTTTTGAATTTGAGAAGAAAGCCGCTGCCCAGTTTCTTCAAACCGTGATGAAGCCTGAGGACCGGGCTACGATCTTTCTGATCGGGGACAAACCGTCCGCCGTTCTTCAGAGTGAGAATTCCACGCTGGCCGCTGCCCGCCTGCAGTCGGTAGTTCCTTCCGGCAAGTTTACTGCGTTCTACGATACCGTTTCGGCGGCGTCCAGGTACCTGCGACAAAATGCCCCGGTGAAAAGCCTGCGAGTTATCGTGGCATTGACCGATGGTGAAGATAACTGGAGCAATCTGGTGCGGGATGCCGAGAAAGCGACCTACCGGGACGTCGACGTGAGCAGCCTGACCCCCGAAAAGCGAAACCAGCTTGCGGCCACGACGGACAATGCACACCGCAGTGCACAGACCGCGATATCTCGCGAGCTGCAGGATGCGGATACCGTATTCTACGTGATCAACCCCGGTGGTACTTCTATCAAATTGAATAAGATCAGCATGCGGGCGCAGACGGGGATGGAGAAATTTGCGAATGAAACCGGGGGAACTTTTTTCCTGCCGAGCTTTTATCCGACGGGGACGAAGGACACGCTTCAAAACGCGAGCAATCAAAAAAAGAACGAAGCGACGCTTGATCGGATCTTCAAGCAGCTCGCAAACGATCTCCGGGCGCAGTATCTGGTTCAGTATTATTCCGAATCGGATTTTCCGACGAACAAATTTGTAAAGCTTGCTGTCTCTCTGCAGAATCCGGGTAATTCCAAGATCCGCGCCCGTCAGGGATATTACGTCAAGAAATAAAGGTCCGGGTTCAGAGCTCAGAGCTCGCACCGTGAACCCTCAACCTGCCATCTTGACAGGCTGCAGTGCCGAAACGTATATTCTGAAGTTCGGTCAACAGACCTCAAGCCGCCCTAGCTCAGTTGGTAGAGCATTCGATTCGTAATCGAAAGGTCGTCGGTTCGACTCCGATGGGCGGCTCCACATCATTTTAAGTATGGAAAAACGACCTCCAGCCGGAGGTCGTTTTTTCGTGACTAGCCCCACAAGTTCGAAAGCAAACCTACCAGTGCGTATATAATCCTTTCGCAAATGTGAAATTTCTTTTTTCCTTTAGTTGTTAATAATCCGGCGCGGCACACGTTTAATAAGTGTAGATGATGATTTACAGGAGATTAACGTGAGTCAGACCGCCGCCAAAACGCTATTAATAAGCGATCTAATAGATTCCGCAAAAAGCGCGATGCCACAGAAAGCAATCTCCGGAAACGCGGACTTTGACGAGCTGGGAGCCCTTTTCCGCGACCATTACAAAGTGATTTTCCGGGTCGCGTACCGGCTGACGGGCAGTCAGAGCGACGCCGAGGACGTGCTGCAAACCATTTTTCTCCGGCTCACCCCTAAGACGGCGCTTCGTGACCTTTCCCCCAACCCGCAGGGCTACCTGTATCGCGCTGCGGTAAACGCTTCGGTGGACTTGATGAGAAAGCGGGCACGGGCGAACTCGGTATCTCTGGATGTCATCGATTTTGATCAAAGCGCAAAGCTTTCCACCGCGAGCCCGGAGGATAATTTTAAGGACCGGGAACTACGCGAGCTTATCCGCCACGCCATCGCGAAACTTGAAGGCCGTGCCGCGACGGTATTCGCACTCCGCTATTTCGAAGGCTACGACAACTCACGCATCGCAAAAGAACTTGGCACGTCGCAAATGGTCGTCGCGGTGACTCTCCACCGCGCCCGGACCCGTCTTCGAAAAGAGATCGGGAGTTATTTGGAGAAACATCATGAAGAAAAATAAACAAGAGTTGGACGCGATCCTGGACGAGGCCGCGCGTGCGATACGCGATGAGCAGATCGATATGTCGATCGCAAACGAATCGGCGACACGCGTATGGGCGCGAGTCAGCCAGCAGATGGCGGAAGAAAATTCCGCTTCGATGGGCGCGGAGAATTCCCTGCCCGCAAATTCACATTTAGGAAATTTAAATATCATGAACTCTGACAACACTGCCGAACATATTCACGGATGCGACGACTTCCAATCGCTTATCCCCGCGTACCTCGATAAAAAGCTTTCGACAGCCCGAACGCTGCTTCTGGACGATCACGCACGCGAGTGCATTCCGTGTAACCGGGAGCTGAAAGCGCAACGCGCTGCCAGGACTGCGAAGACAGCGGTCTATGTCGCTCCCCAGCACAAACGCCGATCTTCCGGTGGACAGAAAGCCGGACTGCCGAGTGGATGGACGAGCACGAAGATCGCTCGCTGGGGCGTCACCGCTGCGGCGGTGGTGGTGATCGGATTAGTGGGGATGTTCCTGTTCGAGCGTCTGGACATGTCGGGGCGCTCGCTCGCGGCGACCGTCCAGTACGCAAATGGCTCGGTCTACGTAGTCTCTGATCTTGTGAGCCGCCAGCTTCTGCCGGGCGAAGAGCTCCAAAAGGGCGAACGCGTTCGCACGGCGAAGGACTCGAATGCGGTGCTCAGACTCGCGGACGGATCGACCGTGGAGATGCGTGAGCGGTCCGAGTTCTCGGTGAGCGAAAACAGACGCGGCGTGACGATCCAGCTCGAGCGCGGAGACGTCATCGTGGAAGCGGCGAAGCAGCATAATGGCCGCCTCTATGTTCAGACACCCGACTCCCTGGTATCGGTTAAAGGAACGATCTTCGCGGTCGAAAGCGGCATGAAGGGTTCGCGGGTCTCCGTCGTCGAAGGCGAAGTCCAGGTCAATCACGCGGGCAAAGACGAAACGTTGAATCCCGGCGATCAGACGACGACCAGCCCCAGTTTGGACAAGACCTCCGTGCAGCAGAACGTCGCTTGGAGCCGCAACGCTTCACGCTATGCGAATCTCGTCTCGGAATTGGCGAAGCTGCAACGTGAAGTTAATCAGAAAGTGGCCCGTCCCGGCGTTCGGTACTCATCCAGGTTCGTCGATCTCGTACCGGAGAACACGGTGTTCTACGCGGCGTTGCCGAACCTGAGCGAGACGCTTGCCCAGTCGCAACGCATCATGCAGGAGCGCATCAGTCAGAATCCGGCCCTCGCCGAATGGTGGAAAGGCAACCGTGGCGACGGACTCGGCGTCAACGAAAAGACGTTGGCTCGCGTGCAGGAGTTCGGCTCGTATCTTGGCGAAGAGATCGTCGTCAGTGCGGGGATGGATGCGAAAAACGAGCCGAGCGGCGTACTTGTTCTGGGTGATGTAAAGGATGGAGCAGGCTTCCGCACATATCTTGATGGACAGCTCGCCCGCATCGCCAATGAGACCGGGAATGGATTGAACGTCCGCATCGTTGAAGATCCGTTGACCGCGACGGTCGCAAATACTCCCGCACCGAAGTCGGCAGGAGCAAAAAACGCTTCATCGAAAACCGAGTTGTTCGTCTGGATCCATGACGACATCTTCGCCGCGTCACCGCAGATCGAATCCCTTCGCGGGCTCGAGGCGACGATGAACGCTCCCGGTACGAACCGGTTCACGGGTTCATCTTTCTATCAGCGGATCAACGATATTTACAAAGACGGTGCAGGACTTGTCGTTGCCGCCAATCTCGAAACGATACTCGCGCAGGCGACGAGCAAGGTCAATACTCCTGAAGAACAGCGTCATGTCGAAGGCCTCAAGCAGCTCGGCGTCACGAACCTGCGGGACTTCGTGGTCGAACAGAAAGAAGTGAAGGGCAGGACTTTGAGCCGTGCAGCGTTGACGTTCAACGAAGCAAATAAAGGCATTGCGTCTTGGCTCGCGGCCCCGGGTGCAATGGGTGCCCTGGACTTTATCTCGCCGAACGCCAACGTTGCGACCGCATTCGTGGTGAAAGAGCCGGCCTTGCTCGCGGATGATCTCCTCGGATTTTTGGAGACCGTCGAACCGAATCTGCGGAATCAGATGCGCGAGATGGAGAAGCAGCAGGGCTTCGACATTCGTAACGACTTCGCCGCTCCGCTCGGAGGCGAGTTCGCATTCGCGATCGACGGGCCGATCCTGCCGACGCCTTCGTGGAAGATCGTCCTTGAAGTTTACGACCAGCCGAAATTGCAGGGAACGTTCGAGCGTGCAATCGAAAAGTTGAATCAGTTTTCCGCATTGCACGGCAAAGGCAAACTGAGCCTCGAGAACGAAGCGGCGGGCGGGCATACTTATTACACCGTGAGATCTGCCGACGCGGGACTCGAAGTGCATTACACTTACGCGAACGGTTACCTGGTTGCGGCCCCGAGCCGGGCACTGCTCGAGCAGTCCATCTCGAATCGCGAAGCCGGCAACACGCTGGTGCGTTCCGCGAGATTTATGAGCTCGCTCCCGCAGGACGGCAACACGAACTTCTCCGCGATCTTCTATCACGACCTCGCACCTCTCATGGGTCCCCTCGCGGAACGCATGAAGAATATGGGCGGCGAGATGTCGGACAAGGATCGTCAGGCGTTCGGTGCGATCGACGCGAATGCTCCGCCGACTTTGGCTTACGCGTACGCGCAGGGTGATCGCATCACGATTGCGGCGAACACGGAAGGCGGTGCGTTTGGCCTCAGCCCGGGAAGTCTGATCGGTCTGCCAAATTCTTTCCAGATGCAGCACATTTTAATGAACGCATTGGGAGATAAAGACGTAAAGAAGAAGAGTGAGTAGAAACCACACCCACCCATAGCACAGACACCGACGGGCGATCCTAAGCGTCCGTCGGTTTTTGTCGTGTTGGAAGCAGTCATATAATTCTTTGAGAAATTTGATTCGCGAATTTTGGCAGCCGAGATGGATCGGTCGCCAAAGGCGAACAACATTAAAGCCCTAGGGTGGAGCGGGCGTAACCCTAGGAACGGATTCAGAGGATTTCCGCTCGCTGAAGGCGAGCAACATTGACGACGTGTTTGGTTCAACCCCTCCAGGGTCGGATCAATTTTTCCGTCTACCTAGGGTTCCATTCGCGACGCTCACTCCACCCTAGGCTTTAATGTTGGTCGCCTTCGGCGACAAGAAATTGTCAAAACTGAATCTCGAAAGGGCTTGGCTTGGGCATTAAATTTCTTTCAAACTATCCCGTCTGACTTACCGTATGGTTCTAACAGCATGAGTGTCATCGAACTTGAACAACTAAGCGTGACGTTCGGGAAACGTCCGATCCTAAAATCTCTCGACGGAGTGCTCAACGGGCGGGCGATCGGATTGCTTGGGCCAAACGGTGCGGGCAAGACTTCCCTCATCCACACGCTGCTCGGATTTCATCCGCCGACTTCGGGAACGGCGCGGATCTTCGGGCAGGACATTACCCGCGATGCGAAGAACGTGCGGACCACGGTCGGGTACATGCCCGAGCGCGATTCGTTTATCGCGAAGATGTCTTGCGTCCACTTCGTGCGATTGATGGCGGAGCTTTCGGGCATTCCCGCGAGCCACGCGCTCGAACGCGCGCATGAAGCTTTATTTTTTGTAGGCCTCGGCGAAGCGCGTTACCGTCCCGTGGATAGTTACTCGCTGGGCATGAAGCAGCTCGCGAAACTCGCGCAGGCGATCGTGCACGGGCCGAAGCTGATCATCCTCGATGAGCCCACCAACGGCCTCGATCCGCCAACCCGCAGCCGCATGATCTCGCTCATCCGCCAGATCCGTGACGGCGGCCGTGCTCGAATCTTGTTGTCGTCGCATCTGCTCCGCGACGTTGAGGAATGCTGCGACGAGATACTCGTATTGAAAGACGGCCATCTCGTCGCGAACTGCAATCTCGAAGAAGAGCGCAAGGCGAATCGTAAATTTATCGAGCTGGAAACGCGCGGCGGTAACCGCCAGAGCTTTGTCGAAGCGATCGGCGGCCTGGGATGCGAGTACGCCTTGTCGGGCGAGCGGCGAATAAAATTGATCATGCAGGAGTCTGTCGAGATCAGTGATCTTTATCGCCTCGCGCTCGAGAACGGCGTGCAGATTCGGCGACTCAATTTCAAACGAGATTCACTCGAAGATATTTTCCTGAAAGCGATGGAGAACGGAAACGGGGCGACCGCGCCAAACGGAAACGGAAGCGGGAGGGCGAACAATGGCAGTTTATGAGCACCTGTACGGGGCGTACGAGGGTGCGTCGCACACCGCGCTCTCGCGCTTTCTCGTGATACCGCGCTATGCCCTGCGCGAAACTTTCAGGTCGAAGCTGTTTACGACGATCTTTATCCTCTGCTTTATCTATCCGCTGATCGCGACGATCCTGGTCTATCTTCATCACAACGTGAACGCGCTGGCGCTCCTCCAGATCAACGTCCGCGAGCTGCTGCCGATCGATGCTTCGTTCTTTAGAACGTTCGTCGAAGTTCAGGGCGGATTTGCTTTCATCCTGACGGTGCTCGTCGCGCCGCCGCTCATCTCACGTGACTTGTCGAACAACGCCCTGCCGCTTTACCTGTGCCGGCCGCTTTCGCGAACCGAGTATGTGCTCGGCAAGATGGCGGTCGTCGGATTCCTGTTGTCGTGTGTTACGTGGATTCCCGGAGTTCTCCTGTTCCTTTTCCAGGCGTCCCTCGCGGGCGTGTCATGGTTGTGGGCGAATCTTTGGATGATCTGGGCGATCTTCTTCAGCTCCATGGTTTGGATAATCCTCCTGTCACTGCTCGCCCTCGCGGTGTCCGCGCTCGTCCGGTGGCGCGTGGTCGCGAGCGGTGCTCTCTTAGGACTGTTCTTTGTGCCCGGTGCGTTCGGCGAGATCGTCAATGAGCTTTTTCTGACGCGTGTGGGACATTTGATCAATTTGTCCGCGACCATGTATAGCATCCGGCTGGGGCTTTTCGGACTTTTCGTACAGCAGACCGGACGCATTAACGGGAGGGTCACCAATCCGATCTACGATGGCCAACTGATGGATATAGCCCTGCTCGAGCCGCCGCTCTGGGCGTCGTGGCTGTTGATCCTGGCCGTCTGCGGGATCTGCGTTTTACTGCTGTCGCGTAAAGTGCGGGCGTATGAGGTGATCAAATGACACCGACGACAATATCTACAACGCAATCGTCACCGGCTTCTGCGGCTTCAACCGAGGCAAATTCATCTGCGGCTTTATCGTCTGCCGAAAGCATGATCGTCTTCGAAGACGTTTCGAAATTTTACGGCGAAGTGCTTGGGGTCAATCGGGTCAGTCTGCAGATCGCGCCGGGGATCACGAGTCTTGTCGGGCCGAACGGGTCGGGCAAGACTACTCTGATGAATTTGATGACCGGATTGCTCAAGCCGACGCAGGGTCACATACGGGTTCTGGGCATCTCGCCGGACGAACCGGAAGCGATGTTCGAAAAGCTCGGCTACTGTTCGCAGTTCGACTCGTTTCCCCGCGGGGCCACTGCACGTGAGTTCATCGAATTTTATTTGAGCGTCCACGGGTACACGAAACAGGACACGCATGATCTGGCGCAACAGGCGCTCGAACGGGTCTCGATGCTCGAAGCGGCCGACCGTAAAGTTTCTTCATTCAGTAAAGGAATGAGGCAGCGTGTCCGGCTTGCGCAATCGATCGCGCATAACCCATCGGTCCTGGTGCTGGACGAACCGTTGAACGGGCTCGATCCGATGGCGCGTGCAGAGATTATTCGCCTCTTCCGGCAACTGGCCGACGCGGGAATGTACCTCGTTATCTCGAGTCACATTCTTCACGAAGTCGACATGATGTCCGACAGCGTCGTGCTTTTGCACAACGGTTACGTCGTTGCGGAAGGTGAAGTGCACGGCGTGCGTGACGAGATCGAAGAACATCCGATCCAGATCCTAATTCGCTGCGATCGCCCGCAGGCACTCGCCGCCCGCCTGTTCGAACACGAGCACACGGTCGAAGCGCGCATCCACCAGGACCGCAAAGGCCTGTTCGTAAAAACGCGCCGGCCGGATGATTTTTACTTGTTACTCAACCAGGTGATCACCGAGCTAAGGCTTCAGGTAGAATCGGTCGCTCCAGTCGATGACGATTTGAGCGCGGTCTATCAATACTTGATCACATCGGATGGAGGGGAAAGTTGATACTTCAATTGCCATTAGCTTTAGCTGGTGGAAGAGAATTGATCTCACTCTGATAAATTGCCACCAGCTTTTGCTAGTGGATGGGATTGAAAACAGAATGCTTTAGCCGAAAAGGCGAAAAGCCTTCCTTATGGCTTTAGCCCAATTCAACTGAAGGTAAAAGGAAGATTGATTTTTTTATTATTCTTTGGCTAAAGCCTTCCTTGTTGCTAACTACCTCCAGCTAAAGCTGGAGGCAATTTAAAAGAGGAAGCCCATGCAATTTATAAAAGCAAAATGGCAACAGAACTAAACGTAAACGCAATGAATTTGCATCCCGTCAGGGCCACATCCTGGACTCTCTGGACGCGGCAGACGCTGGCGATCATGCGTCTCGAGATCAAGAAAAACTTTTTCAGCCGCCGTGCGTTTCTCCTCTATTTGATCGCGGGAATGCCGCTCGTTCTGCTTTCCATGCTTGCGCTTTTTCCACCGCCGACCGACGAGATGGAAAACTTCAGTCAGCTCGGCATGGTTTATGCCGGGATCTACGGGGCCCTGATTCTCCGCACCCTAATTTTCTTCGGCTGTGCGTGGGTTTTCATGAATCTGTTTCGCGGCGAAGTGGTCGACCGAAGCCTGCACTACTATTTTCTCTCGCCTGTCCGCCGCGAGGTCCTCGTCGTCGGTAAGTATCTCTCCGGCCTAATCGCGACCATCGTCCTGTTCAGCATCACGACGCTGGGCTCGATGTTGATCCTCTACTTCTGGCTCTTCCCTTCGGAATCCGCGGGATACTTTTTTGACGGCGCCGGTCGGGGCCAGATCTTATCTTATCTCGGCGTGACCATCCTCGCGTGCATCGGGTACGGGGCGGTCTTCCTGATCGTCGGGCTGTTCTTCCGCAACCCGATCATTCCCGGCCTGCTGCTCTACGGTTGGGAGTGGATCAACTTTCTGCTGCCGCCGCTTTTGAAAAAGGTGAGCGTGATTCATTACCTGCAGTCGCTCGTCCCGGTGCCGATGTCCGAAGGGCCTTTCGCGGTGCTCGTCGAACCGACGCCCGCGTGGATCTCGGTACCGAGCCTTTTTATTTTCACCGGTGTTGTGCTCTTTCTAGCGAGCCTTCACATTCGCCGTATGGAGATCAGTTATGCGGGCGACTAGTTCCAAACAGATGCGGGCAAAACTCCTGATTTTATTTTTCGGTCTGCCCTTGCTGTTTGCCTGCCTGTCGGGATGCGGCGGACCGCCTTCCGCGCAAGGCGAGGGCGGTCAGAGCCCTTCCGCTCCCGGGCCGGGAGGCGTCCCGGAACTCACTGACGAGATGATCCGCGAGCGGATCAATTTCGCATTCATCAGAAAAATCCCGGAAGAAAACGGAGACGGCGAGCCGATGAGCTGGACGTTTATGCCGGACGAGCCGAAAGATATCTCCATCGTCGAGAAAAAGATTGAAGGCAATCACGCGACGGTAGTTCTCGACGTTAAGACCGGCTCCGGCCCCCGCGCCAACGGGCCGCGTTCCCTCGCCGGTCAAATTCGTACGGAGTGGGAACTGAGAACGGGTTGGGTACTGCGGCAGTGGGACATAGTCGACACCGAAAACATCTCGATGAAATACAAGAAGCTTCCCAAGCTGCCGCTGCCCGACAATTCGAATACCGGCCAGCACGGCGACGATTCAGATCTGCCTAAGCCGCCGGCGCAAAACTCAAATCATTGACGCCGCAGCCTGTGAATCGAGCTCGAGTTGTGCGCGAAGATTGGAACGCGGACTATGCCGATATATACGGATCACGGCCGATCTGAATAAGAACAATTTTCTGCTTCTGCTCCGGATTTCGATCCGACCGGTCCGCGCTCCAAAAACCGCGGCAGTCCAAAAGCTTCTGTTTTCCAAGGGCTCCTTCTTGTTTCGTGTGAGTTTCGGGTGTTTCGTGGTTTCGGATTTGTTCGTGTGCGTTGGTGTGATTTCGTGGTTTCAGTTCTTAAACCCGAAACCGCGAAACGCACCAAACCCACGGAATAGAAAACAACAAAAAGAGAGCTGCCCTCTTTACAAAGGAGGGGACTCTCTCCTTACAAGCAGTTTTTTCTTTCCCTTTCCAGTTCGTCAGAGATAACTGCCTCCCTCTCGAGGCATTTATTTCCCGTGGTTATTCGTTTCCTTCCGAAAGGCGAGCGTGAGCTCCGGAACCAATGCAACGCCGGTTAAGGAACGTAGGGCCTTCAGCGCCGTCCTCGCCGCACGTTTTACGGCGGGCCGGTTGTTCGGATTTGTTGTCGAATACCAGAGATCGACTCTGTCACCCAGGCCGGTCTTAGTCGGCGCGAGCATTACGGGCGTCGTTGAATCACCCCGCAGATGTTTTCTGATCTCCCTGACAGTCGCGCCGCGAATCCCCGCTCGGAGCAGTGATTCCCAGGAATCATTTTCGTCGACACGGTGTGAGAACTTTCGTGCGGCTTTTAACGTCAGGCTGTCGGGCAGGTAGTTGATAAAAGGCAAGGACGTTGTGTGAAGCTCGATGGGAAAATACCGGTGCGGTGTCTGGTTCAGAAAAAGAACTCCACCTTCGTTGAGCAGTGACCAGATCTGCGGCAGCACGATAGAGCGCTCGCGCGGGAGGAGATGTTCGTAAACCGCGCTCAAAACTACGAGATCGAAGCGGCCCAGCTCTTCCGGCAATTCCGTTCCGGAAGGCGAATGCAGAAACCGTACATTCTTGAAATTGTAGTGATCGAGTCGCCCCCGGGCGACCTTCAACAAATCGCTTTCGAGCTCCACGCCCGTGATGTCGCTGCGCGGAAATAATTTTGCGAGACACATCGTCGATGCGCCGCTCCCGCATCCGAAGTCGAGGATGCGTTTCCCCTCGAAAGTTTCGAAATCGAAATACGCCCGCATCTCGTTCTCGAAATGTTTCAGGACGTAATCCGGGTCGGCGTCTCTGGCGATCTCGTCGCACAGCCAGGCGGGTCCTTTTATCTCGAGGATCAAACGTATCAGCTCGATCGGGTATCCGGTTTCGCATTCGAGCGAAGGCGAAAAAGTGTTGTGATCGCGCAGCTCGACGTTGATCGTGCGCCGGCCCGCAGCAAGATCGTTGACCCCTACCCGCCCTTCAGGATGCTCAAGCATCATCGTCATTAACCTAATCAATCATTTTTGCCGATCCGGAGCAACAAGAAGCGGCCTCCAAAGGCCGCTGTAAAATTGCTGACAAAAAGTAGATTCTACTTTTCTGCGACACCGAGAATGAAGTCGCTAATGGCCGAAGTGTTGTCGAAAGCCGACGTGACATCTCCGAGGATCACGTCTGAACTACCACCACCGGTAATCTGATATCGCGGAGGTAAAAATGTTGCGCGCAGGTTCTCCGGAACGTACGGCAAACGGTTATAAGGCGCGATCACTACAATTTCAAGAATGTACGGTTTCTGCATTCGCCTTCCGGAACGGAATTGC
>DATLCA010000213.1:0-2733 GCA_035526605.1 Pyrinomonadaceae bacterium | reverse complement strand
GAAGTTGTACCAGACTATATTCGCTCCAGCAAAATAGAATCCGACGATAACCAAGGCGGACGCGCCCGCGACCCCAGCCGCGGCAGTTTTCTTCTGGACCAGATATAAAAACAGCGCGGTCGAAAATGAAAGGACTAGAAGGATCTTGACGACGTACGGGATTCCTGTCGTGTCGTTGAACTGAAAGAACGGGATCATCGACATCAGGATCCCAAGCGCGAAGATCGACGCGGCCCTCTGCACTATCTTCAAATACACATCGCCGTCGAATCCGTTTACCATTCGCTTTTTGAAAGCGATCGGGATCGAGACGCCGACGATAAATAAAAAAAACGGAAAGATGTAGTCGGTCGGGGTGATTCCGTGCCAGGGTGCATGTTCGAGCGGGCCATAAATCGCCGACCATGTGCCCGGATTGTTTACAAGCACCATGCCGGCGATCGTCATCCCGCGGAAAACGTCCAAGGAGATCAGGCGTGCACTGTTGTCGGCCATATAAGAAGGCTCTTTCAGGAAACTGAAAACTAAAAGGTGGAAACGGGAAGCGCGGCACTACCTCTTCAGCCTACAGGTTTTTAGTTTTCAGTTTGTGCGGACTAAACATTTCACCAACCATTTCTCTCTCGGGTTGAGGTTATGTGCGCTGTGTGGTGGCGCGAGTGCCAGGCGTAGAGAGCCAAAACGTTCTCCAGAGTCCAGCTCCCGGTCTCGGGATGAATAAACTCGCGCCGGAAATCGTCTTCCGTCATCGACTCGAGCAGTGCCGTCCATCGCGAATGCACTCCTTCGATGATCTTCAGTGAAACGTCCACCGGCATGCTACTGTCGGCGAGATCCGCCCATCGATCCTCGTAATACGGCCGGATCGTCGGAGCCTCGTCTTCCGTCAACGCCAGCTTGAAACGGCACAACGAATTGATGTGGCTGTCGGCGACGTGATGCACCGTCTGTCGTAGCGTCCATCCACCCTCGCGGTATGGCGTGTCCAGCTGGGATTCGGTCAATCCGTCAACAGCGTCCAGCATCCGCCGCGGCAAGTCCCGGATGACTCCCATTGATGCGGCCCTCTCCGCCGGCGGGATAAACTTACTTTGTTCAAACTTTCCTATCGGATATCGCGGGTCTTCGCTCATTGATTGTCCTCATTGTGGTACCGGAACCGGAAGATCGCGGAATGTATCATTCACCGTGCAAAGTCTTCCTGCCGGGACCGGTTTAAGGGAGGTAGGCGTCCTCAAAACGCGTGAACTGTTTTAGAAACGCGAGCTTGATCGTGTCGGTCGGGCCGTTACGCTGTTTCGCTATGATCAGCTCGGCAATGTTCTTTTGATCTTCGGGAATTTCCTCGCCGTTTTTCGAGTAGTAGTCCGCGCGGAAAATAAATGCTACGACGTCGGCGTCCTGCTCGATACTTCCCGATTCACGAAGATCGGACATCATCGGACGCGGAGGATTACGCGCCTCGGGCGCACGAGACAGCTGCGAGAGCGCCATTACCGGAACGTTGAATTCTTTCGCCAGCGTCTTAAGATCGCGCGATATTTGCGAGACTTCCTGCTGCCGGTTTTCATTCCGCCGCGAGCTTCCCATCAACTGGAGGTAGTCCACCATTACGAGGTCGAGCTTCTTGTTCTCGGCCGCAAGACGGCGCAGCTTCGCCCGCATCTCGAGGACGTTTATGCCGGGCGTGTCGTCGATGTAGATGTCGGTCGCGGCGAGTGTCCCGATCGCTTCGGCGAGTCGGCCCCAATCCGACTTCGAGAGCATTCCGGTTCGCAGATTTCGCGCATCGACGGAAGCCTGCGAGCTTAGCATACGCATGACAAGCTGTTCCTTCGACATTTCCAGTGAGAACACCGCCACGGTCGCTCCTTCGCTAACAGCCGCGCGCTGCGCGATGTTCAGGGCCAGCGCGGTCTTACCCATCGACGGCCGGGCCGCGACGATGATCAGATCGGCGGGCTGAAAGCCGGAAGTGATCTGATCGAGATCGCGAAAGCCCGTCGCGAGCCCAGTAAGTGCATGGCTGTCATGGCGCGCATACTCCTGGATCTTTGTGAAAACATTTTCGGCGATGGGCTGGATCCGCGAGAAGCCCTGCCGTTCCTCCATCTCCGTCAACTGGAAGATCATCTGCTCTGCGTGATCGAGCACGACCTCGGCGTCTTCTTCCTCTTCGAGCGCTTCGCTCGTGATCTCGTTGCACGTCCGCACGAGCGTCCGCATCATCGACTTGTCGCGGACGACCTTGATGTAATCTTTAACATCGGTGAAGTGAGGCAGGCCGTACGTGAGATTCGTGATGGTCGCGATGCCGCCGATCGAATCGATCGAGCCCTCCTTTTTCAATTCCTCGCCGATGAGGATCGGGTCGATCCGCTTCGAGGTTTCGAAAAGGGAAAGCATCGCGTTGAAGATCCTGCGATGGAGCGGGCCGTAAAAGTCTTCCGGTTTTAGATGCTCCACCGCCTGCGAAATAAGCGCGTTGTCGAGCAGTATCGCGCCCAGAATGGCGCGTTCGCTCTCTTCGCTGCTTGGAAGCGGGCGTTCTAAAAATTGTTCTCTTCGGGCGTCGGGGAATGCAAATGCCATGTTATGAATCAGGGAATGAGAGGACTATTCTAAGTGGAAATTTCGCGGGTGTAAATTTTTATCGCGAAGATTTTTTTTCAGCGAGCTTTTTCCACAGACTTCGCGTTTTTTTACACAGGCGGCGTACTTTTTTCCACAGCG
>DATLCA010000212.1:0-11194 GCA_035526605.1 Pyrinomonadaceae bacterium | reverse complement strand
TACACCGAGCAACTCCACTAACAAATCATCTTCCACCCTCAGCAGCGAATCAACGTGCGTTTTCGGGATCACGACGATGTGTATTTCCCAGAACGGACGCGTGTGATGGTACGCAAGAACGTTCTCGGTTTCAAGAACCTTCTCGACCGGCGTGCGGCCCGAGAGAACTTCATCGCAATAGAAATCTTCCGAAGGCATTGCGTGGATATTAGCTGAATCCCATGTTTATCAAAAACAGTCTCGCAAGAGGCGACATCCTTCCTTTAAATTGCCACTAGCTTTAGCTAGTGGAGCTGTTTCCAAAAAGAAGGCTTTAGCCGAATATGAGAAAAAGCATTTCCTCTTGGCTTCAGCCCAATTCAGCTGAAGCATAAGGATGATTGTTTTTTTATTACTGTTCGGCTGAAGCCGTCCTTGTTGTTTACCACCTCCAGCTAAAGCTGGAGGCAATTGATAAGAGGATAAAGCTGGAGGCAATTTAAAAGAGGCCGCCTTTTCAGACGGCCTCAATTTATCTCCGACTAACTTTCTTAGCGGAGGCGAATCAATATACCATTTCGGTAGTTGTACATCGTAGACGGATAAAAGCTCATTCGGCGCCCATTCCTGTATTCGTACCAACCGCGAACGCCCCGACGAGTTTCCCGTCTGTATTCACGGCGAGCCTGACGGACATCACGCCTCATCTCACGGCGTGCAGCGACCGGATCCCGGCCACGTCTCACATCTCTGCGATAGTCCTGTCGTGCATCGCGAACGTCCCGACGCATCTCTCGTCGTTCTTCCTGCATCGATTGCGCCGACGCGGAGCTCGCCCCGACAAACATTACTCCCAGTGCAAACGATATGATTCCGATTGTTTTTATTTTTTTCATGGTACTCCCCTTGTTCTTATTTGCGCTTTTGCGGCCTGCGCGTATTTCCTACACAAAAAAAATTCTTTGCGTATACGGAAAGAGGTGGCAAGCACCGTGCCACCTGTGAATTGTTGTAAGGAACGTTACGTTAGGGGACTGCGAGGGAATTAAATCGTCTCAATCTTTTCGAGCGACGACTACAATAGACACCCCAAAAGGGAAATTGAAATTCTTCAGCCAGAAACGTTCGGCCGAGAACAATTTTCCGAACGCCCCGTTGAGAGCTGAAACGTTCACGTTATTTTCAGATTCGGGTTTGATTCCGGTGAGTCGCATCAAAGTCCGGCCGCCAAGGATCGGGGCAAAGAATGTCCAGTTCGCATACGTTCCGCGCTCGACAGAATACCCTGCTTCTTTCAGCCGATCGACGATCTGTTTTTTCGTATATCGAATGCGATGGTTCGAGATGTCGTCCTGAACTCCCCACAACCACATGAACGCCGGCACGAAGATCAGGGAATAACCGCCATGCTTCGTCACGCGGAACATTTCTTTGAGTCCGGCGATGTCGTCGTCCAGATGCTCGACGACGTCGAGCGCGGTTGTAATGTCGAAGGCATCGTCCGCGTAAGGCAGTTTCTCGGCCAAACCTTTTTGGACCTTCAAGCCTTTTCGGCGGCAGAATTCGAGAGCGTCATCGGAAACGTCGACACCTTCGGCTTCTCCAAACTGGGAGAGCATTTCGAGATTGGCTCCGGTCCCGCAGCCAACATCGAGAATGTGCAGCGCATTCGAAGTTCCCACTTCAGGTGCGTTTGGAGTCCCGCTTTCAGGCGGCTTCGCGTGGTATTCCCGAGACTGAGGGCCGTCATCGTTAGCCGCCTGAAGGCGGAACTCCAAACGCTTGACGATGCCGCTTAGAAAGCTCTCAAGAATCGCGCGTCGGCCGACAAACCACCAATGCGAGTCCTCGACGCGATCCATGATCGCGTAAGTGTGCTGCTGCATTTCCTGGGGAAGATTCATAGTTCAGGGTTCAGGGTTCAGGGTTTAGAGTTCAGAGTCGGTTCTCCGAACTGGGAACTCTAAACTCTAAACTTCAATCCTAGTAGCTCACTAGCGCGCGGGCCCGGGTTTGCATCGGGCGTCAGACCATAGTTATCACGCAGCCGGCAGCCGATACCTTCCTCGTTCACAAAGCAGCGTTCCGCTTCCTGTCCGAGGATTAAAAGCTGCAGACCTTCTTCGATATATTCATCGGCGCCGACCCGTAGCATATACTCGCCGGACGTCTTGTGCGCCTCCCATTCCAGCTCGTAGAGGGTCGGGTCGAACAGGCTGAGCGGGTTAACATCGGCATCCGAAAAACTTTCGATGGTGCGTGCAAAGTCGTACGCGTGCCGGCCTTCATGCACGAACGTCCCTTCGCATCCGCGCTGCCCGCCAGTGTCGATCGTCTCTTCGGCGATGGCGATGTAGATCTCGTCGAAGGCTTCGTGCAGATTGAGACGTTCATCCTCGATGCGATCGTTCGTGTCGCCGGAATCGATCAACCCAGTCACACCCGAAGCGTTGATCTGACTAACGGGTTTCACGCGCACGTGCATTCCCGAATCGAGGATCAGGGAAGCAATCTCGCGGTGCTCCGCATTGCCCTTCTCGAGCATTACTTCAAATGCAGCCTCGACCGACCGGCGATATTTCTTTGCGATTCCTTTGTCGAACTTCATACGAGGTTTTAGCCGCGGATTTACGCGGATGACTCGTCGGAACAAACCATTCTTTTCAGATCCGCGTCATCCGCGTAAATCCGCGGCTAACAAAATCTTTTATTAGCCCGTGCAAATCCACGACTAAACCACTCTCCCAAACCCACACCAGCTGTTCCGATTATGCCAGATGACGGAAACGTCCTCAGCCTTGATGTCGCTCCACCATGTTTCGAAGTCCTCGCGTGAAATATAAAACGCGGTCGGGGCGACAAGGTGGTCGAAGACGATGTTGTGCTGCTCGCGCCAGCCGAACGATCCGATGTGATTTAGATAATCGTTGTAGAACAATTTGTTCGCGATCGGTTTTGCGGCGACGTTGGCGGGGCGATAGAGAAGTTTCGTGGTCAAAAACAGGCTGAGCGTCGGGAGCTTAGATAGTTGATACAAAACAGGCTGGCTGATTTTCGATGTGAAGCCTTCGCGTACCGGATCGACGAATTTCGTGATCCACTCGTTATTCTCAGCGCCGTAAACCCACGCGGAAATATGACCGGCCTTCTTAACCTTCGACGACAGCGATACAAATGCTTTTTTCGGATCGGGTGTGTGATGCAAAACGCCGACGCTGAATGCGTAATCGAAAACTTTCTTGAACGGAAGCTTGAAAATATCGCACTGCACGATGTGGACGTTTGGAAGATTTCGCGTGAGGGCGAATGCGGATTCGACACCATCCCCGAGATCGACACCAACCACCTCTTTCGCTCCCCACTTCGCGGCGAGCTTTGTATGACGGCCCTTCCCACACCCGCCTTCAAGGACCACTTTGCCGTCAAAAAAATCCGGCTTGACCGGCTGAAGCCAGCCGAGAAACTGCTCATTGTATTTCGGATCTTCTTGCGTGAAGTGCGTCCACTGCCAGCCGAAGTTCTCCGCCGTCTCGGCCTTGTCTTCCTCAATCTTGCCGAGATCGGCAAAACGCGGGACGCCCCGGACGACCCGATATTCGCGTGTGCATTTCTTGCATGTCAGCACGCCTTCGATAATTTCCTTGTCGTCGTATTTGCTGGCGTAGGCGAGGAGGATGTCACCCCCGCAGGTCGGGCAGGCAAGTAGATCTAAAAGTCTTTCTTTCATTAATTCGAACGCCCCGAGGGCGGTTTCATTTTATTATGCGCCGGGATACGGTTCAGCGATAACGTTCCGGAAGTTATACCCACCTCCGTTAAGAGCGAAATGTTTGTAGAAGCACGTGCCCCAAAATGAACCAGGCCTCGCAGGAGCGGCATCGATGTGTCGCTCCCACGGAGCTCGATTTCCTTGATTCCCAACTGCTACAAACATTTCGCTCCTAACGGAGCTAAACCCGCACTTGTCTGAGTCAGACGACTCTCGTATAAAACGGCCGCCCCGTCCTCGTCTTCTGCGCGTCATCCGCGGTTCAATCTTCCTTTGAACTCTACAAACTCGTTATACGGAAACGGCTGACGCCAATTGAACTCGAACTCGTCCGTGTCACGGTCGGCGTACAGTTGCTCGAACGTCTCGCCAAACGAATCGACAACATCCGGCAGCGCTCCCCGATGCGAGAAGACGAGCTCCCGTTCGGCCGCCTCACGTTCATCCGTCGGGTATTGATAGATCTCCAGCAGCAAATTCTCGCCATCGCGGACAAACCGGAAATCGAATTCTTCCGGGTCGCGGTTCCACCTGAGGACGTATTCATTCATCGGGGAGTTCGAATCAGCGAGCGAGGTCAGGATCTTCATCAACTCCGGCAATGCCAGCTCGTGCGGTGCGTGCGCGGTCGTTGTATGAAACTCGGAAACGCCGTCATCGAACCCGATCGACATCCATCCGCATTGCGGGCTGTTAAAGCTGACCTCAAGTTTTCCAGCCATAAGTAGTAAATAGTAAATGGTGAATAGTAAATAGTAAAAACCGTTGGCAGATCGTCGACAATCGCGAGCCCCTTGGGGACCGAACTGATCTCACGCAGAGCTCGCAAAATTCCCAAAGTAAGGCGTTTTTACTATTCACGATTTACGATTTACTATTCACTAGATGCATCAGTACCACGATCTCCTTAGGCACATTCTCGAAACAGGCAGCCGACACGAGGACCGAACCGGTGTCGGGACGATCTCTTCATTCGGCTATCAAACCCGGTTCGATCTGCGTGAAGGATTTCCGATCGTCACCACGAAGCGCGTTCCGTTTCGATGGGTTGCGGAAGAGCTCTTTTGGTTTTTGAGCGGGAGCACGAGCGATGTCGACCTGCAGGCGCGCGGTGTCGATATCTGGGCCGAGTGGGCGACAGAAGAACAGACCGCGAGGTTCGGTCGGACAGCGGGCGATCTCGGTCCGGTCTACGGTTATCTTTGGCGTTCGTTCGGCGGCGATTACCCGCAGATGAACGGCGTCGATCAGATCGCGAGGTTGATAAATGAGATCGAAAAAAATCCGAACTCGCGCCGTTTGATCGTTACGGGTTGGAACCCCGAGACTTGTGACGAAGTCGCCTTGCCGCCGTGTCACACCTTGTTTCAATTCAAGATCGAGAACGGAAAAACTCTTCACTGCCAGTTATACCAGCGATCGGCCGACGCATTTCTCGGGGTGCCGTTTAATATTTCAAGCTACGCGCTGCTGACACATCTCATCGCGCACGTCTGCGATCTCGAGGTCGGCGATTTCATCCACACGTTCGGTGATCTGCACATCTACTCGAACCACCTTGACCAGGTCAACGAGCTTCTTTCGCGCGAGCCGCTGCCGTTGCCGAAGTTGGAATTTGCGAATGCTGAGAAGTTGAAAGGCTTGGAAGGATTGTTGAGTTTCAAATACGAGAATCTCAACATCGTGGGGTATCAATCGCACGGCAAGATCGCGGCGCCTGTAGCCGTTTAGAACTCAAAACAAAATAAATTAGCCGTTAAGCCGCCGGTCTACGACCGGCCTTGTGTCGCGGTCCGAGACCGCGGGCTTAACGGCATTCTCCTGTTCTGTTTCTATGAAAACCTATTTCACATTCGGCGGCTGCGCCGTTTTGGTTCGCACGACTACGCCGTCTTCCGCGGTGAGAAACACTCGCCGGATGTCGTAGCTCGACGTGTTCACCGGTACGTAGGAAAGCAGATAGCGATTGTGACGGAGCTCGTCGCATATCGATTTCGCAGCGGTCTGTGCCTCGTCGAGCGGGAAGATCGCCCCGCCTGTTCCTTCCGTAAGCTGAGCTAAAACCGCTGCCGCCTTTGGCTGATCACGACGAAATGCCCCACCGGTCCGATCCGGCAACTGCAACGCGTACACCGTTACGTTCTCGTTCTGCATTCGGCCGAGAATTTTCTGAAATCCCGTCTTGCTCCCCCGATCCACTCCGTCGCCGATAATTACGATAGCCGTCTTTCGGGTGCCGGGCATCAGCGGCAGGAGCACCTCGCTGATCGTCGAATCCAGCGCGTCGAACAAATAAGGGCTGCCCTTTTTACGAAATGTGGCCAGCGACGCTGCCATCTTCTTCGCGTCATCGGTCCATTCCTGGATGATCTCGGCCTTCTCGTCGTACGCGAGGGTGAAGAGCTGATCGCCGTCGAAGATCTCGTACGCGAATTCCATCGTCGCTTTTTTCAGCTTCTCGACATCCGCCGGCAGCGTCTGCGAATTGTCGACGAGAAGCACGATCCGCGAGGGCGAAGGGTCATAGGCGAAATTTTTTATCTTCTGCTCGAAGCCGTTCTCGTAAAGCGACAGGTTCTCGATCTTGATAGCTTCTTTCTTGCCGTCCGAGCGCGACGCCGTCACGCTCAGCAAGGTGCCTTCAAGATCGCCGCCTTTCGATGTGTGGCGCGACTGGCCAAGTGCCCCAGCCATCGCCGCCGCGATGACGCTAATTAAGAGAACTGCTTCAACAAGACGCTTTGTCATTCTTTGGTGGATCCGCTGTCCGTTTTCGTGGCCGGTGCGGCTTCGCTTTTTGTCTTTGATGCGTCTCCGGACTTTTCGGTTGATTCGCTCCCGGAAGCTTTTTCAGTTTTGGCCGCAGTGTCGGTCGCGCCCGACTTCTTACCGGCATAATCGGTCACATACCAGCCTCCGCCTTTGAACTGAAAGCCGGACAGCGACCACTGTTTCTCCAAGCCCCCTCCGCATTTCTCGCAGGTTTTCAGGGGCTCATCGTTGACGGACTGGCGCTTTTCAATGTGCTCGCCGCAGTCTTTGCATCTGTACTCGTAGATCGGCATAAACGTATATAAAAAATAACAGGATCAGCGCTATTATACTCATTGCCCGAAAATATTCGCGGCGCTACACTTCACCTGGCGGCCTTTCCATGAAGCAGCTTAGAAAAAACTCGAGAAAAGCACTGGCGGCAGTCATGTCATTCTGGCTGAGCGGAGTTGTTTTTCTGTTTTTCTGCTCCATGCCGATGGAGACTTCGGCGTCCGCACATTGTCCGCTCGCAAGGGCCGCATCGGGTCACTGCAACAAGAGAAGCAACAATAAGAGTTCGCAACTCGTCTCGGGCAGCCGTTCGCAGAGTCTGAGTTGCTGTGGATTCTTGCCGGCGGTCTTCGATAAAACCCGCAAGACCGAGCGGGAGATTCACGCCTCTGAGCCGGCAACGCGCGCGGGGCTTTCTTCCCTAAGGTTCGAACCGGTCCTTCAAAGAAGTTCTGACGCGAAGTTCTACACTTCGTTCCGCATCCCTCAAAAAAAGATATTCATAAAACACCGTGTCTTTCGGATTTAGAAACTGATCCCGTCGCAAATTTATGCCGCGCCGTTCGGCCGGCGATGTTGATCTAATATCTAAACCAAAGAGGTAAAAATGAAAAGAATTATCTTAGCTATTTCCGTCTTGTTGGTCCTCGGACTTGCAGTGGCGGCGATCGCTTTAAATCCAAGCGGCGTTACTCAAACCGCAGCGGCGTCCTGCTGCTCGCACGGGGCCGATTCGTGCCCGACGAAAAAGGATGGATCGGGCAAGGAAACTGCATCTTGCTGCGACGAAGGTTGCTGCAAAGGCGATTCGTGCCCGATGAAAAAAGGAGGCGACGCCTCGGCGCAACATCCTGATTCTTGTCCGATGAAGCATAAGGACGGCCAGGCATCGCACGCTACGATGACGGATGCGGAGCACCAGGCAATGAAGGCGGACGGTAAGTCATGCTGTGATTGCTGCGGAGCAAAACAAGACGCGTAGCAGTTTATCGAGCTAAGCGCTAAAGAGGCTGCCCGGCAAGGGCAGCCTCTTTTTGGCTTCTTAATCGAACCGGCCTCCTCTCCTTACCAATTGCCTCCGGCTTTAGCCAGAGGTTACCTTCGACACTCGGTGGCTTTAGCCGAAATAAAAAAAGCGGCTTTGATCAAAAAAGCTTTAGCTGAAGCGTTGCGAAATCCCGCATTTTTATTTTTTCGGCTAAAGCCTTCCTTGCCGAATATCGGGCGCAAGGGACGATCAGGAAGGGGATCCGGGCCGCAATTTGAACCCCTAGGAAAAAGGACTGGCCTCTGCAAGGCCAGTCCTTTTTTCACATCCTTTCGATTACCAGTTCGTCTCGGTGTTTTTTTCGGCACCCGGAACATGGTGCTCCACAAGAAATCTTTCAGCATCGATCGCCGCCATGCAACCCGTACCGGCCGCAGTCACAGCCTGGCGGTAATACGAGTCCTGCGCGTCGCCGCAGGCGAACACTCCGGGAATATTCGTCTTCATCGTGCGGCCTTCCGTGATCAGATAGCCGACTTCGTCCATATCGAGAACACCCTTGAACAATTCCGTATTAGGTTTGTGCCCGATGGCGATGAAAACTCCCTGCGTGGGGTAGTTCGACGTTTCATTCGTCTGGTTGTTGAAGATCGTTACGCTCTCGACCCCGGTTTCCTTCGAGCCGATGATCTCTTTGATCTCCGTATTCCAAAGAACTTCTATTTTGTCGTGCGCCAGGACTCGTTCCTGCATTATTTTCGAAGCGCGAAACTCGGGGCGACGATGCGTGAGCGTGACCTTCGATGCGAATCGCGTCAGAAACAGCGCCTCTTCCATAGCGGTATCTCCGCCGCCAACGACAACTATAGGCTTACCCCGAAAGAAAAATCCGTCGCATGTCGCACACGCCGACACACCGTTTCCGCCCAGCCCGACCGGCACGGGTTCCTCGCCCGGAACTCCAAGCCATTTTGCAGACGCGCCGGTGGAAATGATTAAGGTATCTGCTTTGATCACCGTGGTGATCTCCTCGGCGTCCTGGCTCTCCTTTCCAAAAAGCGTGAACGGCCGCTCCGACAGATCGACGCGGTCGATCCAGACATTCAGGATCTCGGTGCCGAACCGCGTCGCCTGTTCGCGAAACTGCTCCATCAATGCCGGACCCATGATCCCGTCCGCGAAGCCCGGATAATTCTCGACGTCGGTGGTTATTGTCAGCTGCCCGCCGGGTTGCGGCCCGTCGATGACGAGCGGTTCGAGTTGCGCCCGAGACGCATAAATCGCCGCCGTCAGACCGGCCGGCCCGGAGCCGAGGATTACAACTTTTCGCTCGATATTCGTCGTTGCCATTTGCCTTTCGATGCTCTCCAAACGATTGAAAAATTTGAAATAAACGTTATGTCTGTAGTATAACTATCGCGTCGTAACTTAGTCGAATACCGACAAGAGAGCATGCCGTCAGAGGATCTTGCGCCGGGCAAAATGAAATTGTTTTTTGCGCGAATCCTCGGTGACAGTTTTCCGAAAAGAAATGTTAAACTAGGTTTGCTCGGATCGACCCCCATTACTTAAAACGCGCCTGATGCCGACAAGTATGCAGCCTCAGTTTGAGGAAAAACGCTTTGCACTTCGGATGGCCCTCCGGCTTCCGATCGTCGTCTCCGGGCGTGCGGACGACGGGGCCGCGTGGAGCGAGCCGACCGAAACCGACGACATCTCGACACTCGGCGCCCTATTCCAGCTCAATCAAAAAATTGCCGAGGGCGAAACACTTTATATTCGCTCGCATCGGCCCGACGGCGTTCCGGTCGAAGTAAAGGCCAAGGTCGCGCGGATCGGCGCCTCGAATTACGGGACGTCCCGGGTCGGGGTCTCGATCATCGAATCGAAAGACAACTGGCTTCGGCTGTTCGTCGCGTGGATCGCGGACGACAACGTCGTCGAGGGAATAGAGGAATAGAACGGGCTTTTCAGCCTGTTCGTTCAACGCATGCGAGGACAGCCTGGAAAGGCTGTCCTACTATTTTATGAACTACGAAACAATTACGGTCGAGAAGCGAGGCGACGGCGTCGCGGTTTTGACGATAAACCGGCCTGACAAATTGAACGCCCTCAACCAGCAGGTACACAGGGAAGGCGTCGCCGCTCTCGACGAGCTGCGCCGCGACGATTCGGTCCGCGTTCTCGTTATCACCGGCTCGGGCGAGAAGTCATTTATCGCGGGAGCGGATATCAGCGAGTTCGCCGGCCAGACCCCGGTCACGCAGCGCGACCTGTTCCACGAAAAAACGTTCTTCAATACGATCGACTCGTTTCCGAAACCGACGATCGCGATGGTAAACGGATTCTGCCTCGGGGGGGGCAACGAGCTGGCGCTCGCCTGCGATCTGCGGATCTGCAGCGAGAACGCGCGCTTTTCGCAGCCCGAGATCAACCTCGGCATAATACCCGGCGGCGGCGGAACCCAGCGGCTCACGCGGTTGATCGGCGAGGGCCGTGCGATGGAGATCATTCTGACCGGCGACATGATCGACGCCGAAACGGCGCTCAAGTTCGGGCTCGTGAATCATGTTCATCCGGCTGGCGAGCTCGAGGCGAAAACCCTGGAGCTTGCCGGAAAGATTGCCGAGAAAGCCCCGATCGCGCTGCAGCTCTGCAAGGAAGCGGTGAAGTTCGCGTCCCGGTCCAATCTGGACGAAGGCCTGCGCCGCGAGGTCGATCTTTTCGCGATTTGTTTTTCGACCGAAGACAAACAGGAAGGCGTCTCTGCCTTTCTGGAAAAAAGAAAACCGAAATTCACCGGCAAGTGAGACGCTTGACCCTTGCGGTCGTTTTCGGTAGATTCAAACTTCTTGGATTCGAACTCGGAACTCGAAAGTCTGAACTCGAAACACAACAAGGGGACGTAGCTCAGCTGGGAGAGCGCTGCAATGGCATTGCAGAGGTCAGGGGTTCGATCCCCCTCGTCTCCACCAATTTGATCAATAGAAAAAGGCATCTGCATGATGCCTTTTTCTATTGCCGCTTTTCGTCTTCGTCTTTACATCGCAGTTGGTGACGCTGACGATCACGTTTACGCCAGGAAGCAAAGCCGCAAAGAACTGAAGACGCCCAGCGAACCTTTCAACCCAGGATCATTTTCCATGCAGCGATCACGAGCACGAGAGCCAGCAGGCGTCGCAACACCAAAGTTGATTGTTTGCGGTTTGCACCAAAGCTGGACCCGATAAATCCGCCCATCACCACACACACCGCAAGAGTAAACAGAACCGTCGCCGAAGGCAGTGACGCCGGGCTCGTCTGGCGCAAATTCGCCGCGAGTCCGGCGATCGAATTAACCAGAATGAACATCGCAGAAATTGCCGCGGTTTGCCGGATGTCGGTCCACCCCGCGAACAGCAGGAGCGGCGACA
>DATLCA010000211.1:0-7367 GCA_035526605.1 Pyrinomonadaceae bacterium | reverse complement strand
ATTATTTCGCGTACCGCCGAAGCGTCCGGATTAACTTCCATACGTGCGCAAGCACGAAGGTGCCGGATGATCCCCTGCGTTGCGATCTCCATAGCGTCGTCCGTCAGTTTTGAATAACGGCGAGCCTGGATGTGATCGATTTGCAAGATCCTATCTTGCAATGTCATAAGTTTAGCTGCTGCCACTTTTTACTCTCCTTAGTGATAAATTACCCCTTATCAAAATTACCTCAGCCTTAAACGGCAGAACCCCTGGAAACTGCGGTAAAACCTACAAATCTCCGAAAATATTTAGTTGAAAAAAGCGATTTCAACGTTGCAACTAATGAGGGATTCCGAACGCTAACCAACTTTGTAAGGAAATATTAACAGAAGGAATTGCGTTTTGTCACGAACTTTTTTAAGGGGATTCCCTTAGAAGGAGTAAGGACTGTCTCAAAAGTGTCGGCCTCCTCTTTTTCGCTCGAGCTTTACGCTCTTATGAATCGCCTCGGTCTTCAAACTGAGGTGGCCAATTCGACTAGGAAGACTTCAGCCGAAAAAAGAAAAATGCATAATTCCGCAAAGCTTTAGCTGAAGCTGTCTCGATTGAACCAACTTTTTTTAAACTGAAGCCTCAACCGGTGTGGGCCCGACCTCCGGCTGGAGCGGAGGCAATCGATAAAAGCACGACGCCGGGGCAGTTCAGAAGAAGATGATTCCGGGGCACTTCAAAAGAGATGAGGCCGCAAGGAAACTAGTTTCCAGGCGGCCTCGATACGAATCAAAACTTTGTACTACTACTTTCCGACCGCGTCCTTCATGGACTTGCCAAGTCGGAATTTGACCGTCGTTTTCGCCGGAATGTTGATCACGGCACCGGTTGCCGGGTTGCGGCCTTCGCGGGCCTTACGCGTTGCTTTTACAAGCTTTCCAAATCCGGGAAGCGTAAATTCGCCGTTTGCTTTAACTTCCTTCGAAGCGAGCTCGGCAATAGCGTCAAACAAACCTTTAACTTCCGCCTTCTTCAGTCCCGACGAATCCGCCAATGCGTTGACGATCTCCGATTGAGTCATACGAGCCATAGTTTAATTAACCTCCAGAGTGATTGTGAATATGAATACTTCTTTTGCGAACAGATGTCTGCGAGTAACAGCAGAATAGAAATGATCAGTTGATCGACCCGCTTTATGGTCGGGGCGGCAAGATTCGAACTTGCGGCCTCACGGTCCCAAACCGTGCGCACTACCAGGCTGTGCTACGCCCCGTCACGTTTCAGCCAAGAAACGATTCAAGTGTCGAATTTTACTGGCGAAAAATTGATTGGTCAAGTCAGACCGCAATAAAATCCAGTAAATATCGAATAATGAGCTCAGCCGCTTTCGCACGATGACTGATCCGTTTTTTGACTTCGTCGGGGAGCTCGCCGAAGGTGGATCCGAAACCGTCGGGTATAAAGATCGGATCGTACCCAAAACCGTTGTTGCCTCTGGGTTCCAAAGCGATCGACCCCGGACAGATACCTTCGGCACTGTAAACCGCGCGCCCATCCGAATCTGCGAGAGACATTACACAGACAAATCTTGCCCGCCGCGTCGTGTCGCCCGTCGCGTCGAGCATTGATAGGAGCTTTGATATTTTCACGTCGTAACCGGAATCTTCGCCGGCAAAACGGGCGGAATAAATACCGGGGGCATTTCCGAGTGCCTCGATCTCGAGGCCCGAATCGTCCGCCAGCGATAACTGGCGAGTCTGGAGCGCGAACCCGCGTGCCTTGAGCTCGGCGTTGTCGCGAAACGTCGAGCCGGTCTCTTCTACGTCGACGATCCCTTCGAAATCTGCAAGGCTTTTTAGCTCCAAAGGCAGATCCCCGAACAATTCTCTAAGTTCGCGCACCTTTCCCCGGTTTCCGGTCGCAAGCACCAAAATGTTCGAGTGCAACTCCATAAATCTCCTGCCAAATACCGAGGGCCGAACAAAGTTTTTATTGCCAATCGCCGATGTTTAATTGTATAAAATAAATGGCGAAATCTTCGCCCCCGCCTTCAGTCTCCAGCTAATAGTGAGGAATCCCCAATTGGAATTAGTTTCGACCCCAACACAACTCTTCGACCCGGCGACCTTGTTTTCCGATAACAGGGAAGAATTCAAAGATTCAGCGATCATCGCCGTTTTCGACCCGGATGAGCTCTCGTTTGAGCTCGGCGTTTGGCTTGCCGGCCTGGAGACGTTCTTGAGACGAGGCGATCAAACTTACTCCGACAAGAACCGTCCGACCGAAGCCGCCGGAAATTGGACCCGGGAATGTCGTCTGACCCGGGCGGCCCTGCTCAACTCATCCAAGCTGAACTTCAGACTTCGAAAGGCGGTCGCCGGACCGATTCCTTCGGAAGGTGACAGGTCCGCGGGCGGTTCCATAACCACCGATGAGCTGGACGCGTTCGCACTCGTGCTTCGGGACGCCATCGTGCTTAACGAAAGCGTCCTCGGCACAAACAAAAACCTAAGCTTCGCCGACTGGCGCGCTTGGAGCTCGATCCTGCTCGAAAAGCTCGAGTCTTCCCCGGTTTTTCGAAAACTCATTTCCCGCACCCATTCGGCCGGCGAATCTTTTCTCCCCGACAAGCTCAAGGCGATTACGACCAGTAACGCGATACCATTCTCCGACGAAGTCGACCTCCAGGTTATTCTTCCGAGGTTCGGAACGATACTGGGCTCGCTCGGCATCGTCGGAAAAATGCTTCGTCACGATGAACCTTTAAAGCCCTCGCTAATAATCTTCTCGCGAGTTCATGAACTGACTCAGGATTTGATCGTGCATATGGAAAACCGCCTCTCCCGTTTTCCCGACGAAGAAGCGGCCATGTTTGATTCTCTGGACGGTGCGTCTTACACGGCCGCGCTCGAGTTGAAAAAAGTATTCTCGCAGGAGCTGACGGGCCTTGTCGCGATCCGTCCTGTACCGTCCGTTTTCGCACGCGTCGAAACCGCGTACGAGCTCTTGAGCGACAGCTTTCGGCAGATCCTGGCGGGCTTTGCCCAGGTCGTCGATCCGAAAACGCTTCCGAGCGATCTCTTCCCGAATTTCCAGACAAAACTCGACCAGTCGCTCGCCTTGCGTCAGAACTTGTGGCAGGCACTCCAGGTCGTCAAGGCGGCCGAACAAAACCCTGACAAAAAGCTTCTCGAAGCGGTGAATAAGGAACTGCGCGAGTTCCTGGAAAGGACGATACCGTTTCTATTTCATAAGGACCGGGAAACCTTCGAGAGGTTCGCGGAAGAGATCCTTGCGAGCTCGGAGAAAAAGGATATCGTCCCGATCCTGCATCGCTTTGGGGCGTATATCGAAACCCTGCTGGCCCAGGTGAACATGAGGACCGTGCTCGCCGCTCATCCGTTCAATCCCCAGAACAATTGATCTCACTGGGACCGCAGCGTCGACAGCGGCTTTCTGAAAAGCACGTCGAAGCTTGCGGCCGCGCCGACGATCATGACGATCAGCGCCGTGACGAGTATTCCGCCGAAACTGAGCGACGGTTCGAACTCCCATGTGATCTTAAGAAGGTAGTGGCTGACCGCGTAAGATAGCACCGTGGCGAAGAATGCGCCGATGAGGCCGGACAGTAACCCGAGCAGTCCATATTCGGCAAAAAGGATCGCGGTTAACGTCGGTCGCCTTGCGCCCAATGTTTTCAAAATCGCGTTTTCATAGATCCGCTGCGATTTCGTAAGCGCGATCGAGCCGATCAGAATCAGAATTCCACTCAACATTACGAAGCTTCCAACGAACGATATGGCCAGGACGAAGTTACTCACGAGTCGCTGCGCCGTCGCGACGATATCGGCGACGTCGAATATCTGCACATTCGGATATGCCTCGAGCGCGTCGCGTTGAAGTCGCTGTCGATCCGTCGCTGACGCCCGGGTTAGGACCGTTGCCGCAAACGTCTGCGGCGCTTTTTCGAGTGGTCCCGGGCGGAACACGAAAACGAAGGCCGTGCGGGTATTGCGCAAATCGAGCTTTCTGACGTTCGCGACGCGGGCGGTGATCTTCCTGCCCGAGATGTCGAATGTCATCGAATCGCCAGGCGATACTTTCAGCCTGCCGGCCATCTCCTCCTCTACGGAAACTTCCGGAACATCGCCGGGCTCATGGTTCCACCACCGGCCGCTTAGAAGGCTTTCGTTCGTGTCCATATCCGCCCGGTAGGTGATGGCGAACTCGCGCCCGATCTGTCCCTGCTGCTGTCGCGTCTCGCGCTGCGCGAAGTCGAAAGGTTCGCCGTTCACATGGGAAACGCGCGCCCGCACTGTAGGAATCGTTTCAGGTTTTTCGCCGATGCGCGATTCGATCAGCCCCGCAATATTCTGTATCTGGCTTTTCTGAATATCGACGAACAACAAACTCGGCAGGCGCTGGTTCCGGGTGAAGTCGAACTCGCGGACGAGGTTTGCCTGCAGTGACTGCACGGCGAGCACGACGAATGCTCCGAGACCGACGGCCAGAAGGATGATCCGGGTCTGATTCCCGGGGCGGTAAAGCGAGTTTACGGCTTGCGACAATGCGAACGGGCCAGCGCCCCGAAACCGCCGCAGCAGCCGCATCAACATAAGAGCTGTGAGATAAAGCACCGCGGATGTCGCACCCAGGCCGCCAAGGAAAAACGCTCCGACCGTTACGGAGCCGGCCTGCCACACCGCAAGCCCAAGCAAACCGAGAAGCGAAAGTGCTCCGAATAGCCATTTCGTCGGATCGAGCCGGCGGATCGAAGCATTATTCTCATCGCGAAGAAGAAGCTTCGGTTTGATATTTCGAACCTGGAGGAGCGGCAGGGCTGAAAAGAGGAGTGAGATCAACACTCCCAACGTGACGCCCTGGAAGACAGTTGAGAAACCGACCGCGTAAGTCATCTTCGCAGGCAGGACGTCCACGAATCGCCAGCGAACAAATAGCAGCGCCAGTTGTGCCAGCCCGACCCCGAATAAACTGCCCGCGAAGCCGAGCGTGAGGATCTGCAACAGGTAAACGGTGATGATCCTGCCTCCACTCGCGCCCAGACACTTTAGGACCGCGACGGATTTTCGCTTCTGCTCGACAAAGGCGCGGGCGACGTTCCACACACCGACGCCCCCGAGGACAAGGATCAGCAGGCCGGTCAGGGAAAGGTAATTCTCCGTTTTCTCGAATTGCTCACTTAGGTTTTCCTGCGTTTCGCGGTACGACTGCACGGTCAGCGTCGTCCCCTTCAAACTGTCGCGGAGGTGCCCGACAAGCTGCGTAGGATTGTCGGTCGTGCGATACAAAATGCGCCGCCGGACGCGGCCCGCATTTCTCGTAATACCGGCATCGTCGAAAGCCTTCTTCTCAATAAAGACGCGGGCACCCAGGCGAAAGCCGGCGGTCCCGCCAGGTTCCTCATCGAAGGAGCCGCGAATTTGAAACTCACCTTCGCCAATGTGGATCTTGTCGCCGATCTTCACGTTTAGATCCTCGAGCAGGATCTTCGCGACAACGGCGCCGTTGTTCGCGAGCAGGACAAAGTCGAACGGCTTTCCATCTTCAAGTGCGAAATCGCCGACCAGGGGGAAGGGCGGTTCGATACCTTTGAGCTCGATGAGCTTTACATTCGCGTTGGCCGGGTCCGATGGGCGGGCCATCGACGACGTAGTGATCGTTTCGTTCCTCCCATCGACTATTCCCGCTTCTGCGACGGCCGTTTCGATCTTCGATATTTCCGTCGGTGTAAAATCGTTCGTCGAGCTAATGTCGACGTCCGCCGTCATCAGAGCGCGGGCGTCCGTTCCCACGGCCCGAGTGAGATTTTGGATCAGCGAACGTAAGGCGACGACCGACCCGACGCCGAGAGCGATGCAAAGAAAAAAGAACAGCAGTCTCCGCCAGGAGGAGCGAATTTCGCGCCGGGTGAGGTTGAAGATAAATCGCATAAGAACGTTTTAGGTGACAAGAGATGAGTGATAGGAAAGAAGCCCCGGTCTCATCACCTGTCACCTATTCCCCATCACATCGCTCTCCACCCGCCCGTCGCGCAGGATGACCTGCCGCTGTGCCTCCGCCGCGAGGGCCTGGTCATGCGTGACCAAGACAAGTGTCACCGAGCGCTGCTTGTGAAGCCCCGTCATCAATTCAAAAATGTGCTGTCCGTTTTTCGAATCCAGATTTCCCGTCGGTTCGTCGGCGAGAAGGATCTTCGGATGATTTGCGAATGCACGGGCGATCGCGACCCGCTGCTGCTCGCCGCCGGAAAGCTCCGCCGGGTAATGATGGCCGCGATCGGTTAGATCGACGTCACGCAGGAGCTCAGCTGCACGGTCGCCGGGATCGCGGACCCCGCGGATCTCCATGGGTATGAGAACATTTTCGAACGCGGTTAGGCTCGGGATCAGATGGAACGATTGAAATATAAACCCGATCTTTGCGCTGCGTACCTCGGCCAGTGAGTCTTCGCTCATGCGCGTGATGTCGTCGTCATCGATAAGTATCGTCCCGGAGCTCGGAGCGTCGAGGCCGGCGATCAATCCGAGCAGCGTAGACTTGCCACTCCCGGAAGCACCGGTCAGCGCGACGAACTGCCCGTCGGGTATCTCCATCGAAACGTCCGACAAGATTGTGAGATCCTCTGTACCGGAGCGAACTGTTTTTGTAACTGAATCCAGCTGAATCATATTTGTACGACAGCATTTACAGCCTGTCGGCGCGAACGGGCCGGGAAGCCCGTTCTACATTGGCGTACGACAGACTTTTCGGTGTGTCGTAGATGAACAGGCTGGAAAGCCTGTTCTGCATTTGGTGCATCCAAAGCTTACTAAATCGCGTAGCATATATTTACTTAAGATGAGTCATATTATTCGAACCGGGACATTCCTTAGTTTCACATTTCTCCTTGCGATGGCGGTCGGATGCGGCACCGCCGAGCACCCGGCCGAGATCGGCCTTGCCGTGAACCGGCCGCTAAAAACTCCAGAGATCGTGTCGAAGAGGCGGAAGATCGTTGCGTTCGGTGACAGCCTGACCGCGGGCTTCGGCCTGACCGAACGCGAGTCGTATCCGTACCTTTTGCAAGAGCGATTGAATGCTGACGGTTACAGTTACGAGGTGCTGAACGCCGGTGTGTCGGGCGACACGAGCCTCGGCGGGCTCGAGCGCGTCGACTGGGTCCTCGAGCAGGAAGGAGTGGAGATTCTGATCCTCGAGCTTGGCGCAAACGATCTGCTGCGGGGCATGCCGGTAGCCAAGATGAAGGCCAACCTCGATCAGATAATTCGCAAAGCGAAGGCGAAAAATGTTTCGGTGTTGTTGTGCGGGATGCTCGCACCGCCGAGCCTGGGGGCCCAGTACCAGCGCGATTATTCGAGCGCTTTTCCCGATCT
>DATLCA010000210.1:0-4212 GCA_035526605.1 Pyrinomonadaceae bacterium | reverse complement strand
GTACTTGTCCGCCAGATCGCAAATCTCGTCGAGCTTCGCGATATATCCATCCATCGAGAACACGCCGTCGGTCGCAATCATCTTGAACCGCGCCGACGACGCTTCGTTCAGTTTTGCTTCAAGGTCGGTCATGTCGCTGTTCTTGTAGCGGAATCGTTGAGCCTTGTAGAGCCGGACGCCGTCGATGATGCTGGCGTGATTGAGCTCGTCAGAGATGATCGCGTCCTCCTCGCTAAGCAATGTCTCGAACAGGCCGCCGTTCGCGTCGAAGCACGACGTGTAAAGGATCGTGTCCTCGGTCCCGAGAAACTCGCTGATCTTCCGCTCCAGCTCTTTATGGATTTGCTGAGTCCCGCAAATAAAGCGCACCGATGACAATCCGTAACCCCATTTCTCGAGTCCTTCCTGCGCCGCCTTCACGATTTCGGGATCATCGGACAGCCCGAGATAATTGTTAGCGCACATGTTGAGGACCTCGCGGCCGCCGACATCGATCCGGGCTTCCTGCGGGCTTTCGATGACACGCTCCGATTTGTAGAGGCCCGCCTCTCGAATCTCATCGAGCGTCTGTTGTAGCTGTTCTTTTACTTTTCCGTACATGATTAATATGGCTAGCGCAAACTAAAAAAGTGATAATCGAGACACGCCTTCTACATTCCCTCGAAATCTAGAATCACCTTACCTGAATTCCCCGAACGCACCGCCTCGAATCCCTTTTCAAAATCCTGGTATGGAAATCGGTGCGTGATGACCGGCGAGATGTCGACGCCCGTCTCGAGCAGAACGCTCATCTGGTACCAGGTCTCGTACATCTGGCGGCCGTAGATACCTTTGATGTGGAGCATGTTGAAGACGACGGTTTTCCAATCGATGGCGAACTCTTCGGTCGGGATTCCGAGGAGCGCGATGCGCCCGCCGTGATACATGTTCGCGACCATGTCCTTGAAGGCGGACGGGACGCCCGACATTTCGAACCCGACATCGAATCCTTCTTTCATGCCAAGCTCTTTCTGGACATCTTTGAGATTCCGCTCTTTCACGTTCACGGCCATCGTCACGTCGCCCATTTTTTCCGCGAGCTCGAGTCGGTTCGGATTTACGTCGGTGATGACGATCTTTCGAGCCCCGGCGTGTCGTGCAACCGCGGCCGCCATGATCCCGATCGGGCCGGCTCCGGTGATCAAAACATCTTCGCCGAAAACCTCGAACGCGAGGGCGGTGTGGACGGCATTGCCGAATGGATCGAAGATCGCGGCGACCTCGAGATCGATGTCTTTCTTATGCCGCCAGATGTTAGTCATAGGGACGGAAATGAACTCGGCAAATCCCCCGTTCGTGTTCACCCCGATCCCGCGAGTGTTCGCACACAGAGCCCGCCGGCCGGCCATGCAATTCCGGCAGCGGCCACAGACAAGATGTCCCTCGGCGCTTACGATGTCGCCGATCTTGAAATCGACGACGTTCGATCCGACTTCAACGATCTCACCGACAAACTCGTGGCCGACCGTCGTCGGAACCTTGATCGTGGATTGCGCCCACGCATCCCAGTTGTAGATATGCAGATCAGTCCCGCATATCCCACCCTTCTTGACGCGGATCATCACGTCGTTGATGGACATTTCGGGCTCAGGCACATCCTCGATCCACAGTCCCGGCTCGGCTTTGCTTTTGACAATAGCTTTCATTCGTTTTTCGCAGTCAGGGGAAAGGTCGATGATACCAAACCGCCAGCCTGCTCGGGAAACGGCTGAATGTTCGTTGCGTGTGATTCGTGTGTTTGTAAATCTGGTGGTCTCCGGCGTTTTGTTCGTGCGGCCTCGTTCGTGTTCTTGGTTTGTCAGCATTCTTGCTTTGTTTGTGTGATTTAGTGTGGGTTCGTGGTTTCAGGTCCTACGCGCAGGCGGACTGAAACCGCGAACCCACGCGAAATCACACGAACAAAACGCAGACACGAAAACAGCCCGTGCTCGGATGCAGGCTTGTGCAACTTGCTGGTAAAATTGCTGGCGGTATTTTTGTCACATTTATCTACCTGCTATCCTTAGCCTTTATGTCCGACGTCCAAGCCCAGATCGAATCGCTCAAGGCCGCCTTCATCGAAGAAATCGGCCACCTTTCCGACGTCAGCGTCGACGGAATATTGCTGCCCGAGGCCGAGGCTCAGCTGAAACAGGTCGGCGAAGCGAAAGTTAAATTCACCGGTAAAAAATCGAAGCTCGCGGATCTAAAGAAGACGATCGGCAAGGTCGCACCTGAAGAAAGGGCGGCTACCGGTCAGCTCATCCAGCAGCTCGAGAACAAAATAGCGGCCGCTCTTGAAAGGGCGGAGTCGCGTCTGGCCGGACGGATCTCGGAACTGAAAATCGAAGCGGAGCGGATCGACGTCACGATCCCGGGCCGCCGGCCCGCGGCAGGGCATCTTCATCCCATCACGATCGTCCGGCAAAAAGTCGAGGACATTTTCGTTTCGATGGGCTACGCGATCGAGGACGACCGCGAGATCGAGACAGATTATTACAACTTCGACGCGCTGAACATCCCTGAAGGACATCCGGCCCGCGAGTCCCAGGATACTTTCTACACCACCACGGGCCTCGCCCTACGCTCGCAAACCTCGACGGTGCAGATCCGCGCGATGGAACGCCGAGGGGTGCCCGTCCGCATCATCGCCCCCGGAAAAGTTTTTCGACGTGACACGCCGGATATGACACATGTTCCGATGTTCCACCAGATCGAGGGACTCTGCGTCGATAAAGGTATCACCATGGCGCATCTGAAAGGCACCGTCACCGAATGGCTGCGTCGTCTCTTCGGTGCGGACACCAAGACGCGCTTTCGTCCGAGCTACTTCCCTTTCACCGAGCCTTCAGCGGAATTCGATTTCTCGTGTTTCAAGTGTCACGGAACTGGCCAGTTCGAGGGGACCCGGTGTCGCCCGTGCAAGGGTTCAGGATGGATCGAGCTGGGGGGTTCAGGCATGGTGCATCCCAACGTGCTGCGCGCGGTCAACGTCGATCCTACCGTCTATTCGGGTTTCGCCTTCGGCTTCGGCCTGGACCGGATGGCAGCGTTGATGTACGAGATCGACGACATACGGTATTTGTTCGAGAACGACGTCAGGTTTTTGGAGCAGTTCAAATAAGTGGTAATAAGAGTTTTTCTATTACTGTGCTTGACGCTCGAAGCTCTCACAATCGTGCATGCTCAGGTTACGGTTGTCCTCCGGCGGGAGCAGACCGCGGATGGGCTGCCGGGCACAGTGTTGCTCTGCGACAAAAGTTACAGTTGCGGATTGGCGTCCGCCCAACAATCGAAGACTTCGCCCGACGATAAGGATGTGTTGGTCAAAATCTCCCGCGCGGGAAAGGACTTTAATGTGCTCTTCGACTCAAATCAGAACGGGAGCCTGGCGGACGAGAGAACGGTTCTTCTCCGTAGTGCCGGCAGTGTGAGAATCGGGATCCGAAAGCGGGTATCGGCAAAGCGGTTCGAAAGCCTGCCTTTTGAGATCGTGCATAACCCACCGGACGCGGAAGAGAAGGATGTCGACCAATTTCTCCTACGCCCGGCCTACGTCGCAGCGGGGACATTGACGTACGCGAAATGCAAGTCCAGGATCGCACTTCTGGATATGGATTTCGACGGGAAGGTCACAAGCGCGGACGCGAGTCGCGGCACGAACTTTAGAATAGACCGGAATAACGACGGGAAATACTGGGGCAAAGAGGAGCACAAAAAGACTGATGAAATAGTTGAATTCTGCGGGCAGAATTTCCTCGTAACGGCTTTGAGTAATCGGGCTCTGGTGCTCACGGCAACAAACCTTCAGCTGGCAAAGGTAAACGAGCTCGTTCCGGATTTTTCGTTCAGCCTCCTGAACGGTCGGGTAATAAACTCGGCCGGCCTGAAAGGTAAACCTTATGTCCTGGATTTCTGGGCCTCATGGTGCGTACCTTGCGTTAAGAATCTTCCGCAGATCAAGTCAGTGGAAGAGCATGACTCTATCGCCGTTTTCTCGTTGAACGTTGACAAGCCGGCGGAGCGCGGCAAGGCCCAAAAGATCATCGAAGACGTGGGCATCCGGGACTTCAGTGCGGTCCGCGGGATGGGAAACGCGGACCATCTTTGGAAGACTTTCGGGGGAGCAAACTCAAACAGATTAGCAATCCCGCTCTACGTTCTTATCGATAAGAATTCGGTGATCCGGTATGC
>DATLCA010000209.1:0-4429 GCA_035526605.1 Pyrinomonadaceae bacterium | reverse complement strand
ACCCAGCTTCCGCCTTTCCGGGCGTCGATGACCACCGATGACGCGCCCCACCAGCTACGGATCGCACTGGGCGTTGTAAGCACCTCGAACATTTTCTCGGGTGTCACCCCGAACGGCTCGGCCAAAACCTGGCGACGCGTTTCCCTGCTCATACAAATTTATTAGAGTTTTTTGGGTTTGAATGTGAGAGCAAGCAAAACGAGGCTAACTATACTACAAAGCCACCCGAACCAGTCACCGTACTTAACATAAAAAGTTTGCCGGCCATCGGATTTCCCTACCGACCAAACGCGGGTGTCTTCGGTATAACCTTGCGTCTCGTCGAGCACCTCGCCGCGCTCATTTATATATGCCGTGATCCCGACGTTCGTGACTCGCAACACCGGACGATTCGTCTCGACCGCGCGGAAAACGGCATTCGCGAGATGCTGCCTCAGCACCGGCGTCGGCCCAAGATACCCGTCGTTCGTCATCTCGATCAGGACATCGGCTCCGTCGCGAACGTATCTGCGAGAGAGCTCGCCGAAGTGCGATTCGAAACAGATCATCACCCCAGCCTTCGAATCGCCGAGCGGCAAAAGATCATATTCCTTCCCGTAAGAAAAAATTCCCACGAAGGCCGGAACGATTGCTTGTAAGGGGGCAGGTACGGATTCACCGAACGGGAGCAGGTAGATCTTATCATACTGGGCGATCTCCTTTCCGTCCGGGCCGACGAGGACGGCCGAGTTGAAATACTTGTTGTTCGAGGCGTCCGGCTCGGCGGAATTGAAGAGAACGTTGACGTCATTCTTGGCCGCGAACGCGTGGACGAAATTTCTGAATTCCTCGTCTTCCTCGAACATAAAGTTCATGGGGGATTCGGGGAAGATTACAGTCGTCGGTTTTCGGTTATCAGTTGTCAGTTGTTTGAGAGAAGATTCGGAGAGCTCGATGTGTCTTTGCCGGAGCAGCCTCCACTTTTCTTCGAAGAGCCCGGACATCGGAACGTTTGGTTGGACCGCCACGACCGAAGCTTGAGGACGGGATATTAAGCTTGATCGTCCCTGCAGGCTAGCCCACGTGAAGAGTAAAAGTAATGCGCCGGCTCCGCTCAATACCGCTAAAGAATGATATACAGACCCTTTCGTGCGAAGGATTAGCGGATACAGGATCGCTGAGTTTAGGGTACCGACGAAGAACCCTACCAATAAAACGCCCCCTACCTCGGCCGTCCGCAATACCGTAACAGCTGGAACACTGACGATTACGGATTGACCGCTTTGAGCGAAGGCCTGCGAATACCCGAGCGCATTCCAGTTATTACCGGTGATCCAGTAACGCAGCAGTTCCGCAAAGACCCAAACGAAAGGTGCAGTAAAGAGTGCAAGGGAGCCGAACCGGCGGAGCAACCTCGAAAGGATCGTGGCAAAGATGCCGGGAAAAATTCCAACGATCGCTGTGACGCAAAACAAAAGCAGGTAAGCGACGATCGGCGAAAAGCCCGCGTAGGTTATCGGGGCGAACGTCAGCCACCAACAGGTGCCGGTAAAAAAAACAAAGCCAAAAATCCAACCGAGGACGAATGAATGATCAGAAGACTCTTTCTCGTGCTCGACCGCCAAAAGCAAAGGCGCCAAACCGAACCACGCAAGAAACCAGAATTCGAAGTCGGGAAACGCGAGGACCAGAAGCACGGCCGAGAGAATGGCGAGCGCGGCGTTTTTCCGTGACGGGAGATGCCGCGTTAGCTCCGGGAAGTTCATGCCGCCAGTTTATCAAAACCAATTGAGCCCGGCACGACCGTACTGCAGGCAGCCTGCCGGCATGAGTGCGGGGTACCGACAAACGATTGCGAAGTCCAACCACGAGTTTTTTCGCACCGCGTGCTCATGCACTACAGCTCCTTACAGTAGATGACGGAAAAGTTTTTTTGATCGCCCGGTCACGTTCGTTCAAAACCATCTCAAATTGATCGAACCCTTAAGCGCCCTGCACAAATTTTGTCAGCGCCCTGATGACGGATTTTGTCATCCGGGACATGAATTGGCAGGGCGGTCTGTCAGTTTGGAAGATGCGGTCCGGCCGCGTGAACGTTCTTCTTCAATTTGAACGAACCAGGATTGCCAATATAGCGCGGCCTTTATTTAACTAATTTAAAAGCAGGTGAACCCGGTCGGTGTCGACCGGGTTCATATTAGGAAGGACAACTGAAGGAACGCTCGGAAGGTGATCAAGCACAGTGGCAAACCGCGCTCGGAGAAGTGTTGGCGGCGGGGTCTCGATATTGTTATCAAGCTAGCCGCTGTCCTATTAGCACCTTCCGTGCCACACCTGCGTTCGTCAGTTACGAGTCAAAGAACAGAAACCCTTTGGTTGATAACGCCCTGCGTTTTACTGGGTTATAGTGGTTATTCGAGTTGCCGGAGCTGCAAAAGCGCTTAAACGTTTTGCTTCGAATGCTCGAAATCTACTTACACTATTTGGAACATCGCTCCGCCTGCCGCTGCAAAGCGATAGCATCCGCATTGTTCGAATCGATCTCCATCGCCGACGCCGAATAGTTTTTAACCTGCAGGCAATCCCCGCGTTCCAGGTAGATTTTTCCTAACGCGACGTGAGCATCGATCTGCCGATTGTCCCAGAAGATCGCCGTCTTGAAAGAGCTGATCGCCTGATCCAGATCGCCTCGGCGAAGATGGATCTTGCCAAGTATCAAATAGCTCTCCGCACTCATCGGCTCGCCGGCAAGCACCCGTCTGAGGACGGTCATCGCTTCGTCGTCGTTCCCGTTCTTGTAAAAAGTTCGGGCCTGCCCCAACAAGCTTTCGGTCTCAGTGACCGAAGCCTGGACCGGCGCCGAAGTGCGGCGGCTCAGCACAACGCTGACGAAGTCCTTGCGCTGCGGCTGCTCGACGCGGAGCGGTATTTCGCCGATCGTCTTCGACTTCGCCCACTCCTTCTCCAGGTTCGCGTACCGGTTTCCGGATGTCAGATACGTACGGGCTTGATTGTCGACAGCCGCCGCGGTCGCATCATTCTGTTGAGCGAGAGCTTTCGAAAGTATGTAATACGCCTCACCGTCCGAGGGTCGCGTCGCGATGATCGGCCTGAGCTGCGCCGCGGATTCCATGTAATCCTGCTGCAGGAAAAGCGCGAGGCCGTAATTGAATCGCACGTTCAAATCTTCCGGCGATGATTCCGCGGCCCGTTTCAAAAGATCCTGGCCTTCCTTCAACAATGCAGCAGACTTCCCTTCGTTTTTCTTTTCGGCACGTGCCGCCTGAACCGCGATAGCACCAAGCGTGTTGTAAACGCTTGTGAGTTTTAGATCTTCGGCGAGCGGCCGGAGAACGGCCAACGCTTGCTCGTAGTTCGACTGCTGCCATTTGATCGAGCCGATATAGAACGAAGCTTCAGCAAAGCTCTCGTCATTGCACTGCGAGATCTTGTTCTCGTTTTTCGCTTTCTCTTTGCACTGCTGATTCGCGTTGATCACGCGCTCGAATGAATCGACCGCTTCAGGGAATTTCCTCTGACTCAGGTAAAGGTGGCCAAGCTCGAGAGCCGCATCGGCGAACGTACCCTCCGGCGAAACTTCCTGATAAAGCCGAAGAGCATTTCGAAAATAATTTTCTCGCGCTTCGAGGGCCAGCGTTAGCAAGCCTTTGATGTATGCCTCAAACGCCCGGGGCGGAACCTTATTAGCAGATTCGATCAATTGATTCTGCGAAAACGGCAAGGCCTTGTCGCGCTGGTAAAGGATCTGGTAAGCGACCTGTCCCTGCATCGTCTGCAAGTTCCCTAGCGCGTCGTTCAAAATTATGTCGCGCTGGATCTGCCGCCCGTCGACGACCTCGCTCAGAAAACGGCCTTCGTTGACCCGGACGATCTTCGCAGTCAGATTCAAGGTCGCCGCCGTGTCGCCTTGTGCGGGGACAATGTTGTACTTGCCGGAAACCAGAAGCGTGGCTCCGCTTTCGCGGGCGAGCTTGAGCGATGTCGCGATACTGGGCAGATTTGTAAGTGGAATCCGCAGGCGCTGCTGGATGACCTTTCGCTCGCCGTTCGAGATGACGTTGAGGGCCGGAACTTTCAAAAGCTCCGAGAGCGAAAGCGCGAAGCTTTCGCCGACCCAGTTGAATTCGGGTTTGCTGGACGTATTCTCGAACGGCAGGACCATCACGACATCGCTCGCACGCTGGGCCCGAACCGAGCTCAGAGTTCCCAACAACATCGCAACGGTTAAAAAATAAAAGATCCTTTTTAGCATTTCATCACCCGCAAAATAAAAAATTCGCTTGAGTTGGCAAGCGAATCGACTTAACTGTTCTGATGCGAAAAACGTTTCAAAAGATGGTAACCGGTACGGGATTTGAACCCGTGTTGCCGCCGTGAAAGGGCGGTGTCCTAACCCCTAGACGAACCGGTCATAGTCGAACGCAGGGCG
>DATLCA010000208.1:0-1687 GCA_035526605.1 Pyrinomonadaceae bacterium | reverse complement strand
CCGGCAACTCGTTGACGCTTCGGCTTCCGGCATTCCTTTCAAGCCGGCAGCTACCGTGGATACTTACCGGACTACTGCTGCTCGGTCTGCTTGGTGCGCTGGGGTATGCGATCCGCGGTCCGCGCGTGGTGCGGGCCGACGACCTGATGAAGGCGGCGTTTAATATTCAGCCGCCGGGCCGCCCCGCGGGGCTCGGCCAAATCGCGATCTCGCCGGACGGGAAAAATATTGTCGCGGTCGTCGCTTTGGAGGGGGTGAATCGTCTCTGGATGCGACCGATAGACTCACTCGACGGGCGGGTAATTCCGGGAACCGACGGCGTTAACGGTTTTCCGTTTTGGTCGCCCGACGGTCATTCGTTGGGCTTTCAAGCGCAAGGCAAATTTAGAAGGATCGACCTCGCCGATGGGACAGTTCGGGACATGGCTGCTTTGCCATCGGATGTTCGTGGATTCGACGGAACCTGGAACCGCGAGGGGACAGTGCTCTACCACAGCGGCGGCAGCGGGATCCTTCGGATTCCTGCATCCGGCGGAACCCCTCAGCCGTTACCTGGCTTTGAGCAGCGCTCGGACGGCATAGACCGGTGGCCGAGATTCCTTCCCGACGGAAAGCATTTCCTTTTCCTGGCGACCGGCACCGACCAATCCAAATCGGAGCTTTTTGTCGGTTCCACCGAGGGTCCGGAACGAAAACTGTTGGTCCCTGCGGATTCGAATGCGTTCTATTCTCTCGCCGCTGACGGACGCGCGGGATATTTGCTCTTTGCTCGCGGCGGAGCGCTCCTTGCTCAAGGCTTCGATCCCGATACACAGCAGCCCGTCGGTGAGGCCTTTCGTGTTGCCGAACACGTCCGCGTAAATTTCAACAACCGAGCCTTCTTCTCTGTTTCTGAAAACGGGACGCTGGTCTTCGATCCGAGTTCGGATGAGGAAGAAGGACGGCAGTTAACCTGGTACGACCGGACGGGAAAACCGCTCGGGACGATCGGCGATGCGGGCGCGATCTTTCGCGTCAGGCTATCTCCCGACGAAAGATTTCTTTCGATGTCGCGCCGATCGACGGGGGCGTCGACGAGTGAGGTTCTTGTGAGTGATATTGCGCGAGGCGCGAGTTTGCGGCTGAGCTCTTTTGCCGGCGATACGCCGGAGAGTATCTGGTCCCGGGACGGGAAGTATGTTGTCTGGAATGAGACGGTCGACGGCAAGTACCGCCTCGTGAAAAAGCTCGCCAGCGGAGCCGGAGAAATCGAGATGCTTCTCGAATCGCCGGTCCGCGTATATCCATCCGACTGGTCGCCGGACGGAAAGTTTATTCTCTACGTCGCGGTGGACAACAAAACGAAGCGCGACATATGGGTGTTACCTCTGGATGGCGACCGCAAACCATACCTTTATTTTCAGACACCCCTCGAAGACAGAAGCCCCGTCTTCTCCCCTGATGGGAAGTACGTCGCTTACGGTTCGGACGAATCGGGGAGAGAGGAGATCTATGTCCAGACGTTCCCGCCGTCTACCGGAAAGTGGCTGGTCTCGACCGGCGGTGGTATCGGGCCGCGCTGGCCGCGAAATGGGCGCCAGCTTTTTTACGTTCAGACCGACGGCAAGGTCATGTCGGTCGAGCTCAAACCGGGCGTTCCATTCGAGGTGGGCGTCCCGAAACCCCTATTCGATATAACTATGGCGCG
>DATLCA010000207.1:0-1860 GCA_035526605.1 Pyrinomonadaceae bacterium | reverse complement strand
TTGTTGAGATACGCGTCGTTGGGCACGAACGAATCTCGCAAATTTACTTCGACGACGGGGTGACGCCCCGCCTTTATTTCAATCTCGTCGCCGTCGTGCAAAACCGGAGCGACATAATTTCGCGACATCGCCGCTTCCGCGAGGCCGGCAAGAACGTCAAGCGTTGCCAGTGCTCGTGCGGTCGACTGCAGTTTCTGCGTCTCGCCTCGGACCGTTTCTCGCACACGATTAAAGATCTCCGATTCGAGAGCGATTATCTTTTCTTCGGCGCCGAGAACTTTTGCCTCCCACTCTTTTAGCTGCGGCGTCGTGAATCGTTCCGCGTTCGCGAGCGTCTGGCGACGCTCGTAGTGATCGGGCGCACGCTGGGCGTTGCCTTTCGAGATCTCGATGTAGTATCCGAAGACGTTATTGAACCGCACCTTCAGATTCGAAATCCCGGTCCTCGTTTTTTCCTGCTCCTCGAAAGCGGCGATCGTTTGTTTCGCCGATCGGGAAATGTCGCGAAGCTCATCGAGCTCTGCGTCGAAGCCGTCGCGGATCGTTCCGCCGTCTGCCAGATTGACCGGCGGCTCGTCAGATACCGCGCGCTCGATCAAACTACTCAGCACGGGCTGCGGGAAAATATTCTCGTTCAGGACCTGGAGCAGGAGGGAATCCGCGTCCGTGAGCGCGTCGTTGATGGCCGGCACCTGCGACAAAGACTGACCGAGCGCAATGAGATCGCGGGCAGAGGCCGAGTTTAGATTCAGCCGGCCGATAAGGCGCTCAAGATCCGCGACCTTCTTTAAAAGGAAACGGATCTTCTCGCGGAGCATTGTATCTGCCAGCTCCGACACCGCGGCGAGTCGTGTCTGAATCTCGCTTCTCTTTATCGACGGGCGAACGAGCCACGATTTTAACAGGCGGGCACCCATACCGGTGATCGAGCAGTTCAAGATCTGGAAGAGAGTTCGGGCACCGCTATCGATCCTTGTTTCGATGATCTCGAGATTACGCAGTGTCACGGGATCGAGGATCATCGAATCGCGCGATTCAAAATAAGAAATGTCAGTGATATGCTCCGCCGCCGCCCGCTGTGTGTCCTTTGCGTACTTCAACGCGGCGCCCGCGGCTCGGACCGCCTGCTCTTTGCCCGCTATCCCGAAAGCTTCCAGCCCGATTACACGAAACTGATTGGCAAGCGAAGCAGTCGCATCCGCGAGGTCGAAACAATTCTCGTCGATTTCGGTCACGGCCGGGCCGCCGGCGAGCGGGGAATCGCCATTCATTCCCGGCAGCTCGGCGTAAATGTCCGAGCCGGCGAATTTTTGTTTGATCCGGAGAGATAAGGAATCTTGGCAAAGTATCTCGCGCGGGGCGAAGCTTTCGACGCACTCGCTGATCTGGTCCCACGCACCCGGCCCTACAACCTGCGTCGCCGAGAACGCGCCCGTCGACACATCGAGAAATGCGGCCCCGTAAACATCGTCCTCCCCGCAAACCACAGCAAGATAGATCGATTCTCCAGAGTCGAGCAGTTGCTGGTCGACCGTGGTCCCCGGCGTTATAACGCGGACGACCTCACGTTTTACGAGCTTCGTGCCCTTCGTCGCCGGCTCCGCCTGTTCGCAGATCGCGATGCGGTAGCCTTTGCGCACGAGCCGTGAAATATAACTCGCCGCGGCGTGATGAGGCACCCCGCACATCGGGATGGGGTTCGCCGAATCCTTGTGTCTCGCGGTAAGTGTTATTTGAAGCTCCCTCGCCCCCGTGATCGCGTCTTCGTTGAATAACTCGTAAAAATCGCCCAGCCGGAAGAATAGGAGGGTTCCGGGATAGAGCTTTTTTATGTCCAGGTACTGCCGAAGCATCGGCGTC
>DATLCA010000206.1:0-1394 GCA_035526605.1 Pyrinomonadaceae bacterium | reverse complement strand
GTCTGAGTAAGACCGAAACACAGGAGCTGACCACTCAATGACACAAATCGAATTACCGGCGTTCGTCGTCGGCGCGAAAAGCGAACCGAAGGAGATGTTCTCCGTCGTCCCGGGACCGGACGGAAAACTCGACATTCGGATTAACTTCTCCTCACTCGACCTCATTCAAACTTGCAAACGCAAAGCTTACTTATCCCTAGAACGCGGTCTCCGTGCGAACGAAGAGTCCGCGCCGTTGTCGTTCGGAAGCGCGATTCACAAGGCGCTCGAAGTCTGGTACTGCGCGCCGCGAGCTTCCCGGAAGGAATCATCCGCAGAGTGCGACGACTCTCAGGCGCTCATGCTCGCCGGCGCAGCCCCGCTCAGTCACGGAAACTGCGTCCGCTGCGCCTCGGTCTTCTCGTTCATCGAGCGCGGAAACGCCCTAAGGAACCTACCCGATGGAGACAAACGCTCACTCAGTAACGGAACCGCAATTCTCAACGCCTACTTCGATCACTACGCTCACGATCCTTTCCGAATCGCCGAGGACGAAGACGGTCCGATCTGCGAGCGAAAGTTCGAATTCCTTCTCACGGAGGACGACCGCCGCCGCATCACCTTCTTCGGTACGATCGACGCGGTCCTCGTCAACGAAGAGACGAATACGCTTCTCGTCACCGATCATAAGACGACTTCTCAACTTGGATCCGACTTCTACAATCGCGTTCGTCCTAATTTTCAGTACGTCGGTTACGTTCTTGCGGCTCATCGGGCACTTCGTCTTAATACGTCTGCGTTCATGAGTAACGGGGTTCAAGTCGCGAAGACGAAGAAGGAGTTCGCGAGGCAAGTGACGCGAGTTACGGAGGAGGACTTCACGGAACTCACCCATGCGGTCGAGTACGCTGTCGACGATTACCTCCGCTGTAAGGAGCGCGGCGTCTGGCCGATGAGTTCGCCGAATCCCTGCTGCATGTACGGTCGTTGCGCATACGCGGCGATTTGCGAAGTCCCGGAAGCGCTCAAGGAAAACGTAATCTCAGCTATGTACGGAGAAACGAAATGAAACTCAGCGAACTCAAACCGTCTCAGAATAAGAAAATCTGCGTACTCGGCGACTCTGGCTCCGGTAAGACCGTCTTCGCCGCAGGATGCCCCGGGCCGATTTACTTCTTCGATTTCGACGGGAAGATTTCCTCCGCGGCGTCGTACTTCGCGAAGGATCCGGAACGGCTCACGCAAATCCATTACGACTCATATCAACCCGCGGACGAGAAAGATCATCCGTTCGCCCGGTATGACAAGAAACTCACCGAACTCGCCCAGGCGAAACCGTTCCCGTACGCGACCGTCGTCGTCGACTCGCTGACGACGTACGCAGACGCGATGTTCAAGGAGATCGTCCGGCAGAA
>DATLCA010000205.1:0-5607 GCA_035526605.1 Pyrinomonadaceae bacterium | reverse complement strand
AGCATCGTCCAGGCGGGCGGCGAGCCGCAGCCCGGCCAGACCGTCAAGGTCGCCGCCAACCAGGCCTGGTTCGAATATGTCCCGGCTCGCGTGTCGCCGCCGAGCGGCTCGCTTGCCGAATTCGGGGCGGTTGCGGTCAAGAACGTCAAGATCGACAAGTGGGACGGGAACGGGCTAGGGCTAGAGCCGAACAATCTGACCGCGATCCGCAGCCTGATCGCTTACCGGGCGCTGCGCTACGGCAAGCACCTCGACCTCCTCATTACCGACCAGCACAGCTTCTGCGGCGACGACCCGACTGACGCCGAGGACATTGGAAAAATTTACGACCCTGCCTTCAGCGGAATGTTTTCCGAGGAGGCGACGATCGCGCTCGACGCGGGACGCGCCTTCGACGGCGGAAAGCCGCCCGCCGAACTTCACTTTCGCGATGTGCGCATCTCGAACCCGAGCAAGGACAAGTCGCCGCGGACCATCCTCGGCACGGATCAGAAAGCGTGGTTCAAGGACGAGCTGCTCAAGTCAAAGGCGACTTGGAAGATCTGGGGCAACTCGCTCGGAGCTCTCGACCACCGCGTGGACCTGCAAAACCTGCCTGCCGGAATGGCCAAGAACGCGTGGCCGCCGGACACTTACGGGATGGCCGGCAGCAATGATTACGGCGCGGCCTACGCCGAGCGAAAAGAGATCTACGACCTCGTGCGCGATGCAAAGATCACGGGCTTTGCGATCGTCTCGGGAGATCGCCACAGTTTCTGGGCCGGCTATGCCGCGGCCCACCTTCCGCCGCGGGATTTCGAGCCAGTGGGATTGAGCTTCGTCGGGGCGTCCCTGGCGAGCCCCGGGACGATGGAAGCCTATGAGCACAATCTGAAAAAGACCAACCCGCTCCGAGCCTTGTTCCTCGCCGACCGGCCGGACGGCGGTAAGCCGGAGTGGACCTACAACATGCTGCTCCGGCATGGCGTCCGCTCCTGTCTCGAATACGCGAAAAGCTTGGACCTCAAGCGGGCACTAGAGCTCTCGAACCCGCAGCTTGCGCCGCACCTCGAGTTCGTTGACCTGGGCGGTCACGGCTACGCGAAAGTGCGCCTGACCGCCGACGAGATGCGGACCGAGTTCGTGTGCATCCCCCGGCCGATCCGCCGTAGCCCGGGCCCCGATGGCGGCCCGATACGCTACCGCGTCGCACACGTCGCCAAGCTGTGGCGACCCGGCGAGCGCCCGCGACTCCGACAACAGGTTCTCGAAGGCGACATCGAACTGTCGATCTGAAAAGTGATTTACAAAGGGAGGTTTGTGCCCAAATCACAAATCAGCCGTCGTTCGACGGAATACTGGTCCACTCCGCACGTCGGACTTTTTCTCAACGCCAAGCAAGCCGCTTTAATTGTTACGATTTTTAATGTTGGATGGAGGCGGCGATCGGAATCGAACCGATGAATAAAGGTTTTGCAGACCTCTGCCTTACCACTTGGCTACGCCGCCTTATCGGAAGGGTGAAGGATGAAGGCGGAAGGATGAGCAAGATTTTCATCCTTCATCCTTCCGCCTTCATCCTTAAACTTTGGAGCGGGAGACGAGGGTCGAACTCGCGACTTCGACCTTGGCAAGGTCGCGCTCTACCACTGAGCTACTCCCGCATCGCAAAGAAAGATTTTAGCTACTGAGAAGTAATTGTCAAGGAGGTCACCGTTTTAGGCTTTGGTCTTTGGTCTCGGGCTTTTGGTCTTCCGTCCTTGGTCTTCGGTTTGTGGCTTTTTCCCTACAGTCAAAGATAAAGGTCAAAATAAAGGCCCAAAAACCAAAGACCAAAAACCTAATTCCCAACGGTCAGATCCTTCACAAAACTCCAATCCCCACTACCGCTGATCTTGATGTTGCCGATGCGTTTGTTCGCGACGACCAGATTTGCCGGATACCAAAGAGGGAAGAGCGGCAGATCGTTGCTGACGATCTCCTGTGCTCTTCCGTAAAGAGCCTTAGCGGTCTCGCGGTCGGTGGCGTTCACGGCGTCTTCGAGGATCTTGTCGAGGTCCTGGTTCGAGTAGCGGCTGCGGTTGCAGCACGCGACAGTTCCGCCGGGGATCTTGCCGGTCGTGAACAGATCGCGAAGAAATATGGGATCCTGGTTCCCGCCGATCCAGATGCCCGTATACATTTGGAATTGCCCCTGCGCGAGCTGCTGCCTGATCGTATTTACCTCGAGCGTTTCGATCTGAATGTTGATGCCGACATCGGCGAGCGAGCTCTGGATCACCTGTGCGTACTGGTTCACGTACGCGTTGCCGGAGCTGTACTTGAACACGATCGGCTCATTTTTATATCCAGCTTGTTGCAACAATTGCTTGGCCTTGGCGGGGTCGTAGTTGTACTGGACGCCGGGGACGTACGCCCACGACTGCTCGGGGACGATGGAGTGGGCAACCTTCGCCTGGTTGAACAGGAGCTCCGTCACGATCTTCTGCCGGTCCACCGCGTACCCGATCGCCTGTCGCAGCTTTACATTATCTAAGTGCGGAGATTGCGTGTTGAAGACGAGATATTGAATATTCGAACCGTCAGACTGTTCGACCTTCAAGGTCGGGCTCGCACCAAGTGATCTGACGCTGTCCGGCGGAAGGTTTGAAGGATTCGGAGCGACATCGACGCCGCCGGTCTGCAATTCGGCCTGAAGAGAGTTGGCGTCAGTCACGGTTTTGACACGAAGCTTCTGGATTTGCGGAGCACCTTCCCAATAATCGGGATTGCCGCCCAACTCGACAATATTCTGCGACGCATCGAAGCTCACGAATTTGAACGGGCCCGATCCGACCGGCTGGTCCTTCTGCTGAGCGATCGTCCCTTCCGGGATGATCGGGATCGCGACGAGATTCGAAAGAAGCTGATTTTTCAATGCCGGTCTTGTGACGGTTATGACCACGGTCTGCGCGTCCGGCGTCTCCAACGAGACGATGTGCGGGACGCTTTTCGTTTTGGGTTCCTCGGCGGGTTTGGATCCGCCGTTAGTGTTAGCTGAATTTGCCGGAGTTTTCGGAGAGTCGGGAGCGGCTTCGCCCTTCGCGACGGGGACCGTGTCAAAAAATGCCTTCGACTTGAAACTGTTGCTCTTGAAGAGCTCGTCGAAAGTGTACTTCACGTCCGCAGAGGTGAATCCTTTTCCGTTGTGAAATTTTACGTTGTCTCTCAGCTTAAACGTCACGGTCAGCCCGTCGGGCGATACCGTGATGTCCTTGGCGAGCTCGCCGACATAATCGAATGACTCGTTCTTCCGGACAAGCGTGTTGAAGATCAGATTGCGCACACGGTCGGCCGCCGAGTCCGACGCACTGCTGGTCAATGTGTCCAGCGTCGTAAATTTTTCAGAGAGAGCAACCGTGACGAATTCGGTGTTGGCCCTTCGGCACGAGATTGTAAGTACTAAAACAAGCGCGAAGCTTAGGAACAGGAAATAGCGCAAATCGGTAGGTCCTCCGTGAATTCTATTTGAGACGCGCGGCAAACGCGGCTATCTCATCAGAGAGAGAATCGAGCCGATCATTATCGAACGGCAAAGGCAGTTCAAGACGACTCTTGGCTGAAAAGATCCGGGCGATCGACTGGTCGATACGCTCTTCGCTGATCTCTTTCTCATTGACGGCTTTTAAAATCGCAGTATGTCCTTCGTATATCGCGTCCACGCCCGCGCAAATTGCGAGCATGTCCGCCCCGGCGTGGACCGCCATTTTGCATGCTTCGCCGATGCCATAGTTTTCCACGATCGCACCCATCTCCAGATCGTCGGTTAAAACCAGCCCGTCATATTCTAGTTCGCCGCGTAAAAGGTTTGAAATTATGGCAGGGCTTAGCGAAGACGGTAAAAGTTTGCCATTTTGATCTTCTTCCTGCAACCCGATGCTTGGAAAAGCCGCGTGGGCGACCATCACGGCGTGGACCTCTCCACTTGCCAGCAACTTCTTATATGGAAACAGGTCCGTACCCGAGAGCTCGTCTTCCGATACGGACACGGACGGAAGCTCTTTGTGCGAATCAACCTCCGACGCTCCCAAACCCGGAAAGTGCTTGACGCAGCCGAGGCATCCCGCGGTTTGCATCGATGTGAGAAATGCGGCCGCAAATTCAGCAGCCTGTTCCTTCGATCTCCCGAACGCGCGCGAGTGTAAGCCGTTTGAGAAACGTTCGCGATCCGGATCGACGACGTCGACGACGGGTGCGAAGTTCATGTTGAATCCTAGAACTCGCAGCGTGTCCGCCACGATCCGCCCGAACTCCGCGGCGTCGCGGGGGTCGCGGATCCGATTCGGCGGCGGCATCGGCGTGACGATGCGTCTCAACCGATCGACAAGCCCGCCTTCCTGATCGACGCTCAAAAACAGTTGGACGGCCGACATCTCACGCAGACTGTTCAGCAGCTCGCGCGTCTGCGCACGCTCGCGCACGTTTCGCGAAAACAGGCAGACGCCGCCGGGCTCGACCCGCTCAAGAAGGTCCCGTGTGTGGTCGTTGATTTCCGGACCGGGAATTCCGATAAAGAAAAGTTGACCGATTTTTTGCTCTATTGTTAATGAAGGCATGCGGTGTCCGGACGCTGGTCTCGATGCCGGTAATTATTAATTTGGTAATGAAGAAAGGACGGAATCAATAATTACTCGTAGCGAATCTTCAGATGATCTTACGTTTCATTTCGTGCAGAAATGCTTTGCTCTCCTCGGGTGAAAAATCATCAACGTTAACCGCCCGTAGCTCGTCGATCGCATTCTCGTTGGTCATCGTAAAAAGCGAAACCTGCGATGCGGCTTTAGCCGCGGCCGCGGCACCGAGGCCGGTCTTTTTCTCTTCCGCGAAAACGGCGAGCTCGTATCTTTCAAGCCGCGTCAGCACATCTTTCGCCCGCTCTATGACCGGAACCGGCAGCCCCGCCAGCTTTGCCACGGCGATCCCGTAGGATTTCGAGGCTTTTCCTTGTTGAAGTTTGTGCAGAAAGACGACATCACCGTTATGCTCCGTGGCCGTAAGCTGGTAGTTCTTCGCACCCGGAAGATTTTCGGCAAGCTCGGTCAGCTCGTGATAATGCGTGGCGAAGAGCGTCTTCGCAGAATGTTCGGCTGAGTTGTGCAGATACTCGGCGACCGCCCAGGCGATCGACAGTCCGTCGAACGTCGATGTCCCCCGCCCGATCTCGTCAAGAAGGATAAGGCTACGCGGCGTCGCGTTGTGAAGTATCGCCGCCGTTTCCGTCATCTCGACCATGAACGTCGAACGCCCTGACGCGAGATCGTCCGACGCCCCGACGCGCGTCCAAATGCGATCTATTATCGGGAGCCGCGCAAAAGTAGCGGGCACGAACGAACCGATCTGCGCCATTATCTGGATCAGCGCGATCTGGCGGAGGATCGTGGATTTGCCGCCCATGTTCGCGCCCGTGACGATGAGAAGGCGATCGGTCGAGTTGTTGAGATACGCGTCGTTGGGCACGAACGAATCTCGCAAATTTACTTCGACGACGGGGTGACGCCCCGCCTTTATTTCAATCTCGTCGCCGTCGTGCAAAACCGGAGCGACATAATTTCGCGACATCGCCGCTTCGGCGAGGCCGGCAAGAACGTC
>DATLCA010000204.1:0-5411 GCA_035526605.1 Pyrinomonadaceae bacterium | reverse complement strand
AATCATTTATTTGTGTCGTTCTGTTCGATATTATTTGTCGACGGATCAGGCGTCAAAGAGGAAGTTGCCAATTACGGTGCCTTTTCTCCTCATCAAGTCGGACCGGCCCACTTTACATTGCAAAGTACTTGTCACCCGTGTTACTTTATCAGCCGGTAAAGCATTTAGCGGGTAGATCCAAGTAAATTTAGGAAGAAACATCTATGTCCTTCGCAAACAAGAGACTCATCGGCATCATCGTCGCGGTCGCGATCCTGTTGCTCATTCCGCTGATCGCCGGAGCTCCCTGGTCACGACTCGATTTCGTTCTCGCTGCCGTGCTCCTCCTCGGCACAGGTTTCCTGATCGAACTCGCGCTGCGGGTCGTCAAAAAACTGGAATACCGCGTGGCCCTCTGTGCCGCCATCCTAGCGGCGCTGGCGCTGATCTGGATAGAGCTCGCGGTCGGCATTTTCGGGACACCGTTCGCGGGATCTTAGACCGAGCGATAATATCGTCGCCGCTCTGGCGGCTGACCTGGGCCGCTCTATTCGTCCGGGATCTCGGCTTCCACCAAAAGCTTTAGCAGTGCGAGCGACTCCTGCCAGCCGAGGTAACACGCCTCGACCGGAATCATTTCGGGGATACCGGTCTGGACCACGCTCAGCTCTGTGCCCACCAAAACTGCTTTGATGTCGACCGTCGTTTCCATTTTCCCCTGCATGTTCGGATCCTCAAAAATGTCCGTGTAGCGGATCCGCTCGTTCTCGACAAGCTCCAGGAACTCGCCGCCGAATGCGTGGCTCTTTCCCGTCGAGAAATTCGTGAACGACATTCTGTATCTGCCCCCGACCCTCGCGTCCATCTCGTGAACGTTACCGGTGAACCCGTTCGGCGGGAGCCACTTCGCCATCGCGTCCGCGTTCGTGAACGCGCGATAAATTCGCTCCGGCTTTGTCCGGAGAACCACATGAAGCTTTACCGTATTTCCACCCATAATCGTTTAGCACCTCTCTGCAGAATAGAGTAGTCATTGTATAAATGAACATCGATGTAGTCCAAAACCGCACCATGAGCCGCAAACCAAAGTGCATCATCGTTACCGGCCGACAGGGATCGGGAAAAACGACACTCGCGAAGAAACTTGGCGAACAACTATGGATGCCGGTGATCTGCCGCGACGAGATCAAGGAAGGCTACGTCAACACCTTCGGTACCAGGCACGACGAGCTCCCGCCCGATACCAACAGCGTCGTCACGGACTTTTTCTTCGAGTTGGTGGATCGATATCTTGCCGCCAACATTTCTATCGTGATCGAGGCCGCGTTCCAGCATCACGTCTGGGAGCCGCGGATGGTCAACATCCGCAGCCGGGCGGACGTCCGGATCGTGTTATGCTCCGCCGCCGACGCGTTAACTTCGAGCCGTCCGATCCAGCGAGGCTTGGATCAGCCGGACCGCGAGTTTTATCACGGGGATAATCGCGTTGTTCATTACAAGAAGACAGGTGAGATCCTAACTCCTGCCCATTACGAAGCGCCGAAATTCGACGTGCCTACCATCAAAGTCTCGACGGATGACGGTTACGATCCCGCTATCGAGACGATTGTAAAAAACATCCGTTCTGACGATTCCGCTTTCCGATAACGTAAACTTTGAACGTGAGCATTCGAGAACTCGGCTATCAGCAGACACCACTCGGCGAGTTAACCCTTCGTCGCCGGACCGAACCTCGTTTGAATAACCAGGAAGTCCTGGAGGTGAAGCTCGGTGATGAATATCTGATGTCGAGCCTTTTCACCAAGAGTGAGCGGCAGCTCGCAAACCTCGGTCTGGCGGGGCTGGAAGGTGAACTGGACGTCGTGGTCGGAGGTTTGGGACTGGGATACACCGCAGTCGAAACTTTGAAAAACAAAAAGGTGAGCCGCCTGCTCGTGATCGATCTTTTTCAGACTGTGATTGATTGGCATCGGGCCGGGCTGGTTCCACTCGGAAACACTCTCACGAGCGATCCGCGATGCGAACTTCGACAAGGAGATTTTTTCGAGCTCGCTCATACCGGCTTCGACACTGCCACACCCGGAAAACAATTCGACGCCGTACTCGTCGACATCGACCACACCCCCGAACATTTGCTCAACCCGACCAACGAATCCCTCTACACATCCGAAGGCCTCGCTGCAGTACGAAACCAGATCAAACCCGGCGGCGCGTTCGCCCTCTGGTCCGATGACCCGGCAGACGACGAGTTCACTCAGCGGTTGGGCGACGTGTTCGGGTCGGCGACGGCCTACAACGTCGAGTTTCCCAACCCCTACACGAACTCAATGTCGATAAATTCCGTTTACGTCGCTCGGATCGGAGGGTGAAATCCCCGAATCCGGATCCCAAATCGAACCGTGTTACATTGCTGGACATTATGACTAAGAAAACACCCTTTCTTCCCTTTGCAATCATCGCCCTCGTCACGGTAGTCGGTTGCGGGCGATTCAGGCAGCAAGCCGGCAACGACAGCGAACCCAAACCGGCTTCGGATCAACCTTCAAACGCCTTCACGCTAGCCGGTAAAGAATGGAAAACTTTTGTGCTGGATCAAACGGACATCAGCGTCGATCTTCCCGGCCAACCAAGCGACAAAACGCCGCCGGATTCTCGATTGCCCGCCGGTACTAAGGAAGTTTTCAGCTCGATGCGGATCCATTCGTACGATGACAAAGACTTCGCTTCGTCATACACGCAGCTGGTCCCGACCGGAAAGAGAAAGTTCGAAATAAAGGAGCTGGCCGACACAAGCATGGCGGCACTCAAGCGGCAGGCGCCCGATCTCAATTACACCCTCGACACAAAATCACCGACGAATGCCAAATACGACGGCACCTTCACCCGCAACGGAAAAAACTACGAGCTAAAAGGATGCTGCGTTTTCCAAAAGACGAACCCGTCGCGGGTCTGGGCGGTCATCACCTTGTACCCGAAAGACAGTGCAGACGGACGGACAGCGAGTCAAAGGATCATCGAATCCGCCACATTCAAAGATTCCACCGAGAAGTGTAACTAGCGTTCATAATCGGAGCACAAAAAAAGACTCCCCTCCTTACAAAGGAGGGGTGGCAGCCGATGCGGCTGACGGGGTGGTTCTCTCAAGTTTGTTATGTCGAATCTCGATGGCCCCAAGTAAGAGACCACCCTGTCCGCGGAAGCCGCGTCCACCCCTCCTTTGTAAGGAGGGGAGTTTTTTTGTTGTTTTCTTGTTTCGTGTTAATTCGTGTGTTTCATGGTTCGGCTTTGTTCGTGTGAGTTAGCGTGATTTCGTGGTTTCAGTTCTAAAAAGCCTAATCGCGAAACACACGAATCACAGGAGACAAATCTAAAATCCGAAATCGCGTTTACCGGCCATACTCATCCCCATACTCCTCGGCGTACTTCTCATACCGCTTGATGAGCACGATGTTCTTCCTCTCGATCTCGGTGAGTAAGCCTTTTATGTCGACGGTGTTCGGCACGTACCAGGATTCGTTTTCGAATTGCTGACGAAGCTCCTTTCTCGAAAAACAGTAACCGTGCCGGGCGAAGATCTCGTTGCGCATGAACGCGAGCTCGCTCGCCGGAAGATTCTCCACGTCCTCGGTTTTCAGCAGACGCTGCGAAGCTTCAGGCCAGTTCCCGACATCGGCGCGATATGAAAACGTCTTGCGCTCGAGCGTGTACGATTTCTCGGGACGCTTCGGGTTGTTCGCCTTCCATGTTCCTGTGAGCTCCGTCGGGTCCGTGGCCGAGATGTGAAAACTAAAAGCGCCGTCGTCTTTGTGATCGCCGGGCTCGCGGGCTTCGATGTTGTAGGTCCCGTTCTCGAGCGCGATAGTCCCGTCGAAGGGCCGGTCGTTCCCGCCGACGATCGTCCGCCCCGATACCACTCCGTCGCCCGCTTTCGTGATCAGCAATGTGATCTTGTTGTCGCCGAATTCCCCGACGTACGAACCGAGTATCTCCACATTGCTTTCGACCGCCGCCTTGGACGCGCCGAGCGCCGCCTTGCCAAGCCCGGCCTCTTTCGCCGGCTCGGCCGGTTTATCCGCCGGCGTGGCGGCGCGGTCTCCGGGTTTGCAGGCCAACAGGCATGACGCGATAATGACCGCGGCGATAGAGTTTAGGGCAATCTTTTTCATGGCGAGTATTCTGCTGAAAGCCGGAAATATTTTCAAGGGCGTCACGGGCTTCAATGTTCTCGTGCTCCTTACCCTCGGCTTCTTCACCTTTCTGATGGCGCAGATAACCGTCGCGTACCTCCCGTACAACACCGACGCGGGCTTCCTCCAGATCAAGCAGGATTACATCGACATTGATCACTGGCGCATCGCGTTCTTCGTACACGTCTACGCGAGCATGTGGGTCCTGCTTGCCGGGTTCACGCAGTTCTCTTCGAACATTCAGAGTTTCTATCCACGCGTTCATCGCACCCTCGGCTACGTCTACGTCACCAACGTCCTCCTCATAACCGGCCCGGCGGCGCTCCTAATGAGCCTCTACGCCAACGGCGGCCCGACATCCAAGATCGCTTTCGCTCTCCTCGCCGTCGGCTGGATTTTGTTTACGGCGATCGCCCTCACAAAAGCAAAGAACGGAGACTTTCCCGCCCACCGAAACTTCATGATCCGAAGCTACGCCCTAACCCTCTCCGCGCTCACCCTGCGTGCATGGAAGTACTCGATCACAAACACCGTCGAGCTTCCCCCGATGGATGTATATCGAATGGTCGCGTGGCTGGGCTGGGTCCCAAACATTCTGGTCGCGGAGGTGTTGATCAGGAGATATGAATTTGGAGAAAAACTTCGTACGGCGTTTCGAATGTTTGGGCGAAAGGTGAGTTAAGAAATCACGCCCCATAGGCCAAGTTAGAATCTATGGCTCTCTTTCGTCCCGCGAGGGACCGGACGAAAATAGCCCGGCGATTTATCGCTGGGACCTGGAAAAGGAGTCCGAGTCCCGTTAGGGACGACTGACTGACAATGAACATTTCAGCCGTCCCCGACTGGACTGGATTGATTTGATCGACATCCCACTCAAGCGGTGGGCTATTACCAAGCGTCCCGAAGGGGACTAAAACCGCCACATGCGACAAATCGCGAGAATAATCATTGCCGCAATACTTTTGCATGGCGCCGTCTCCGCGCAGCAGCCGAGCTGGGATCTGTCGTACGAATCGGTCCTCGAACGCAACGGCGTAGCGAACGACGCATGGGTCCGGGCCTGGCTAAAGAACTCCAAATCTCCCGCGGCGGAATGGATCGCCGGCTGGAGAGGCGAACCCATAATCTCGTCGATCCTCATCGAATACCCCGCGTTTCATGCCGCGGAGCGGACAACGATGTGGCTCGTCCGCACCGAGCACGAAGCGTTCTATCGGGACTACGTCGAGGGCGCCAGGTACGGTG
>DATLCA010000203.1:0-9280 GCA_035526605.1 Pyrinomonadaceae bacterium | reverse complement strand
CGATCCCGACGCGGTTGTTCTCGACGTCGCGTGCGGCACCGGCGACCTCTCGCTCGAACTCAAGAAGAACGCAAAGGCCCGCGTCATCGGATCGGATTTCTGTCACCCGATGCTGGCGATCGCGAAGGACAAAAGTGCCGGCGTTCCTGACTCCATACCGTACGTTGAGGGCGATGCGATGCGTTTGCCTTTCGCGGATGCGACCTTCGACGCCGTGACGATCGCGTTCGGACTGCGCAATCTGTCCAACTTTAAGGATGGGCTCGCCGAGCTGAAACGGATATTGAAGCCGGGAGGGAGGCTTGCAGTATTGGAATTCTCCAGTCCCGTCATCCCCGGTTTCCGTGGTCTCTTCAATTTTTACTTCACGAAGATTCTCCCGCGAATTGGGGGCATCGTCAGCGGGTCGCAGGGTGCGTACGAATACCTGCCCGATTCCGTGTCGAAATTTCCCGATCAAAAGAAGCTGGCCGATTTGATGCGAACGACGGGGCTGACTTCGGTCGAGTATGTGAACCTCACCGGCGGGATCGCGGCGATTCATACGGGAAAGAAGTTGACGGGTGACGGTGACGGAAGATAGTGACGGGTGACAAGAAAGAAATTCTCTTTCCAATCCCTGATCACTCATCACCCATCCGACAATCCTCTCAAAAATCCGAAACTGAAAATTCCGGTATCGTGACCGTCGGAAAAATGGAAGTTGAGCGCGTAGCGTCCGACTATCGAAGTGTGCTTGAAGGAAATGTCTTCCGGGATTCTCGCGTCGTCGAGCGTCTTCTCGCCAGTCCACTCGTTTATGCAGCCCGCACACGGACATGAACGTCTGAGCTCGTAGGCGGTGTAATGAGTCTCGAGATCGTCGGACCATTTGATGGTGATCGCGGAGTCATTTTCTTCGACAATCTGAACCGGTTCTATCATGACCGGCCGTCGGGAACCGCAAGATTGGCTTCGATATGACCGGCTTCGATGTCGAAATGCGAGGCATGATAAATCGCTTTTCCGTCCCTCAGGACGAAGGCCTGCGGCGATTCGTGGCGAATGCCGGTCCGATTCTCGATCGCGTTCGAAAGGTCACGGTGGGTCTGCATCACGATCACATTCACGTCGGCGGGTACGCGGGCGACCTCGCGATAGACGCCCGAACTGATGCTGCACGTCGTGCTGTGTTTTAGAAGGACCACCGGCTCCTCGAAAGACATTTCAAATAAACGGTTCAGTCCATCGACGGAATCGACGTTGATAAAATTTGCACGCATCTTCATGACCAATTGTAAGAGTTGGGCGGCGGAGGATTCATATTTGTCCGCAATTCTAAAGAAGGAAAGACTCTTCTGTAGGCCACAACGTTGCCTGCGATCATGATCGGGATGACGAAATACAGCCCGATGCAAAGCGCGAGATAGCCGACGAAGACGAGAACAAAATTGACGACGACGAGCCCCGCGACTCCACCCAGATTTTGCCACACGGCCTTGGCGCTGGTTTTCATGGCGTCGATCGGACCCAGATTTCGGTCGACCAGAAGAGGAAACGAGAACATCAGCAGGGTGTGAAAGCACACCATCGCGATCATGATGGCGAGGTCAATCAATCCGATCACGACAAATGCTCCGGCCAACCCCGCCTCTCCCATCTGCGCACCCCCGAGGATCGCACCGATCATCGAGATGTAGACGAAGACGTAAAAGAAAATTACGGGAACTATGACTACGAGAATTATTACAAGCCCGGGCCCGAAATAGTTCATCCCTTTCCACAGATCGTCGAACGCCACCGGCTTCCCGTCGATCGCTTTCAGGTAGCTGAAGAAAATGCCGCAGATCATCGCACCGCCCAGAACGTACATCGTGAATCCGCCGATCAGGCCGCCGACAAGGGCAATTGCAAAGAGCAGCCAGTAGTCTTTTTTGATCAGCTCGAAACCTTCCTTGACGCACTCGACGGGATTGATGACGCCTGTTCGGAATTCTGTGTTTGTCATAGTTGGTCCTTGGTCCTTGGTCCTTAGTCCTCGGTCCATTGTCATTCGCCTTTTGATTCCTTTCCAAGTAGGAAGGACTAAAGACGAATGACTAAGGACAAAGGACAAAGGACCAAGGACTATCTCCGATAAATCCTACTAACGTATTCTTCGACCATCCGGTCTGTCGAAAATTGTGGAGTGAGGGTCGCGATTGCGTTCTTCATTCGCCGGACCCACCCGGCCGGAACGCCGGACTCATCTATATCATAAAAGGCTGGTACGAGGTGATTTTCCAAAGTCGAGTAAAGCGCATCGGCATCCTGAGCATCCGCGGTGGTCTCGTCCACCACCTCGCTGAGGTCGCCGATGGCGAATCCGTTTTCGCCGTTGTAGCCTTCGATCCACCAACCGTCAAGAATCGAGAAATTCAACACGCCATTCATCGCGGCTTTCATTCCGCTCGTGCCGCTCGCCTCCAACGGGCGCCGCGGGACGTTCATCCAGACGTCGACCCCGTGAACGAGATAGCGCGCTACCTCCTGATCGTAGTCTTCGATAAAAACCGCCCGATGCTGCCAATTCGAATCGCGATTGATGCTCATCAATTCTTGCAGGATCTGTTTCGCGGTGCGGTCTTGCGGGTGAGCTTTCCCGGCGAACACGAACTGCACCGGCCGGTCCGGATTGTCAACAATTTTTAGAAGGCGGTCGATGTCCGACAAGAGCAGGTTCCATCGTTTGTAAGCGGCGACCCGGCGCGCGAAGCCGATCGTCAGCACATGCGGCGATAGAAGTTTCTTCGTGTCGATGTGCTCGTGGATCGTCTCCTGAGTTCCGGTGTCCTTCGCGCTCGTTCGTTCGCGGATGAACGCGATCAAAAGATTCTTGAGCAGCAAATGTGTTTGCCAAATGTCCGCGTCCGGAATCTGTTTGACCGCCTCCGCCCAACCATCCTGATCCCGGACACGCTGCTCCCATCCCGTCCCGATCAATCGGTCGAACAGGTCTTGGAATGCAGGCGCGATCCACGTCGGAGCGTGAACTCCATTTGTGACGTGCGTTATCGGAACCTCCGTAGAGTCCGCAGTTCCCGGAAACATTTTGAGCCATAGCTGCCGAGAAACTTCGCCGTGCTTTTCGCTGACCCCGTTTGCCGACCGGCACATGCGGAGAGCGAACGGCGTCATCCCAAACGGCTCTGAATCATTACTCGAGTCTATCCGCCCGAGATCGAAAAAAGCGTCTTCGGAGAGTTTCAGGCTCGCGATAAAGTTCGCGTCGAAGCAGTCGCGAAGCTCGCCCGTCGAGAACGCATCGTTTCCTGCGTCGACGGGAGTGTGCGTCGTGAAGACGCATTGCTCCCGGATCGCGTCCCTTGCCTCGTCGAACGACGCCGAAGGGTTCGCCGTGAGGAATTCCCGTGCGAGCTCGAGAGTAAGAAATGCCGAGTGGCCTTCATTCAAATGAAAAACGGATGGTACGAAGCCGAGCTTCCTCAAGAGACGTACGCCCCCGATGCCGAGAACCTTTTCCTGCACGATGCGGGTTTCGGTACTGCCGCCATAAAGATGCCCCGTGATCAGTCGATCAATCTCGACGTTGCCCTCAACGTTGGTGTCGAGAAGGTAAAGCGAGATCCTGCCGATCCGCGCAAGCCAGGCCCGCGCCCGAACCTCTCGCCCGCGAATATGTACGACGACCGTGACGCGCGCGCCGGATGCGTCGACGACAGGCGTGACCGCGAGCTCGGATTCGAAGACGTCCGAGTATTTCTCTTCCTGCCAGCCGTCGTGCGAGACGCGCTGCCGGAAATAGCCGTAACGATAAAGCAGGCCGACCGCGACCAGCGGAATATTCAGATCACTTGCGGATTTGAGATGATCGCCGGCAAGAATCCCGAGGCCACCCGAGTAGTTCGGTAGGGAATTGTGGACGCCGTACTCTGCGCAGAAATATGCAATCTCCGAACCTGCGGCCGCCGGCGAAAGCCGGTCGGGGGATTCCGCCATGTACCGTTCAAATTTTGCCGCAAACTCATCGACCTTGCGGACGTACTCCGGATCTCCCGCTTTCTGCCAAAGCCTTAGCTCACGAACATTCTTAAGCAGCAGCCGCGGATTCTGTTCGTGCTCGATCCATAGGTCCGGATCCAGCTCGCGAAACAGTGCGGTACCTTCCGGATTCCACGACCAGAAAAAATTCTGAGAAATACGGTCAAGGGCCGCGAGCTGCGCGGGAAGGTTGTCGGGTTCGAAGAAACTATCGCGAATGGGCCCTTCGACCTTCGCTTGAACGGCTTGTTGCATTGATTCGGTAGAAACGTCGGGCATCAAATGGATTGAGTATGCAGAAACTATAAAGCAACCACTTCGGGCTGGCAAACGAGGGGCTAAGTCCTGAAGCGGAATTGGTTAGCATCGACATCATAATCCGAGTTTTCATCTCGTCATCCGGCACTGCCTAAGAGAATCAGAAAGCCTGTAGAGCCGTTTGCCCGCCTTCACAAATCAGCGACAGCGCTCCAGAAATGTGTGAGCATCGGTTTCAGAAAAGAACACGAGTCTTATCTCGATCTGCGCCGAGACTTTGATAAGTTCTTGAACGGTTCGGAAGACAACCGGTGCAGCCTCACGTTTCGGGTAGCCATACACTCCGGTCGAGATGGATGGGAACGCGAGGGTTCTCAGATCATTCGACATGGCGAGCTCAATGGAATTTCGATAACAGGCGGCGAGCAGTTCGGCGTCGCGCCCTTGATTCATTCCGTAGACCGGTCCCACCGTGTGGATCACGTAGCGGGCGGGAAGATCGCCCCCGGTCGTCATGACAGCTTCGCCGGTTGGGAGCCCGTGCGGGAACCGAGTCGCACGAACTTTCCGGCATTCTTCAAGTATCCCCGGTCCGCCGCGCCGATGTATCGCGCCGTCGACGCCGCTCCCACCAAGAAGCGTGGAGTTAGCCGCATTCACGACCGCATCAACAACCTCGTCGGTAATGTCTCCCGATTTAATAATCAGGCGCCCATCTAATAATTCTTCCTGCACGAATCTATTGTAATCCCTCGTCCACAGACTCCAGATTGCCGACGCGCATGAATCTGTAGTGAAGGGCGACGACGAGGCCGAACGCGATTCCGATACCGGTGAGAAAAAGACCGATATTAAAATAGTTCGAGAAGTTTCCGAGCCCGATAAGTTTCCAAAGGACCGCCATCACGACCCCGCCGGCACCGAAGAAAATCGGGACGGTGATGAATTGTAAAGGGAGATCCCGCGTGCGGACGGCGCGCTTGCCGAAAAGTATCTGTTTCAGCCGATCGTATTCCCAGGCCACAAGCCAGGTCCCCGCCAGAGACATGAGAATCGTCAGCACCCACGTTCCCTTGAAGCCGACCGACGTCGTGAGCACGGCGATATTGACGATGATCGGAAGAAACATCAAAGCTCCAAGATGAGCAGTACGCGGAAACAAAAGAAGGACGGCTGCCGTCAATTGCGCCCACCCGAGGAACTCGTAATAGAAGCCGGTTTCGTACAGCGCGTTGAAATAATGTCCGACCGGGTTTGAGTCGGGAAGTACGGTAAAAGGCTTGTGGAGGATCTTGGTGATGCTCGGAGGAGTGAACGCCACGGCGAGCAGGATTCGCGTGAAGACGGTGAAGAGCTGCATCGAACGCCGCCTTGTGACTGATACATGGATCCCATCGAGAATGTTTTCTAATTGCATAAGCCTCGTCCTCAAACGCGTAAAGCGTCCGAAATAGTTTCATTTTCCGCGACGAAATTATCCTTTCACAGATTTACCAATCACTTATCCGATATCACTTGTCAGTTATTTCGAAGGTACTTGCTATAATCCCCTTTTTCGAAATAGCTGATAAGTGATAGGTGCAGATAAATGAAGTTGAATATTATACCCGTGGAATGGACGGACGAAGGCGTTCGAATGCTGGACCAGCGGCTGCTGCCGACCGAAGAGACATGGCTGATGCTGCGGACTTACAACGACGTCGCCGCCGGCATCAAGGACATGGTTGTCCGCGGCGCGCCGGCGATCGGCGTGTCTGCGGCGTACGGCATCGCGCTCGGAGCGAAGCAGTTTGTCGGCACGAACGTTGACGACCTCGAGGACGAGCTCGACTACATCTGCGAAGTCATCGGCAAAACGCGCCCGACGGCGGTGAATCTTTTTTGGGCGATCGATCGGATGAAGCGGACTTTCCAGAAGTCGAAATCCAGCGGGAAATCCATCACCGAAATTCAGCAGATCCTGATCGACGATGCAAAGGCGATCCATGAAGAAGACATCGAATCGCAGCGGCTGATCGCGAAGTTTGGCGGCGAGTTGATCAATGACAATTCCACGGTGCTGACGCATTGCAATGCAGGGGCACTTGCGACAGGCGGGGTTTGGGGAACGGCGCTTGGAGTGATTCGCGGAGCGGTCGATCAAGGCAAACATATTTCCGTTATCGCCGACGAGACGCGGCCTTACCTGCAAGGCGCCCGGCTGACGGCGTGGGAATTGATGCAGGATGACATCCCCGTCACACTCATCACCGATAACATGAGCGGCCACGTGATGAAGAAGGGACGCGTGCAGGCGGTGGTCGTCGGCAGCGATCGAATCGCGGCGAACGGCGACGTCGCGAACAAGATCGGGACGTACATGGTAGCGGTGATGGCGCAGCGTCACGGCATTCCGTTCTACGTTGCGGCCCCGTTGTCGACCGTCGATCTCAATTGTCCCACCGGCGAAGAGATTCCCATCGAGGAGCGCGACATCCGCGAAGTCACGCATATGAAAGACATCCAGCTAGCGCCCGACGACACGCTCGTCAGCAACTACGCTTTCGACGTCACGCCGAACGATCTTGTGACCGCTATCATTACCGAGAAAGGTGTGGCCCGCGCTCCGTACACCGAGAGTCTGAAGAAGCAGTTTGAGGACTGACCGTATTTGTGATTTTCGAATTGCGATTTTCGATCGCGCGGTTGGTCAAGCGTTTGGCGTTTCAAGATAAGGCTCGTTACGCCCATGATCGCAAATCGAAAATCGAAAATCGCAAATAACCCCGGCCGCTTGATATAATTTCTCCATACTATGATCGAACGTGAACAGATCGAGATGGATGTTTTGTTTGTCGGCGCGGGACCGGCGAATCTTGCGGCGGCGCTTCACTTGAAGAACGAGATAAAGCGCCACGATGAACTCGTTGAGAAAGGCCGCAAGAAGGCGGCGAAGATCGGCGACATCGAGATCGCGATCATCGAGAAGGGCTCTTTCGTCGGGGCGCATATTTTGTCCGGCGCCGTGATGGATCCGACCGCGATCCGGGAGCTGATGCCAGACTTCCTCGAGCAAGGCTGCCCGGTCGATTCGGTCGTCGTCGAAGACGCATTCTGGTATCTCACGGAAAAAAGCTCGATTAATGCCCCGATCGTCCCACCTCCTCTAAAGAACAAAGGTAAATACATCGTCAGCCTGAGCCGGATGTGTGAATGGCTCGCGGAAAAATGCGAAGCCGCTGGAGTGAATATTTTCCCGGAGTTTCCCGGTGCGGATCTGATCTTCGATGACAACAATGCCGTTATCGGGGTGCGCACCGGTGATAAGGGGATCGGAAAGGACGGCAAAGCGAAAGCGAATTTCGAGCCTGGTGTCGAGATAAGGGCGAAGGTCACGGTACTCGGTGAAGGATCGCGGGGCAGTCTTGCAAAACAATTGACGTCGCGGCTCGGTCTAATGGAAGACCGCGAGCCGCAGGTGTTCTCGCTCGGTGTGAAGGAATTGTGGGAGGTCCCTGCCGGGAATTTCACTGAGGGAAAAGTAGTTCACACTCTCGGTTTTCCTTCGGATACGGACACGTACGGCGGCGGGTGGATCTACGGTATGAAGAACAACGTCATTAGCATTGGCTACGTGACCGGTCTCGACTACAAAGATCCCAACATCGATCCGCATCTCGAATTTCAGAAATTCAAAACGCACCCCAAGGTCGCCGAAGTTTTGAAAGGCGGCAAGATGATCAAGTACGGCGCGAAGTCGATCAACACGAGCGGCTACTGGACGATGCCGAAGTTGTATGGCGACGGGGTGATGATCGTCGGCGATTCCGGATCGTTCCTGAACGGACAGCGGATAAAGGGAATTCACACGGCGATGAAATCCGGAATGCTCGCCTCGGAAGCGATTGTCGGAGCATTCGAGCATCAGGATTTTAGTTCGGCGACGCTGCGCCATTACGAAGAGAAAGTAAGCCTGAGCTGGATTTATGACGAGCTTCGCCCGGTTCGTAATTTTCACGCATCGTTCCAAAGCGGTCGCTGGTCAGCGCTGATCAATACCGGTTTGCAGTATCTGACAAAAGGGCTGGCGTGGGGCTTTATGCCGAAAGAGCATCACATCGCCGGGCATCGGCGCATGGAGCAGCTATCTCAGAACGGCAAGCCCTCCCATGAAGAGCGCTACGGCGCCGTGAAGTTCGATAAGGAGCTGACGTTCGACAAGATCACAGACGTCTACCACGCGGCGGTTGGCCACGACGAAGATCAGCCTTCGCATCTACACGTTCTCGACACGGAGATCTGCGCGACGCGTTGCTCCGAAGAATACGGAAATCCCTGCCAGCGCTTTTGCCCCGCGCAGGTTTACGAGATGGAGGCGAATCCTAAAACCGGCCGACGCGAATTGAAAGTGAATTTCTCGAATTGCGTCCACTGCAAGACGTGCGACATCGCCGACCCGTATCAGATCATCAACTGGGTCACACCCGAGGGCGGTGGCGGTCCTAATTATAAAGGTATGTAGCGCCGCCCGACCTCGCAGCACGAAAGGTGCGGCCGTAATTTAGCCAGAGGTGAAGCCGCTGGGGCGCAGCGCATCAAAGATTTAAGCCGCAACGCGGCGGAGTATGAATCACGGCCTCGTTTGTCCACGGATCGCTTCACCGCGTTGCGGCTTCGGATTGCCGATCGTGGCCAGGAGCTTCGCCCTGGCTAAATTACGGTCGCACCTTTGGTGCTGCGATAATGGGAACGGGACGCTCCTACCGGAGTACACCGCGTAGCGACTCTCATTACGCTCAGAAAAGGAATAGCACTTGCATATTTCCCAATCACCAGCGTAGGCGTTCGGAAACGGTACGGCCTCGCGAAAATTTCAAGGGAGGTTGGGTCATGGCAATTTTTAATAACGACGAAGCGGAAGGAAAATGGGAACAGGCGAAGGGTACGGTTAAAGATAAGGTCGGTGAGGTTACCGGCAATGACCGACTTGAGGCTGAAGGCGAGGCCCAGAATGCGGGCGGAG
>DATLCA010000202.1:0-27146 GCA_035526605.1 Pyrinomonadaceae bacterium | reverse complement strand
CCGCATCTCGGACACGTATTTTCGCTGTTCGAAACTTCCATAGCGTATTTGCGTTAAAGCCATTTCAGTTTAGTATTTTAGGGGCTTCCCCAGAAATCCGTCGGCCGGTCTTTATCTATCGCGATGAAACTCAGAACACTTTTTCTTTCGCTCGTCGTCTGCCTTGCTGCCTGCATTCCCGCCTTAGCCCAGCTCGAGGAAAAATTCGACTTTTACTCACGCGGCGACTATCGCGCCAATGTCCCGCGGCCGCAGACGCTGCTGCGCTTCGATGTCGGCGACCATCACACGACATACGCGCAGATGGAGAAGGTCCTCGAGGAGATCGCTAAGGCCGCTCCGGACCGCGTGAAGATCATCGACATCGGCCTTACCAATGAGCACCGCATGCAGCATCTGGTTGCGATATCATCACCGGCGAATATTGCGCGGCTTGACGAGATCAGGTCTCAAAACGCGAGGCTCACCGACCCGCGGACGACTTCGGCGGCCGACGCGAATTCGATCGCGCAAAACAATCCGTTGATCGCGTGGATGGCTTACACGATCCACGGCAACGAGAGCGCCTCTTTCGAAGCGATGATGCAGGTCGTTTATCAACTCGCTGCGTCGACGGAGCCCAAGACGCTCGAGATTTTAGACAATACTGTCGTGCTCGTGTTAACCGGCGAAAATCCCGACGGTCACGAAAGGTTTGTGACATGGTACAACTCGGTGGCCACCGGCAACGCCGACCGGGCGGCGATCGAGCACCGTGAGCCGTGGTCGATACAGGGGCGCTTCAATCATTTTCGTTTCGATCTTAACCGCGACAACGCGACCGCCACGCAGATCGAAACACAAAACATGCAGAAGGCGTTTTTCGAATGGAACCCGCAGGTCGTCGTCGATCACCACGGGCAGCCGTCGCAGTTCCACTTCCCTCCGGCCGCGCTTCCGATCAATCCGAATCTGCCGCAGCCCGTAACGAACAAATGGCTCGACACATTCGGCCGCGCAAATGCCGCGAGCTTCGACGCGAACAAATGGGATTACTATGTTCGCGACATTTTCGATCTGTTCTATGTCGGCTACTGGGACTCCTTCCCGTCGCTTAACGGCGCCACGGGCATGACCTACGAAACCGACGGCGGCGGGTTCAAGGGCAGGCGATGGACACGCGACGACGGAACGATCGTTACGCTTCGGTCCGCGATCGCTAAACACTTTGTAGCCTCGCTGACGACCCTCGAGACCGCTTCGAAAAACCGTGTCGCCCGTTTGCAGGATTACGCAGCGTTCCGCCGCAACGCGCTGGACGAATCGCGAACCGAACGAATGAAACGGATCGTCATAGATCCGACCGGCGATAATGTTAAGGCGGCGGACCTGATCGAGATTCTCCTTCGAATGAAGATCGAGGTCGGCATCAGCAATTCCGCTTTCTCGTCGTCGCGGGCTCACGAGTATTCGAAGAACTCGCCCGTGACAACGAAGCGATGCAACGGCGTGTGTTACGTCATCGATCTCAATCAACCGCAGAAGCGGCTCATCAAAGCACTGCTCGAGCCCGACACTCCTCAAGACGAAGCGTTCATCCGCGAAGAGGTCGCCAAGTTCAAGCGCAACGAGATGCGCGGAAAATCCGCCTCGCGCGAAGACTATCGCTTCTACGACATCACTGCGTGGAGCTTGCCACTCGCATTCGGACTCGATGCATTTTGGACCGAGGACGCCGGCCCGGTCTCGGCGAGTCCGGTGACGCAACAAACGTTGACGAGCATGAGGCGAGGCGACGTCTCCGGACGGGCCCAGATCGCGTACGTCATCCCTTACGACACGGACGGCGCCGGTGCGATGGCGATCAGACTTCTCCAGGCGGGTCATCGTGTCGCCGTGTCCACCAAAAAACTTACCGCCGGTGGAAGAACGTTTTCGCGCGGAAGCTTCGTCGTCAGGATGTCCCGGAATGCTGAATCGGTTCATGCGGCGATCGCGCGATTGGCCGCTGAGACCGGCACAGCTGTAGTAGCGGTCAACAACGGATATAACGAAGAAGGCGACACCGGTGTCGGCAGCGAGAACGTTCAGCCGATGCAGATGCCGAAGATCGCGATGATCGCCGACGAGGCTGTCGATCAAACCTCGTACGGCTCTATCTGGTGGACGCTCGATCGATACGGCGTCGAATTCACACCGCTGACACTTGCGAACGCACGCGGCAGCGTCCTGAGCAAATACAACGTCCTGATCATGCCGGATGGCTCCGCCGGGCGCTACTTCAGCTCCCTGGGCGCCGGGGGCGTGGCCGGTTTGAAGACCTGGATCAGCAATGGCGGAACTTTGATCACGGTGCGCGGGGCTTCGGTGTTCGCCGCCCTCAAAGACGTCGGGCTCACGTCCGCGAAGCTCGTCGGCAGCGACGACGACGAAGAAAAAGGAAAGATCTCAAGCGACGAGCCCGACAAGAGAAAGGACGCCGAAGCGGCGCCGTCACCCACCCCGCGCCGAACTCCAAATACGCAGGCGGCGGCCGAACCGGTGGCTACTCCGGAGCCTAAAACGGACAAACAGGACTGGCAGGCTCCGACGCTTCCGCCGATCGCCTCTCCGTCCGCAAACGCCGGCAAGGTTCCCGAAGGAATTCCCGGCGCGATAATGCGGGCCACGGTCGATCGGACGACGTATCTGACGTACGGGATAAACCAGGATGAGTTACCGGTATTACTTTCAAGCGGTTATTTTTTCCGTTACTCTAAGGAGGGTACAAACGCACTGGTGTTCGACTCGAAACCGAACAAGCCGTTGACGATATCGGGTTTCGTTTGGGAAGGAAACACGGAGCGTTTGTTGAAAGGGACCGCGTATTTAATAGATGAACCCACGGGCTCGGGACACGTAATACTCTTTGCGGATGAGCCGTTCTTCCGGGGGATATTCCGTTCGACGACGCGGCCGTTTTTCAACTCAATTTTATTCAATGGGGTGTTTTAAAGATGTTCACAGTAAAAGCAGGGTATAGCGACGATGTCGAGTTTCGGACAAATGTTGAAAAGGTGCGCGAGTTTTTTTCGGACATTAAAAATTTCGTCGATCTGATGCCGGGCATAGCCAGCATACACACCGACGCCAAGGGAGTCGCGCATTGGAAGATCCAGGCCGAGATCCCGGTCGTCGGTCAGATGATGCAAAAGTTCGCCGTCGAGCTGAGCGAAAACACGGAAGAGCGGATCGAATGGTTCCCGGTCGCACTCGAGACGCAGAACTTCCTGCGGTTTTCGGCCGACTTTCTTGAAAAAGCAAGAGACGTCACTCTCATCCATTTCTCACAGATGGTGGAGCTTCGCCGAAAGTCCGCCCGCGAGCTGCATTTACTCGCCGGGCTTGCGGGGGAAAGCTTGATAAGCACCGAGATGACGAAGAAGGTTAGTGAGATGATCAAAGTTTTTATCCAGAGAGCTAAGGAGAAATTGGAAACATGATTCGTAGTTTTTTGCTGATTCCCGTTATTGTCATTTTCTTCGCGACGGCGGCGTTCGCCCAGGTTCCGCTGCCCAGAGAAAGCCAGCGGCAGGAGATCGCGCAGAGCGTCGGCGACGCAAAAGTATCGATCGTCTATCACCGCCCGAACACGAAAGCGCGGAAGATATGGGGCTGCGATACGACCGATGTGATCCCGATCGCGAACAACCTGTATCCCTGTCTGGTGCCCTACGGCCAGGTCTGGCGTGCGGGTGCGAATGAAAATACGACAATCGAGTTCACCCGCGATGTAAGCATCAACGGGAAGCCCCTGCCCGCCGGAAAATACGGATTTCATATTATCCCGGGCAAGGCAGATTGGACCCTGATCTTCAGCAAGGACAACGACAAGTGGGGCAGCTTCACCTACGACGAGAAAAAAGATGCCCTCCGGGTAACCACGAGCACGGTTAAATCGCCGAATCAGGAAACACTGCTTTACGAGTTCGAGGACGTCACACCGACGACAACGCGGGTCGTGCTCCGGTGGGAAAAGATTGCGGTTCCTTTTACGGTAGACATCGGCGACGTCCACGGCAGAAGTCTCGCCGCGATCCGCGAAGCGATAAAGAGCCGAAAAGCCGACGACTTTCGTCCGTTGAATCAGGGCGCGAGCTACATCCGCACCTTCAAGCTCAAAGCGAATTATGACGAAGGCCTCGGGTGGATCGACGAGTCGATAAAAGGAAAGGAGACGGTCGGGAATCTAAACCTGAAGGCCGGGCTTCTCGCCGAGATGGGACGCTTTGACGAAGCGGTGGCGCTGGGCGAAAAAGCGTTGGGCCTCGCAAAGAGCTCGACCCCGCCGGCGAGCCAGGCACAGTTGGTCCAACTCGAGGACTCTTTGAAGAAGTGGAGATCCAAACGAACGAGTTAAGATATAGTCTGTGAACGTGGGCATTTGATGTGTGAAGAGAGGCTGTCTTGAGAAGGCGGCCTCTTTTCTGTTTGATAAATTGCGTCCCCCTCTTGATTGCCCCCGTACTATGAATTGCCTCCGTCCTATGAATCGCCTCCGTCTTGATTGCCTCCGTACTATGAATTGCCTCCGGCTTCATACGGAGGTGGCCGTTGCTCGCAAGGCAGGCTTTAGCAGAAAAAGGAAATGCACAATTCCGTAGAGCTTTAGCCAAAGCTGTTTTGACGAAGGCAGCTCTTTTTTATTTCGGCTGACGCCGGGGACGGTTGCCGCCGAACCTCCGGCTCAAGCCAGAGGCAATTGATAAGAAGATTTAGGTGCACGCGGCGCGGGCATTGCTATCTCATAGACTCGAACGCGCCTTCAGAACTTATAGGCCGATACTTATTTGGCAAAGACTCCATGACAAAGCCGGAACCGCCAGAAAGAGAAGCCGTCCGGAAACTTCTTTCCGGACGGCTTCTCTTGCGACCTTTGCAAAGCAGAATGCTCAGCGACCCTTCGATTTAGAAAAATTTAGAATAGATCAGGAATCATAAAGACTCGCACCTCATTAGCCCACTACAATTCCTGTATCAACTTGCAAGTCGCACCGTCTCCAGACGGCAACATCGGTCCCAATGTTCATCGATCCCACCAAATTTCCCGAGCCCCACTTAGGTGACGGCGCCGCCGTCCACGATGACGACCTCACCGTTCATAAAGCTGTTCCGGTCGCTGACCATAAAGGCGGCGTATTCGGCGAGCTCCGCGGGACGGCCGAGCCTTCCCTTCGAGACCCAGAAGTCATGCATCTGCAGCAGTCGCTCGGGCAGTGTGTTTCCAAGATCGGTATCGAAGATTCCGGCCGCGATGGCGTTAACCGAGATCCCGAAGTTCGCCGCTTCGCGGGATAAGCATTTCGTAAAGCCGATCATCGCCGCTTTGGAAGTCGCGTAGTGAACGGACGTCGGTAAACTTCGAATCGCCCCGACGGATGTGATATTCAAGATCGACCCGACACGCTCGCGGATCATCTGCTTGTAGAAGGGCTTTGTAACCGCGAACAGGCTGCCGACATTTGTATCGACGACCCAGTCCCAACTTTTGTCCGTCGTCGTCGCAAAGTTGTCGCCCTTATTAACGGCGGCGTTGTTGACGAGAACGTTGATCGAACCCCACGCGTCGAGGATCTCGCGTGCGACCCGCTTCATCCCGAGACGGTCCGTCACCGAGACTTTATATCCCAGAGCTCGGCGTCCGTGGGCTTCGATCTTTTGCTTCACTTCTTCAGCAAGATCGTCGCGCGAATGATAGTTGAACGCCACGTCGGCACCTTCGCGTGCAAACACTTCGCAGAGCGCAGCCCCGATCCCGCGTGTGCCGCCGGAGATGAACGCACGTTTTCCTTCAAGTAAAAGACTCAATATTTTGTAAGCTCCGTCGAGTTAAATATTAATAGAAAGGTTAATGAAATCGGGGAAGGCTGACAAGTTTGTGTTGCGGGTTTATTCAAACTACGCCGCGGATCTGTGCATCTCGTAGCCCGGAAGCAACGCAGTGATCTCGCGTACGATCTGCTCGGTAGAGTTCGGCGTGGAAAGTGAAGCGGTCGCCGCTTTCATGTCTCGATAGCGAAGCGAATCGCCAGTCAGCGACTGGATCATCGGAACGATATCCGAAGCCTTTTCGAGAAGTATTCCCGCTCCGCGCTTCGCGATCAACTTTACGGTCCCGGCTTCCTGAGGCATCGGCGGGGTAGTCGTGTCGGCGATGATCGGGAGCCGGCAGGCAAGCGCCTCAAATGTCGTAAGGCCGCCTAGCTTCGAGATCATCACGTTCGCGGAATGCATGAGCTTCTCGATCTCGTCGGAATACCCGATAACCTTGACAGGAAACCGTGCGCTTTTCGCTATCTCTTCAGCTTCTCTGCGCAGGTTCTCGTTCTTGCCCGCCAGGAAGATCGCCTGAACATCGAGCTCGCCACGCACCAGCTCACGAAAGATCGCTGGGATATTTCCGCCGCCGATCCAACCGGCATTCACGAAGACCGTGAATTTGTCCGGATCCAGGCCGTAAGCCCGCCTCGCATTTTGCGCGTCGGCCTCGGTGACTTCCTTAAATTTCGGATTTAGGGGCAGCCCCGAGATCTTTATCTTCTTGGCGTCCACCCCGTAGTCGAGCAGTTGCTGCCGGGCGTCGTCGTTAGCGACGAGGTAAAGCGAGACGTCATCGCATGCCCATCCCCTCCAAAACCCGTAGCACGGATCGGTCACGACCGTCACGAGCGGGATTTGCTCCTGAAGCTTCAGCTCACGAAGGACGCGACCGAAGATATGCTGGGTCAACGGATGCACGCTCACGACGATGTGCGGGCACCATTTCTCAAAAGCGTCACGGCAAAACCCGATGCAGCGCCGCTGGAAGAATTCGCGCGTTTCGGGGCGGAACCGGTTGATCGCCCAATACAGGTACTTCATCCAACCCTGCTTGTGCCTGAGCGTCCAGTTGTACAAGCCAACCAGTTTGTCGGTTATGTGGTGCGATTCTTCGACGGCCTTGATGACGCGCACCGCCGCCGATTCCCCTTTCCAAAATTTCTGCACACCATCCGTAATAGCCTGCGCGGCGGAGCGATGCCCGCCGCCGGTATCGGATGAAATGATGAGAATTTTTGGCGCACCCGACTGCATCGTTAATTTATTTATGCCTTCAACGCAACTTCCCGAGCTGCCGCAAATCCCATTTCTTTTGCCGCTTTTTTCATCTGGCCCTCAAGACGTTTGATCTTGATCAAATGACCTGGATTGAGAGGCAGCGACGGGTAATAACAATTCGACTCGTGGGTGCAATGGCAACCGGCTCCGGCTTCCTTTCTACGAGCCTTCATCAAATCGGTCTTCCATGCTTCCTGGAAGTTCCAGTCATAATCGCGAAGGTTCAGAACGTCAGCCTTGTTCTCGCACGACGACAGGACGCCGTTGTCGTAGATCACCGCGCCGGCACTTCCGGCGTAGCACTTGAGCTGGGCCTTGTTCTCTTCCTTCGTCTTCGCGATCAGGTCGTGCATGTAGAGATCGACCGCCGCTTTGAAGAAACCCGACTTGCCGCCATAACTATTTTTCAGTGCCGCGTTCTTCGTGTCGTCGAGGATCATCTGCGACAACTGCTGATACCGATTGTGGTCGAACTGAAGCTCGATCGGATCGGCCGACGGCGGGCGAATGTAATTGATGTTCACCTTGTCCGGCTTAAGATCGTGCTTTAAGAAGTCGTACCAATCGAAGATCGTGTCTTCGTTCGAGTGCATGACACAGGTGCACGTCTGAATGTCGAGCTGCGGGTACTGTTCGTGCTTCATCTGCTGGAGTGTTCGCGCAGTGTGGATCGCCTTGTCCCAGCTTCCTTCCTTGCCGCGGATCTTCTCGTGAGCCTGCTTCATGCCATCGATGCCGAGTGCCACCGTCACGTTCAATTTCGGGCACTCATCCAGGATGCGTGCGACGTCGGGAAAGATCCTCTGGTGGATCTGGCCGTTCGACATCAGGTAGACCGAATCGAGCTTATTATTTTCGTAAAAAGCTTTTACGATCTCAGGCAGATCCTTTCGCGTGAACGGCTCGCCGCCCGCGAGCACGAGAACGCCGAGGTTTCCACCCAGCGTCTCGGATATACGAGCGATCTCGTCCGCCTTCATCTGCAGCTTCTTTCGCGGACGGTCATCCAGCTCCTCCGTGAAGAAGCAGTGGGTACACCGCATGTCGCAAACACTCGTCACCAGGATGTTCAAAAACACCGGTGAGATCGGGCGTCCGACCATAATGCTGGCGTACCGTTTGAAAATTTCTTTTGTCGCAAAATCCATCTTAAATACCTTTATAAAAACGAATTAAATACCCGATATCAACTAAACAATTTAGCCTGCCAGGCCTCATTTTACAAGCTATCTTCGCCCGGGCCTGACCGGTTCCGAGTTTAGATGCAAAGCGGGCCCGGCAGTGTCGCCTTTTTCTCGGGCGTGTTGGATTGGAAGGAAGTGTAATAAGCTTGCGCCAATAAACGTGAAACGGAATAAGCGAGCAACTATATATGTTTATTTACTCGATGACGGCACCGACGCCTGGCGGCCGGTCGACGCCATTCATGTAGGTGGAGATCATTACAAAATTACAAATCCGCCTATAGCGGGCGAGAACTGGGAGTTTGGGCCGGGCAGCACAGTTCGATGCCGGAAAAAGGTCGGGGCCGACAACGCAGTATTTCTCGCGGCCTTTGAAAAGGTGCCTGAATGATCCTTAAGCCGGGCTGCTTCCGAATCTAAATTAGCGGCGTCTCTTGTTCAGCAGCAAGTCAGATGGCACCGACTGCGATAAGATATTCCCATGCTCCGCCGGATCTATCTCGACAACAGCGCCACTACGCCCATCGCGCCGGAAGTGCTCGAGGCCATGCTTCCCTACCTGCAGGATAAGTTCGGCAATGCGTCCAGCATTCATTTCTTCGGCCAGGAAGCACGCGCCGCTGTCGACAAAGCCCGCCACCAGATCGCGGCATTGATAAACGCGAGACCTGCCGAGATCATATTCACCTCCGGTGGCACCGAAGCGAACAACCTTGCCATCCGCGGGCTTCTGGAATCGCAAAAGCAAAAGCCCGACAACAAAGGCGGGCGCTACTTCGACGCCCAGGGTGACCGCAAGGTCCACATCGTCACCACCCAGATCGAGCACCCCGCAGTCAAAAATGTTTGCGAAGACATCGAGAAGCTAGGTGGCTACGAAGTGACGTATCTGCCGGTCTACGAGAACGGCGTCATCCGGATTGAAGATCTGAAAGCAGCGATCCGCGACCACACCGGGCTGATCTCGATAATGACGGCCAACAACGAGATCGGGACGATCCAGCCCATCGAGGAGATCGGGCAACTCGTAAAGGAACTGCGCTCCGCGGGTCGTAAGATCTATTTTCACAGCGACGCGGTTCAGGCGGCCGGGAAAATGCCCGTCGACGTCGAAGCGATCGGGTGCGATCTTCTTTCCATTTCGGCTCACAAGATCTACGCGCCAAAAGGCGTCGGTGCCTTGTATGTGCGACGCGGAGTGCGCCTGCAGGCGCAGAACGTCGGCGGGCGGCAGGAACGCGGAACGCGCGGCGGGACCGAATCCGTGCCGAACATCGTCGCGTTCGGAAGGGCGTGTGAGTTAGCTGCTGAAGAGCTCGAGGAAAGTTCGACGCGGCTCGGCAAGCTTCGTGATCGCTTCGAACAAGGCGTCTTCGAGCTCATCGGCGACGTCACGAACAACGGCGACACCGAGCGCCGCCTCCCGAACATTTCAAACCTCTCGTTCAAGCGGATCGAAGGCGAGGGCCTGCTGATCAATCTCGACATGGCGGGCGTCGCGATCTCGACCGGGTCCGCCTGCTCTTCGGGGTCCCTCGAACCCTCGCCCGTCATCCGCGCCCTGGGCCGCGATGACGAGCTCGCCCGCGGCGCGATCCGGTTCAGCTTCGGCCGCTTTAACACCGAGGAAGACGTCACCCGCGTCCTCGAAGTACTCCCGGCCGCCGTAGAAAATCTGCGGCGCCTGTCCCCGGGGGCGAAGACCATGCAGCCACGCAAAAACCCGGATGCGATCCTGTAACCTTTCTCGGCTTCAGCAAGAAAAGCCCCCGCGACAGTTATTAAAGCTATAAACCTGCCTCTGGTTTGGGCTATAGTCACGTATACGGACTTTTGGCAAGGAGCGGCGTTAAGGCAGGAGCGATGCTTAACCACGACAATCATAAATATTTCCTCGCCTCGATCGTTGAATCCTCACAAGATTCCATAGTATCGATCGACTTCGACATGGTGATCACCACTTGGAACCATGCGGCCGAGGTGATTTACGGCTATACAGCGGCCGAGGCCGTCGGCAAGCCCCTGACCATGCTTACGCTCCCGCGCGATCTCGTCGAGTTGATGACGAACGTCGAGCTGATCCGACAGGGAGAAGGTAGGCACGTCACCGTTTTCGAAACGGAGAGGCGGCACAAAGACGGGTCTCCCCTGATCCTCGAGGTGGTGCTGTCGCCGGTGAAGAACGATGAGGGAGAAATCGTAGGTGTCTCCACTATCGCTCGCGACCTCACCCGGCTCAAAGAGGCCGAGAACGCGGTTCGCGAACGCGACATCCTCCACCGGCTGCTAGCTTCTCAGGAGCAGGAGCGCCGCCGGATCGCCCGGGATCTGCACGACGAGATGGGGCAGTTGGTTACGTCTTTGCGATTCAAGCTGAAGGCGGCAAAGAGCTCGTGCAAGGACGAGCCGACGTGCGACGCGATCGACGAGATCGAGCTCATCGCACAGGAGATCGACAACAGCGTCGACTTCATCGCCTGGGAGCTGCGCCCGCCTTCGCTGGAAGGCGTAACCCTCGCCGACGCCATTCAGAACTACGTTCGGCAATGGATGCGGTACACCCGCGTCAACGTGCAGTTCCTGCCTCGGGGCCTGAACGAGGTTCGCGTCGCCCCCGAGGTCGAAACTGCCCTCTATCGCATCGTGCAGGAGTCGCTGAACAACACCCGCAAGCACGCGATGGCCCAGAACGTGCAGCTGCTTATGGAAAAGCGTGACGGTGCGATTTCCCTGATCATCGAGGATGACGGCGAAGGCTTCGACGCCGAGGACGAGGTACTGCAGAACGAAGGTATGGGCCTCACGGGAATGAAAGAACGTGCCGCAATCATCGGCGGAACTATGAAAATAGAATCCACACCCGGCGAGGGCACCTCCGTTTATGTAAGAGTCCCCGCCTGATCTCAAAGCATCATGGCATCCCCGGAGTTGAGCTACATAAAGTAATTAGTAATTGCTAATTATTTAATTACCTAGTGAAAAACAGTTCCGGGGCTCTTGATCTCACCTTCGTTGTGCCCTCACCAACGTGCAACGTGTACGCGTCACCAAGGGTCAAATCGTGTAAGGCCGCCAACCTGCGGCCGACGCCGGCCACTGATTTATGCTGCATGATTTGTGCTGCCAGTTTGTAAAACCGTATTAATTCCCCCCGACCGGGAAAGGCGATCCGACTCCGCGACCTTTACGGCCCTTTCGACATCACCAAACACAAGAAAATCGGCGGAGAGAGCTCTAAGCGGATTCCCGTGCCTTCGAAGCTCTCTCCGCCGATTATCGGGGAGATTGATATGCATTCCCTTTGTTCGTTCTGCTGGCGGCAAGAGCTAAGTGGGCAATCTTGCTCCTGCGACTCATGGTATGGATGAAGGTTACAGCGCATCCGGGGCGGACGTCTTTAACGACAATTGGTTTTTCTGAATTGTTCTAATGGGCATTTTCACGCCCGCCCCGGAGCTTGCCGATTTCAGAGCTAAAGACGCCTTGCATGTTTTAACAACGTGCGAGGCGTCCATTTGTCGGTAGCATGGGGCCACCCTACGGCCCGTTAGTTGGATCAAATATCGAAATACATTTGAAACTCGAGTGGGTGCGGGCGCAATCGCAACGGTGTGATTTCTTTTTCGCGTTTATAGGAAATCCATCGCTCGATCATGCTGGTCGTGAAGACATCGCCCTTGAGTAGGAACTCGTGATCAGCTTCGAGCGCTTTGAGAGATTCGTCGAGCGAGCCCGGAAGGCTCGGAACATTCGCCAATTCTTCCGGCGGCAGATCATAGATGTCTTTGTCCAGCGGCTCGCCGGGATCGATGCGATTCTGAATACCATCGAGACCCGCCATCAGCAAAGCAGCAAACGTTATGTAGGGATTGCAGCTCGGATCCGGCGGACGAAACTCTAGCCGTTTCGCTTTCGGAGATTGTGAGAACATCGGAATGCGAACGGCGGCCGAACGATTCCGCGCCGAGTAAGCGAGGTTTACCGGAGCCTCAAAACCAGGAACGAGGCGTTTGTAACTGTTCGTGGTCGGGGCCGCAAATGCGACGAGTGCCGGCGCGTGCTTCAGCAAACCACCGATATAAAATTTGGCCATCTCGGAAAGGCCGGCATACTGGTCACCGCCGAACAGCGGATTTCCATCCTTCCATAAAGATTGATGACAGTGCATGCCCGAGCCGTTATCTCCGTACAGCGGTTTCGGCATAAACGTCGCCGTCTTGCCGTGTGCGACGGCGGTGTTCTTGACGATATTTTTGAAGAGCATGACATTGTCCGCGGTATGCAGCAGGTTCGAGAACCGGAAATCGATTTCGCACTGACCCGCGGTCGCGACTTCGTGGTGATGGCACTCGACATCGATACCGACCTCGGCGAGCGTGAGTGATATCGCGTTGCGAATTCCGATCAATGTATCCAGGGGCGCCACGGGAACGTATCCCTCTTTGGCGCGAATGTGGAAACCGGTATTCATCGTCTCGGCATTCGAGCGTCCCGTATTCCAATGCCCTTCTTCACTGTCCACGGAAAACCCCGCCGACTGCTGATTGTTGTGGTACGACACCTGATCAAAAATGAAGAACTCTGCCTCTGGGCCGACGTAGATCGTGTCGGCGACGCCGGTGAATTTGAGATAACTTTCCGCTCGCACAGCGACGGACCTCGGATCCAAGCCGTAACCTTCTTTCGTGATCGGGTCGACGACGTTCGCGATGAGACAAATCGTCGGCTCCGACGCAAACGGATCGACCCAGAATCGTGACGGATCGGGGATCAACAACATGTCCGACTCGTTGATGGCAGCCCACCCGCGCAGGCTCGAGGCGTCGAAACCGAAGCCTTCTTCGAACGAGTCCTCCGTGAGTTGGCCAATTGGATATGTTAAGTGGTGCCAGGATCCCGGCAGATCCGTGAAACGGACAGATACGAACTTCGCTCCTTTATCGGAAGCGAACGTCAAAACGTTTTTAGCGTTCATCTATGCTCCTACGAAATGAATTTAATAAGTATCGCTGGGTGAGTGCCACGAGCTTTAAAATGCGGAAAGCCGCGGGCGAAACGCGCCGCGGTTCCAGATCCATTTTCACTTCCCTTACCGCCGGCCCTCATATGGCGGGAAAGTGCAACGTATGTGCCGCAGTAGCCGGCAAGTGTAACTTACAAGTTAATTAGGCTTAGAGGCTATATAACCTGAAGAGGGATTCCAGCAGCGCGACATTCTTGTCGGTATTACAATCACGACCGGACAATAATGTCGCCTTAGGGATTCAGAAGCTCAAATTTCTTTTGCGAAGCAAACCCCACGCTGCGACCTCGCACATTCAGAAACTGCACATTTTTCTGGCCATTCTTTGTCGCGAATTCTAACCCCTTCTGGAGCACCTCACGCTTTTTCGCCTCATCGAGCTGGTCCCACGATGGAAGCGTTACAGCATAAAGCGTTTCTGAAGTTGATCGGCCTGTCCGAACAAATTCTTTCAGCTCGGAATTTTCGAAGCTCACGTCGGAGGCAGACTCCGCCGAAGACGTCTCGTTGGAAGGTTGGCCCGCCCAGAAATACAGACTGCCGCTGACCATCAAGACAACCATGGTCGCCAAGAGCAGCCATTTGTTGACCGCGAATAATTCGAATGTGACGAAAGGCTGTCTGTCTTTCTTGGAGGCTTTGCTGCTCAAGCCTGTGTCGAGTTTTTTTACCGATGGGTCGGCGGCTGCCGGATCCTGAGCCGCTCCGTCGACCGACTCCGGAAGATTGTTCAGCACGTCGATAAGCTGCAAAGTCTTCCCTGCGGCGTCGGAGACAACTTCGTCGTGGTCGCAGCCGTACTTCTGCTCCACAGTTTCCAGACTGCTGCTCTCGCTCTCGAGCCGCAGCAGGTCGACAAACTTGTTTCCCACCCGCGTGTTGCAGTCAATACTGACGGCCACCACTTCCGGTGTGAAAAACGCCTCCCCGGTGGCTTCCTTGAATTCATTGATCTTTTTGAAGAAGTCGTTTTCGATTAGCTGGTCGAATGTGCTCGAGCTTTCCGCCTCGGCAATCCGCTCTTCGAAGCCGGCGACTATCGCTCGAGCCTTTGACGGGATATCGTCGGCGGAATACAACGCTATGCTCGACCAGTTCGCATACAGGGTCCCGATGTGGCCGATCATCTCCGCGCGACCGAACAATAATTTCCGTTTCTGCTCCTCGGCCTCACGAGAGAAGAGCCGGGTCATCACGAAGTCGAACTTCGCCCTCGTAGGCTCCGCAAAAGCCGAGTTGCGATAAAACCGGGCGAGAGCCAAGAGTGCCTGCGAGCTCAGCGGAGGTCGCGAATTCTCACAGAACCGGCGGAGGTTTGCGACTGAAATTTTCCCGTCACGCAGCGACAACGCGGAGTTCCACGTCTCCGTCTCACGCATAAGGTGGAATTCGGCTTCCGCATACTCCGTCGTTGCCGAATCGCCCTGAACTTGAAGAAATTTGTGGAGTGCCGTCTTGGCACCGAGGTCGTTATACACAGAAGGCGTGATCTTCATGTGCTCCCGCTCGATGGCCGAAAGGACGTGCTCGACCATTTGCAGGCTCGATATTTCTTCCACCGCCCGCTTTCGATAAAAGTCGCGCTCATTTTCTTCGCCCTCGGACGGCGAAGAGTAGTTGGAGCTATCCGAGTGGTCAGAGTCGTGCCCCGTGCTTCCGTCTCCGCTCGCGGCAGGCCGCGAGGAGCTTCCGTTTCGGGACAGTCTCGCTTCCGCGACCGACGCGTCGATTATCGTATTCTCGAGTAAATTTTCGTCCCTGAGCTCTTCGATCAGGTCTTCAAAAACATTCATCTTTGGTGATTGAGATCAATGGCGTGGACTGATCTTCGTTTAGTTTTCAGGGGCTCCGACGGGGTACACCTGGATAATCTTACCAGTCTGATTTAGCTCGTACTTGTAAACCGCGTCACCCGAAATGTCGCGGGTAGCCGTTATCAAAAACTCTCCGGCGAGGTCGCCGTCACTCGGTCTGATAGGTGTCATCTCGAAAACATATTTGCCGCGCACGAGCCGATCCCCCACCACCGTGCCGACCCCACCACCTAAAATTCTGTTAATTTCGTCAAGGCGCCCGTATCGACTGTTCTGGGTATAAAATGACAGTTGGGTGGAGGAGATGGTCCGTAAAGTGCTGAACGCCGCACCGTTCTCGGCCGCCCACATGCCTTTTTGGTAGGCCGGGATTGCCATGGCGGCAATCACCCCAATGATGACAACTACGAGTAGCAGTTCGATCAGCGAAAATCCGGATTCCCCTCTCATGTTCATAATGTTACCTCGTCAAACTGACACTTTTTGACACCATTTTTTGACAGCCTGTCGTCCCTGTCTTTGCTCGGCCAGCCCTTGAATCACGCTAAATACTGCTCGTAAGACAGCCCGCAGAGCCGTGGCGCCAGTCTCAATTTCGACTGTTTTGCAAAGCTTATGCCATCACTTTGGTAAGCATTTACCGGTAAAAAACTTTGTGTTGTTTCACTTTTTGTTTTTTGTTAGATTTTTACTAAGCTTTAAGTTTTCGCTTTAGGTCTTCGAGAAGTCGGATTCAGCGTGGGAGTATGGCAAATTGAGCTCAGTAATGGAACGAACCGTCGAGACGTACGGTATCGATAATTGGGGCGCCGACTATTTCGGAGTCAACCGCAAGGGAAATTTGGTCGTACATTCGCCGGACAATGGCAATCTCAACGCCGATGTTAAGGAAATTGTCGACGATCTGGCGAAACGCGGTATAAACACGCCGGTTCTGCTGCGCTTCCCGCAGCTTCTTTTCGGGCAAATTCGGAAACTACAAGCAGCATTCAAGAAGTCGATTCGGGAATTCGAATATGACGGCGAGCATATGTGCGTTTACCCGATGAAGGTGAACCAGAATCGAGCCGTCATCGAGGAATACCTTAAAGAAGGATCGCGCTACAACTTTGGTCTGGAAGCAGGCTCGAAGGCCGAGCTTTATGCGGCCCTGGCGCTCGAGCAACCCGACGATAGCTTGCTGGTGCTGAACGGATTCAAGGACCGGGACTTCGTAAAGCTTGCTTTCGCGGGAGCGGGTGCCGGAAAGAAAGTTGTAATCGTCATCGAGAAAATGTCCGAGCTTGAGCACACGCTCAGCCTCGCGAACGAGTTTACCGCCGAGAACCCGGACACCGCCCTTCCGATGGTCGGGGTGCGTGTCAAGCTTTACTCGAAAGGATCCGGGAAGTGGGAGAAGTCTGGGGGCGAAGCATCGAAGTTCGGCCTAACCACCACGGAGATCCTGGATGTGATTCGGCAACTTCAGGAAGCGGGCCGCATCGATATGCTAAAGCTGCTGCACTTCCATATCGGTTCGCAGCTTACGGACATCAAGCGCATCAAGAACGCGATGAAAGAGGCGGCCCGGACCTACGCGAAGATCCGCCAGATGAAGATCCCCATCCAGTATCTCGACGTCGGCGGCGGCATGGCGGTGGACTATGACGGGTCTCGAACTTCGTTTGAATCCTCGGCGAACTACAACGCGCAGGAATTCGCGAACGATGTGATCTACGTCATCAAGACCGTCTGCGATGACGAGAATGTTCCCCACCCGACGATTATCCAGGAGTCGGGACGCTTTTTGTCGGCGTATCACGCGATCCTCGTTACGAACGTTCAGGAGGAGATCGAAACGGTGGTCCAGGACCTCACCCCGATGACGGTCGAAAAGGAAGATCCGCCGGTAATTCGTGAGCTTTACGATCTGCGCGAGACCATAAACGGAAAAAATTATCGCGAGTATTATCACGACGCTATCGAGCAGCGCGAGGCACTTTTTACCATGTTCGATCTTGGGTTGATCGATCTCGTCGCGAAAGGCAAGGGTGAGGTCCTCTTTTGGGACGTCTGTGAAAAGGCTGACCAGTTCGCTCAGCAGAAAAAGTATGTTTCCGAGGAGTTTGACGACCTGCGGCGCCTCCTATGTGCGAAGTATCTTGCCAACTTCTCGGTTTTCCGCTCAATGCCGGATAACTGGGCGCTGGAACAGCTATTCCCAATCATTCCAATACATAAACTCAACAAAAAGCCTACGGAATATGCTACCCTATGTGACATAACCTGCGATTCCGACGGTATTGTCGATAAGTTCGTCGACTTGCACGATATTAAACCCGTGCTTGAGCTTCATAAGCTGGTGAAGAACGAACCTTATTATTTGGCGATGATGCTCGTCGGGGCCTATCAGGAGGTGATGGGTAACAACCATAACCTGTTTGGAGTTCCGCACGAGGCTCACATTTTTATAGGCGAAGACGGACACATCATCAAGAAGGTCATTTACGGTGCGACGCTGTCGGACACGCTTGGCACTGTCCGCTTTGACACGGACCAGCTACATGATCAGTTTCGCCGCGCCGTAATGAAGCGAATCAAGAATGGCGATCTTTCGACGAAAGAAGGTAATCAGTTGATCGAATTTTACGAGAACCAGGCCGACGCGTACACCTACATGACGCCTAACGGAACTGCGGGAAATTGAGATTTAATTAGATTTATATTTTGGAAATTATTTGTTTGGAGAATCATAATGGCCGCTCAAAAGAAAACTAAAGCTTCAAAATTTCTGACCGTTCCGACCCGTCCCGTCCCCATCGACCGGGATCGTTCGGTTGCGGGACTGTTGGAAAAGATGGAGGGCGCCGGATTTGGTGCTAAGCAGCTTGCGGAAGCGCATCGGATCTGGTTGGACATGCTGGACGACAATTCGACGATCTACTTGTGCGGATCCGGGAATCTGATTACGTCCGGAATGCGGCGGCTGCTGGCTTACGTTATAAAGAACCGTTTTGTCGACGTGATAGTGATGTCGGGTACCGTTTTGTTCCACGATATCCATGAGACCCTCGGGCGAAACCATTACCAGGCTCATCCCAGCATGGCCGATGACGAGTTGGAGTCCTCCGATGTTGCACGCGTCGGCGATCTGCTCGCCAATCGGGACGAGTATCGCGAGGCTGACGAATGGGTCGGAAGCGTTATCAATCAGCTCGACACTAGCCGCGCCTACTCGGTTCGCGAGTTCTTGCTTCTGATGGGCCGCGAGCTGGCCGAGATCGCGCACGAAGACGGCATCATGACCTCGTCTTTCAAGGCGCGCATTCCGATCTTCTGCCCGGATCTTCTTAGCACGGAATTGTCGGTGGGCATCGCGCGAGCGCGGTTCGAAAAGAAATCGCAGTTCACCTTCGACACGACGACCGACACCATGGAAATGATGGCGATCGCGCAGAAGACGCGGAACTCCGGCGTGATTACGCTCGGAAGCGCGTGCAGCCAGAACATGCTTCACATGGCCGAGATCTCGTCTTACATGCTCCGTAACGCTGCTCGAGGCCACAAGTACGCGGTCAACATCACGACCGATTCGGTACCGCTCGAGATCCGCACGCCGTCGTACGGCGGCAACCACACAGCCGTATTTGGAAAACTGCTCCGCGGCGCCACCACGGCATACGTTCCCTCCGATCCGTCGATCGCTCTCCCGATGATCATCACGGCTCTTTCTCAAACCGCCGCGAAATTTATGAAAGGCCGGAAGCGCCCCAACTTCAGTTTCGCCGGCAAGGAAATGACCATCGACGTTCCTTAAGAATTTGCAATTTTCAATTTTCGATTTGCGATCGCTCCCGTAGCGAGATCGCAAATCGAAAGTCGCAATTGGAAAATCCCATGTCAGAATCCGCAACACTTCCAATGAACTTCGGCGGCATCGAGGAAGAGGAGTACTCCTCATTCGACGCCGCCCGAATTGTCGTTTGGCCTGTGTCATACGAGGGGACTGTCTCGTACGGAACGGGGACCGGCGCGGGGGCAATGGCGATCGTCGATGCTTCGCGGAACATGGAGCTTTACGAAGAGGAGACCGGGTCGGAACTCTACAAACTGGGCGTGCACACGCTGGAGGAATTCGCTTCCCGCGAGACCCCGGAAGTGATGATGGAGTCGCTCTACGATCGAACGAAAGAGCTCCTGGAAACTGACAAATTCATATGCATGTTGGGGGGCGAGCATTCCGTATCCGCACCCGTGATAAAAGCGCACGCCGAAAAATTTCACAACATGAGCGTCCTGCAGATCGACGCACACGCCGATCTTCGCGACGCCTACGACGGCACGCCGCATTCACATGCTTCGATCATGGCACGCGTCGTAAAGGATCTGCGCATCCCATCTGTTCAGGTTGGCATCCGGTCGATCTCGGCCGACGAAGCTCATTCTCTTAACAGTGGTCTTCCCACGAAGATCTTTTGGGCGAAAGATATAGTCGGGAAAACAAATTGGATCGACGCCGCAGTGGATTCTCTTACCGAGAACGTATACCTGACCATCGACATAGACGGTCTTGACCCGAGTCTCGTGCCGACGACAGGTACTCCCGAACCCGGTGGGCTAGGATGGTACGAGACTCTTGCTCTTATCCGCACACTTGGCAGAAAACGCCGGGTCGTCGGGATGGACCTCGTCGAATTCTCGAAGACCGACAACTCCGACGCACCGGCGTTTCTTTGCTCCAAACTCGTCTACAAATCACTCGCCTACATTTTCAACGACGAGTCTCCGAAGATCTCAATCCGCTAGAGTAAGCGATCGTCGATCCCGTCGAGAGATTTCTGAAAAACGCCTCCTGACCATATTAATTCCGCAGCTTTATCAAAGGACGGACTAAGACAGGTCCCGTCCAGGGACTCACCATAATGAATCGTGTCCTCTCCACTCACGCCGGCTAGATTCGCGGCCGAGCTCGAAATCATTCTTTTTATTAAGATTTTCCTGAACTCTGGGCCGCTCGGTCTCGTATTTCCCTTCACGACTTGCACGCGACTTTGCATACGGTAGAATTTTAGAAATTAAGTTTGGAGATGGATTAATGTTTAGAAGAACTGTTTTCCTCGCTTCGTTGATCATCGCGGTCGGAGTATCCGGCGGCTGCAGAACGGGTTTGTTTGGCGGAAATGAACTGGCCACTCCGGTCGAGCCGGCGCCGCCGCCGGCCCCGTTGGTGGTGGACGGCGTGCGAACTTCGTATGCCGACGTCGTCGAAAAGACTTCGCCGGCGGTCGTGCGGATCGAGGCCGAATCACACTCTCGGCCGACGCAAGGTCAGCAGCCCCAGGTAAATCCCTTCGGTGGCGACGACGATTTCTTTAAGCAGCTTCCCCTTCCGCGCCAGAACCCCCAGCCGAGGCTCGAACGCGGGCTCGGTTCGGGAGTTATCGTCAGTGCGGACGGAACCATTCTTACAAACAATCACGTTGTAGAAGGCGCCGAGAAAATCACGGTGCTCCTCAGTGACAACAAGTCGTTCGGTGCCAAACTCGTCGGGTCAGACAAAGCCAGCGACCTCGCGGTCCTAAAGATAGAGGCGCAGAATATGCCGTTTCTTTCGCTCGGAAACTCGGACACCGTGCGGGTTGGAGACATCGTCCTCGCGATTGGAAATCCGCTTGGGATTGGGCAAACGGTCACCGCCGGCATCATCTCCGCCAAGGGCCGGAGAACCGGTCTGAGCTACGCGAACAACAACGACACTTTTGAAGATTTTCTCCAAACGGATGCCCCGATCAACCGCGGCAACTCCGGTGGAGCTCTCGTAAATCTTAACGGCGAGCTTATAGGCATCAACTCCCAGATCCTTTCGGGCGGGCCCTCGGGCGGGAACATCGGAATCGGATTTTCGATCCCGTCGAACATGGCGAAATCGGTGTTGGAGCAATTGCTCCGCGACGGCCGCGTGCGCCGCGGCATGCTCGGGATAGGGATCCAGAATTTGTCGGAAGACACGGCTCAGGCTTTGGGACTGAAAGAGACGAGCGGTGTGCTTGTCAGTGACGTCCGCAAAGGCAGCGCCGCGGAGAAAGCGGGCTTCAAACGAACCGACGTGATCACCGCCATCAACGGCGAGAAGATCGAAGACAGCAACGTCCTTCGAAATAAGGTTGCGGGCACGCTTCCCGGTACCGAGATTAGGGTGACGGTTCTCCGCGACGGAACTCCCCAGGAGCTGTCGGCAACTCTCGATGAGTTCGAGATGCCGGGAAATAAGAGTGACGGCGATGGGGGAACGGGCGAAGGCCTTCCGGAAAAACAATCGGACACTGGAAAGCTTGGACTGACACTGCAGCCGGTAACGCCGCAGATCGCAAAGCAGTTTGGAATGGAAGGCGAGCCGGAAGGTATGATCGTGACCGCGATCGATGCCGACGGGACTGCGGCCGAAGCAGGCATCGCCCGAGGCGATATTATCCTGGAGATCAATCGCCAGCCGGTGAGCAGCTCGGATGCCGTGCAGTCGGCTCTCCAGGGAGCAGCCGGCAAGCCCGTGCTGCTGCTCATATCGCGTCGAGGACAGACGATATATCTAACGGTAAAACCGTAGTTACAAATTCCGTTGAAAAAGAAAAGAGGCCTCCGATTTTGACGGAAGCCTCTTTTCTTTTTTGGTCGGGACGACAAGATTTGAACTTGCGACCTCTCGCACCCCAAGCGAACGCGCTACCAGACTGCGCTACGTCCCGAAATTGTTGATTTTCAGATTAGATTTAGAGGTATGCTTTGTCAAACACACTTTATTTTCGAAGACGTTCTTCGGCTTCGCGAGTATGGCTCGTCTTGAGCATCTGCCGAAGTTCCAGGAGCTGAGCGGCGAGAGATTTTAACGCGTCGCGTCGCTCCGGAGTTAGGCCCTGCGGCCGCGCGGCGATCGCGTCGGACTCCTCGAGCACGAGATCGTCATCAAACAAACTTTGAGACCCGTTCGACCCCGGATATCCGTTGTCCACCCGGGGCTCCGGATGAACGACCTTCAACCGGGTCGTCTCACGCATCTCGTTCTGCAGCTTTTTCTTCGCACCCGCGATCGTGAACATCTCCTCATAGAGAAGCTGTTTTATTCGAAGAGAGATCTCGACATCGCGGCGTCGATAACTCCGCTGACCTGACCGGTTCTTCTGGGGTGACAGCATCGGAAACTCTGTTTCCCAGTACCGCAACACGTGTGCCTGCACCCCGACAAGTTCGCAAACTTCGCCGATCTTAAAATAAATCTTCTCAGGAATCACTATAGCCGGGTGCCCCATCTAAATGTCTTTGTGTGTTAAGGTTTTCGTTAAATTAGAACGCCGTTATTGTATGAGTTTAATAAATTTGTGTCAATAAGTTTGTATGCGATCAGAGTTCGAGTTCATCCGAAACATTAAGGATAAATACGGCTTACGGCACGTGGGGGATGACTGCGCGGTGCTGCCGAAGGACTCGAAAACAGACTGCGTGGTCACCGCGGACATGCTTGTCGAAGATATCGATTTTCGTATTGAATGGACCACGCCCCAGTTGCTTGGGGTCAAGGCTCTGGCCGTTTCGCTATCTGATATAGCCGCGATGGGCGCGACTCCGAAATGGGCAATGCTCACGATCGGGGTTCCGGAGCGAATCTGGAACACGGACTTCCTCGACAAGTTCTACGAGGGCTGGACCACCCTTGCGAAGCACCACGACGTCCCGCTGATCGGGGGGGATGTTTCGCGAACACCCGACAAGATCGTTATCGACTCGATCGTGGCCGGCGAAGTGCCTAAGGGAAAGGCAATTTTGCGGTCGGGGGCGAAGCCCGGTGATTCGATCTTCGTAACGGGCTCCCTTGGTGGAGCGGCCGGTGGGTTGATATTACTCGAATCGGGTTTTCGATACTCGAAGGTCGGCAAAAGACGGAAGGCGCTCATTGCCCGTCAGTTGCGACCGACGGCCCGAGTTGAAGCCGGAAAACACCTCATGAGTCGCTCGCTCGCGACTGCGATGATCGATATAAGTGATGGTCTGCGCGCGGACCTTTACCATCTTTGCGACGCTAGCGCTGTAGGAGCCCGCCTCGAGAGCACCGTGATACCTTACGACGAAAATCTCAGCGCCCTGATGCCGGCGAGCGAATGGGCGGGCCTTGGGGGCGAAGATTTTGAGCTCCTTTTTACGTCACCGCGGAAAAAAATCTCCAGTGCGAAATTGCCGCTGATCACACGGATCGGCGAGATCACAACAAACGTGGGAGTAGTTGAGGTTGTCGCGGAAAACTTACGGAGAGCTCCGCGTACGGGATATCGCCACTTTTAGAAATTCATTGCGCAGGAAAAACTTTTTTTTGAAAATTGCTTGACAAGTAATTTTACATCGTGCTAAAACTCTCATCCTGTCGCGAAGTTGGCGACGATTTTTTTTGGAGATAATTTTGTGATTCGAAGTTCGATGCATACAACGAGAACATTTATCGGCTTGCCGGCCGGCGTCATGATGCGCCCCGGAACAAGCTGGAATGCCGTTGCGTGTTCGCTACTCGAAGGCGCAGATTATCAGCCCAAACAGAATCGCAGTTTCGATTCTGAATTAGATATTTAACATTGCGGGAGCGGCGTTCCCGCTCCCGAACCAAAGTACGACAGGCTGATAGCCTGTCCATCAATTGAACAAGGAGCGGTTACGCCAGGATCATTGGAAGATCCAAAACGTAGCCGCTCCTTTTCTTTTGATGTTTGAAAACTGAATAGCCGTAATTCGATTTGCGATTTTCGATTTGTGATTTGCGATCTGCCCCTCGATGGTTTGAGTATTTGTTTAAATCTTCAGGGCCGGATCCCGAACACGATCGAAAATCGCAAATCGAAAATCACAAATTCATTTCGGGGTCGTCTAACCGGCAGGACGCTTGGCTTTGAACCAGGAAATAAAGGTTCGACTCCTTTCCCCGGAGCCAATTCAATTTTCAAATTTCAGCAGGGCGTTCCGCAGATGGCTAGACGGGCTTGTCTTGGGAACAAGTGTTCGCAGGTTCGAATCCTGCAGCCCTGATAATTTTTCACGCGGATGTAGCTCAACGGATTAGAGCGTCTGTCTTCGAAACAGAAGGGTCTGAGTTCAAGTCTCAGCATCTGCTTACTTCTACGCGCGTAGCCCAACCGGAACGAGGCGCTTGTCTTAGAAACAAGAGGTTGAGAGTTCGAATCTCTCCGCGCGTACCACTCTCAAGTCTCGGGTTTGTAGTTTCTAGTTTGTCCAGGAACGCACGCGTGACCCGAAACTAGAAACCAGGAACTCAAAACTCGACCGACGGGTATAGCCAAGCTGGTTAAGGCGGCGGTCCGCAAAACCGTAAATCTCCGGTTCAAATCCGGATACCCGCTCCAAAATAGTATTTCCAGCGATTGCCGAAACTGACTACATAGTTTCATTCGGTAGAACGCTTGATCGCCAGAGCAAGAGGTCGCAGGCCCGATCCGGCTGCGTCACTTCCCTCTTGTCGCGGAAACCAGAACTGGGCGAATGCAGACGCGACTACATGGTAGAGCACCTGCCTATCCGGCAGGAGGCGCCGATTCGATTTCGGCCACCAAACCGGTGTAGCTCAGAAAAAAAACGTCGCTTCACTTTTGTCGCCCGTCATTTTCACGTGGTCCGTAGCTTAACCGGTTCAAAGCACCGCACTGTGAATGCGGAAATTGCGAGTTCAAGTCTCGTCGGTCCACCCAACAATAATTTCAAATTTGAAATTTCAAATTTGAAATTGGGGCCGTGGCAGAAAGGCGTATGCACTTCCCTGTCGAGGAAGACGATGACGGTTCGAGTCCGTTCGGCCCCGCCACTATTAATTTCAAATTTGAAATGTGAAATTTCAAACGGACGTTTAGCTGAGACAGATCAGCGTCGGTCTGAAGAACCGAAGAGCTTGGCGCGATACCAAGAGCGTCCACCATTTTATTTTTACAAGGAGAACAAAACTATGTTTGCACTCAAGAGTCGCCGCGGACGCGCGATCTGAATTCTCAGCTTTTCCTAGTTCGCTGAAAGTTCGTCGTCGCTTGCACAAAACAACTTTCAAAATCTGAACAATGAGGAAAAGAAAATGAGCAAGAAGTACCACGTAAACGAACGTGCATTTCTAAACCTGCCGAGCAATCTGCGGGCTTACATCATCGCCTATGTGGAAGACACGAGCCCGTACCCGGCGTGCCGTGAAGAGTACCGCGAGGGCGGCGATATCACTTTGAGGATCGCGGATTGTCACGACGAGATCGAGCTGTACTTTGACCTTTCGACCGCGAGGAGACGGGAGAACAGCCTTCATAAGGCAAAGCAGCTCGCGGACATACTCGCCCGATTTCGGGACGCGATCGAGGCCGAGACAAAAGCGATCGAAGAACGAACTACCATACGGCAGCACGCGAGAGCTGCCGCCGCGGTCCACTAATCTCCCACGACGCGCACCCGGCCGTCTCACCTCGGAGGCGGCCGGACAGGGGCTGCATAAATTTCAAATTTGAAATTTCAAATTTGAAATCCGGATTTTCAATAATCTCAAATTTCAAATTTCAAATCTGAAATTATTAGAGTCTTACCAAAACAAACGCGGGACGCGAATCTGCGAGGGCGGAGGAATGCACTTGGACACACCTTGGTTCGCAACGAACCTGTTGTCCTTTGTCCTACGAAGCATATCCGCACCGCGTTTGCCTACCGATTTCCGGTAGCAACCAGAACTGTCGATCGGTGGCCAAGCTGGTCTAAGGCACTCGCCTTTTAAGCGAGGGATGCGTGGGTTCGAATCCCACCCGATCGACCATTGAGTTTTGGATTTTGGATTTTGGATTTTAGATTGCGACCCGAAGACCGTGGTCGTCCCTGCAATCCAAAATCCAAAATCTAAAATCCAAAATAGAGTAGGCGGTGTAGCTCAGTCGGAAGAGCAAAGGTCTCATAAACCTTGGGTCGGAGGTTCGAATCCTCCCGCCGCAACCATTTCAAACTCGGCGAATGCTGAAGGGACTACATCATTGCAAATGACGAGGTCGCCGGTGCGAATCCGGCCGCCCCGAAATATTTTCGGGGCGTAGCTCAGGAGCAGAGCGCGTAGGCGTCTCTTCGATTTTGTCGCCGATCCAATTTTGTTGACGGGTAACTCAGTCGGTCAGAGTGCCGGCCTGTTAAGCCGGATGTCGCGGGTTCGAGCCCCGCTCCGTCAGCCATTCTTGTTAGTACCACCTGCGGCAGCGGGTGGGCGATTTAACCGCAGCGAATGCCGTTGGAACTACATCTGTCGCGAGTTCGAGGCTCGCCACGACGTTAGTCGTGTAGCTCAGTTGGTAGAGCAATGCTTTCAACACACTCGTCGCTGCATTTTCCAATTTTCGGGTGAATGCCGAAAGGACTACATCCACCTCGCACCTCGCGGTGTCGGATAACACCGGTGATCCTAAGTTGTTCATGTGCAAAATGTCCTTTCAATTTTGTCACCCATTTTTATAGGAGGAATAGATATCATGGCGAATAAAAATCTTTTCAAATCGATTGTCGGAATCTTTTCGCCGAAGGCAGACACGGTAAATGAGGCGGGCGGGATCGCGTACAAGCTTTCACCAAAACATGCCCTAGCGCAGTACGCCGCGACCGGGTGCTTTAACAACACTTTCTACTCGGACGCTGGTGAGCAGCTCGACAAGGTTCTAGCCCTTGCAAACAAGGTAGAACCGGATTTCGTTGCGAAGACCGCGGTCTACGCCCGCGAGAAAGGTTACATGAAGGACATGCCGGCGCTGCTTCTTGCGGTGCTGTCGATTCGCGACAAGGAACTTTTCGAACGCGTCTTCCCTCGGGTGGCCGATAACGGAAAGATGCTTCGCGACTTTGTGCAGATCATGCGTTCGGGTGCGGTCGGGCGTAAGTCGCTCGGGTCGCTGCCGAAGCGGATGGTTCGCGAATGGTTCGAGAACCGCGGTTCCGAGCAGATCTTTAAACAGGCTGTGGGTCAGTCGCCTTCGATCG
>DATLCA010000201.1:0-12158 GCA_035526605.1 Pyrinomonadaceae bacterium | reverse complement strand
CCAATTGCGGTTGTACCAGAATATCGAGCCGTCCGGTTCCGCCATCCAGACTAGCTGCGGGACCGTTTCCGCGAGCGTCGAAAATTTCTGTTCGGAGTCGCGTAGCGCGTCTTCGGCCCGCCTCCGTTGCGAAATGTCGCGGGCGATCCCGATGAAGACGTGCCGTCCATTTTTCTTATACTCACCGAACGAAAGCTCGAGGGGAAACTCGTGTCCCGCCGCATGAAGCCCCGGGACTTCGACGTGGTCCCACTGTAGATGCTTTTTGCCGGTACGAATGTAACGCTCCTGGCCGGCGGAATGCTGCCCGCGTAAATGGTCGGGCATGAGCATCGTCAAACTTTTCCCGACCATCTGGTCCGGCTCGTGCCCGAATATTCTCGACGCCGCGGGGTTTACGAAAAGCATCGTGCTTTTTTCGTCGATCGTGATGATCGCGTCGGTGGCGGTTTCCGCCACGAGCCGGTACCGTTCCTCGCTATCGCTGAGCGCGGTTTCGATTCTTTTGCGCTGGATACCGTTCGCGATACCATCTGCCACCGACGCCATCGCGGACAGAGTTCCCTCATGAAGAGTGTGCCGGGCGAACACGGCCATGACTCCGACGAGACGGTCCGCGACGACGAGCGGGTAACCGGCAAATGCTTTCATTCCCTCCCGGGCCGCCCACTCTTTGTCGCTTACGCGTGGATCGTTCGGCACATCGTTGGTCACATGGGGGCGGCGCTCTTCAGCGATCAACCCGATCTTAAACTCCCCCACGGGCACGACCGAGTGGGCGCCATCCAGGTGCTTGTATAAGCCCGCGCTCGCTTGAAGCTCAAGGACGTTATCGTATTCGTTGAACGTCCAAATTCGCGCGAAGGCGACGTCTAGGTTCGTAACGAGATGCTGTGCACAAGTGTCAAGCAATTCACGCAACGACGTGTTTTGTACGAGCGCGGTTCCAATATCACTGTTGAGTTGTTCCAGCTGTCTGCGCTCGACCCGCTCGGTGACGTTGTGAAAGTAAACCGAAAGTCCACCATCCGCCGCAGGGTACGCCCGCACTTCCAACCACGTATTTAGCGGTTCGTAAAAATCCTCGAAGGTTATGGAAACCTGTTCCTCGACGGCTTTCAAATACTGTTCCTGGAATGGCGAGCCGACGGCCTCCGGGAACTCCTCCCAAATATTTTTACCGATAAGCTCTTCCGTCGACCGGTGAAGCAGCGATTCGCACTGTTTGTTCGCGTAGGTGAAGCACCAACTTTTGTCGAGGGCGAAAAAAGCATCCGTCAGGCTTTCGAGAATTCCACTATTGCGCTCGTTGGCGGTCGCAAGTGCATCTTCCATCAGCTTGCGGTCCGTGTCGTCGCGGCAGATCTTCGCGAATCCCACCAGCGAGCCCGAGCCATCTTTTAGCGCCGTAGTCACGCCGTTCGCAAAAACGCGCGACGCGTTCCTGCGGTTGTGCCAGCGAACGTCATCGGCCCGTCCCACAGTCGCAGCTTTTTCTAACTCTTTTTCGGGGATGCCCGCGGCGCGGTCTTCCGGGGTGAAAATAATTGCAAAGTTCCGACCGACGATCTCCTCGTCGGCGAAGCCGAAGATCCTCTCGGCTCCTTTGTTCCAACTGAGCACCTTGGCGTCCACGTCAAGGTGGATTATCGCGAAATCGCTGATTCCTTTGACCAGGACCTCGTAAGGCCTTTCGCCGAACAAATCCTCGAGACTGCGAGTCATACCCATCTGCAAATTCCCTCCCCTTATATGAAATGCGGCAGTCGCAGGGATGCCGCATGCGCGAAACGTATCCTTGTACTTTATTCGAAGGGGCGGCGGGTGGTCTAGTGCGATTTGGTACCGAGGGGCGGAAACGGCTTCGACTGTCGGATATTGGCGTCCGGGCGAGGAGCTTGTGCAAGCGTTGGGCCATAATCCGGGATAAATGATTAACGCGCCGCGTGGGCAATAGATCCGCAGTGCTTGGTGTATTTACCCGCCCTGCTACTGGCCGATCAATGCGTTCAACGCCTGAGCGAGTTCGATGCGGGTAATCGATCGTGAGCCGCTGAACGAGTTTCCGTCGAGGCGAATAAATCCGCGCTGCAGGGCGACCGCGACGTAGCCGCGCCACTGTGCCGGGATCGAGGACGCATCGGTCATCGTCAGCGGAAGCGACGTCGTAGAAGTTAGAGATTCGAGCTGCGCCGCCTTGACGAAAGCGATCGCCGCGATGAGCTTCGTTGTTGAGTTGTTGGGATAGAATCTCGTGCCCGGGGCCGCGTCGATGACGAGAGCGCCCGCGGGATTCGCCTGAAGACTTTCGATCACGCTCCGCGAATACCCGTCACGCACGTCGCTGAACATCGCCGAAGACGCGAGGTACTGCGGGACAAATCCGCCGCGGACGATGGCGTCCGCAAATTCCTCGCGCGTCACGTTCGACGCCGGCCTGAACTTTCTACCCTCCGGCATCATGACGTTTGCGAGCAAGCTCTTCTCGGCCTGCGCCGCGAGCTCGGGTGATAACGAATTCAGATCCGTCATCGTCGGATATTCCACCTGCGTGACCTCGACCGCTCCGAAAACCTTCTGCGACGTTCCGGCATATCCCGAATGCCCGACCGCCGCCCGCAGATTTCCGGCGAGCGGGTTTCGGAACACGACCTTTTCGCGGCGTCCGGTCACACCCGGCAAATTGAGATAATTCGATTCGCCGACAAGCCCGTTCGACGCGTTGTAAACCTTTAGCCCGAAATCATTCGCGCTCAGGTCCCATGCGATATTGATGCTCGCCTGGACCGTGTTCTGCGGGATAGCGACGCTGGACGAGCCGGTCAGATTCGGAAAGACCATCTGCTCGAATGTTTGAGACGTCCGAGTCGTGAACCGGATACCGTTGCGCGAGACGGTCGACCGGAAGATTCCCATGTGTCGTTCCGGAAACGCCGCTTCGAGGACGGCCGCGTATGTGTTCAGCATCCCCGCGCCCGCTTCGTGATAAAAGTATTTCGGCAACGGCGTCGCGGTTCGGCTGAGAATGTCTTTAACGTCGGCCGGGCGGAGATTGGGATTTGCTTCGAGCATCAACGCGATCGCACCCGCGACCTGCGGGGCCGAAAATGAAGTGCCGCTCGCTGTCGTGTAGTACGGCATCTCGGCCGGCGAGAGCCGCTGCGGATCCGCACCGCCGAAGCCGGAAGCGCCGGTGAGTGTTCCCGGTGCTCGCAGGCCGACGACGTTCGTTCCCGGCGCGACGAGTGCGGGATGCTGAAGCTCGTCACCGAAGTTTCCACGTGACGAATAATTTGCAAGCTTGGAGCGGTCGTCGGTCGCCCCGACGCCGATAACCCACGGCGCGACCGCGTACGGATTTAGTGTTCCATTCCCGGAGCCGCTGTTGCCCGCCGAAAAGACGACGTTCACGCCGCGGTCCGTTAGCATTTTCGTTGCGACGTTGACCGGATCATTTGCGTCGTAAACCGTGCTTGCCGAGAAGCTGCAGTTGATCACGCGGACGTTGTATTGAGCCGCCCTCTGAAGAAGGTAATCGAACCCGGAAAGGACATACATCAAGTTAAGATCGCCGGAGCTCAGCCCGAGCAATTTCGCTCCCGGAGCGACACCGCCAAATTTTCCATTCGAGCTCGCCCCGCTTGCCGCGATCACACCACCCACAAAAGTCCCGTGACCGCTCGTTAAATCGCTGTTCGCGAGATTTTCCAGCGGAGCCGGATACGTGAAGCCCGCCGGAGCGCTTTGCGTATCGGACAGCCGAACATTTTGAATTACCTTCCCGGCGAGGTCGGCATGCAGGCCATTGATTCCTGTGTCCAGCACGGCAACCGTCACGTTCCGCCCCGTCACGGGCAGTCCGCCGTTATCGTTTCGCAGATCCGAGTCAGGTCCGACGCGGTTGATTCCCGTCGCGTTGAAGTATGGATCCGAGTTGAACGTCAGGGTTCGATTTCCGTAAAGCGAACGGACCGAGGGCAAATGCGAAACCGCGATTAGCTGCGAGCGCGTCGCCGTAACGTACACGGCCGGTAGGATTCTCATCCGCGTCCCGCCAAGAATTCCAATTTGCCGCAACTGTGCAACATCGGCATCGGTGACCGAATTGTGATAGACGATGACGGCGTTGATGTTGCTGTCGTCGGTGGAGTTGTTGAGCTTGACCGCCAACTCCGGGTCGACGCTTTGCAGCCCGGCGTTGTCGTCAGCGCCGGTCAAAGTGATCCCGTCGATGTTTGTCAGCCTGACGCCGTCGGCACCCGTCAGAGTAATTCCGTCTGCGCCCGTTAACGTGATCCCATCAGCGCCTGTAAGCGTGATCCCTGTCGGATTTGTGTGATCGAACAGAACGCCCGACGTACCGAACCCCACAATCGAGTCGGCGCCGGTAAGAGTTATTCCGTCGGCGCCGGTAAGTGTAATTCCATCCGCACCCGTCGACGTGATCGCGTCGGCACCCGTGAGAGTAATACCGTTCGTGCCGACCCGCGTCGCTCCGTCCGCGCCCGTCAGCGTAATCCCGTCAGCTCCGGTGAGAGTGATACCGTCGGCTCCCGTGAGCGTAATTCCGTTCGGTCTTCGAACCAGGATCGAATCCGCCGTGTAGCGCGTGCCGTCGGCGCCGGTCAGCGTAATCCCGTCCGCCCCGGTCAGTGTGATCCCGTCCGCTCCGGTCAGCGTGATCCCGTCCGCGCCTGTCAACGTGATCCCGTTCGGCCCCGTATAAGTGGCGCCGCTCGGACCTACGGACGTGATCCCGTCCGCGCCGGTAAGGGTAATACCATCGGCACCGGTCAAGGTGATTCCGTTCGAGCTGTAGTTGAGAAAGCCGTCCGCGCCCGTCAGAGTGATCCCGTTCATCCCAATGTATTGAATTCCGTCGGCCCCGGTCAGCGTGATGCCGCTCGAACGGACGACAGAGATTCCCGCACTTACGGAATTAGCCGCTAGTGCCAGAAGCAGTATTAAGGAGACGATTCTCTTCATTGTGATCAGCCCGATCGAATTCAACAAAAAACTAAATCATGAGAGGAGCCTGCCGAAGCAACGCTGGATGAATCAAAATCGAACAAATAATAGGGGGGCAGACCCCATATTACCGTTTCCACACCAAAATCAGCAAATTTTATTCCTCCACATCGGAGCCGGATAAATTTCGGGGCGGGGACTCAAATCTGATTTTCAACCATGAGCAGTCTATTAAAGTGCGCTTGAGAAAAACTTGAGACGCCGAGGCCCGAGCGACGGGAATTCAAGTTTTTCTCAAGTATGGATTTTTATAGTAGGGGCGATGACGATGACCTACTTCCTTCATGACGGTTTCGAATCCACGGAAGGTTACTCCCCGGGCTGCGGCTCCGTGGCGACCACGAAGCGGGCGGCGACGGAGCGTGAAGGCGTGCATGTGCTCCGGGAAAAGCTGAAGATCCCAAGTGTTCGAGGAGCCGTGGAAAGGCGACGGGTCGAGGACGTTCTGAGAAAATCGCTGACCCAGTTCCCGGCGACGCTCGTTTCCGGCCGGGCCGGGACGGGAAAGACAACCGCCGCGGCGGGATTAGCACAGACATACGAGCACGCGGCGTGGTACTCGGTCGAATCCGCAGACTTTGAATGGAATGTATTTGCGCACTACTTTGCGAGCTCGGTACTCGAGGCTGTAAACAGTCAGGTCACGGTGGCGGACGTACTTCCCGATGAGATTCATGCTTCCCAATCCGCAATCGCAACATTTCTCATTAACCTGTTCGCCGAGGCGGAGACCGAGCTTCTTCATGAACCGCTTTTGATCGTCCTCGACGGGATCCACCATCTTTTCGACGCCGAGTGGTTTGGCGAATTCTTTAGCTTGCTGCTCTCGTCATTGCCGGAGAATGCGAATCTTTTGCTTCTTTGCCGGAGCAAGCCCCCGAGCCCGCTGTGGCGCCTGCGTTCGAAACAGCAGCTAAATGTGATCGACGAAAAATTGCTGGCGTTCAATCTTGCCGAGACGGTCGAACTTCTAAAACAAACCGGCGGCAGCCGAAGCGACGCCGAGCGTGCGCATGCGGCGACCTTCGGACGCATCGCAAAACTACTCCAGACAGTTCGTCGCTGACAGTGCCGGAAGCACCTCCTCTGAGCTACATCCCTATATTTTTATATTTTGAAGGGCCCAGCTTTACCGGGTGGTTTTTTTGTTTTAGGTGGCAGGGAAAATGAACGACCGAAGGCACGGGGTCTCCTCAGGATTCTGGAACGATTCCGAGCATCGTTTCAGCACCCTGCGTTCATGACGGGCACTGGGGCGGACATCGAGCAAACTGTCATGGTAAGACCGACCGCCCTACTTCGATAGGCGATGACCGATGTGGCATAATACTGCCTCGCCCGAACGGCCGTAATAGAAGCGATGCAGGACAAGAATTTTTTTCTTCGGACCAAACTGCTTCCCCCGCGCGCCGTGTCCGAGCTTTTGGATCGGCCCCGCCTCACAAAAAAACTTCAGGCAAATATCGGGTCGCTGGTTACGCTTGTCGCCGCCGACGCGGGCTGCGGGAAAACCACACTTATCGCCGATTTTGTCCGCAATCAAAGTCGCCCGTCGGTCTGGTACCAGCTCGATCACACCGACGCCGACCCGGTCGTATTTCTCGGTTATGTCGCACACGGGATCCGCAATCTTTACCCGGAGTTCGGGGAGGCGATCTTTCCCTATCTCAGCGAAGCGAACGAAGAGGTGCTCCGGTTTCCCGAACGGGCCGCCGATCTTTTGATCAACGAGATCCTGCAATCCGTAGAGCAGCCATTTATTCTGGTCCTCGACGATTACCATCACATCGGCCGCGACACCGTCGTCCACAAAATGGTGGATCGCTTGCTGCAATATTCGTCCGACCTTGTGCATTTGGTGATCACCACGCGCGATCTTCCGCCGCTCGCGATCATGCGGCGCCGCTCCCAATCGGCCGCGCTCGTGATCACGCGCGACGATCTTCTTTTCACCGACGATGAAGTGCGCGAGCTGTTCCGCAAGACGCTGAATGTGGAACTCAAGGCCGAAGAGATCGCGGAATATTGCGGCCGGACGCACGGTTGGATAACGGCGCTCCAGCTCGTCCGGCAGGTCGCCGAGCAGGAGATGCATACGGCGAGCGATGCGAAACCGCTCGACCTGCGCAACGTTCTTCAGCAATCCGAAAAGGACATCTTTGACTATTTTGCGGAAGAAGTTTTCTCGCGCGAATCGGACGAGACCCGATCGCTGCTGATGCATCTCGCGTTGCTCGAATCGCTCCAACTGGACCTTTGCAGCGCGCTCTTCCCCGATCTGCGATGCTCGGCGGCGCTCCCGGAGCTCGCGCAAAAGAATGTGTTCCTGACGGTCGTCGGGGATGGGCAATCGAATGAAGAATACCGGTTCCATCCGTTGTTTCGAGAGTTTCTGGTTCGGCGTTTCCGGGCCCAGGTCGGGCAAGCCCGGGTCGCCGAAGAGAGGGATCGCATCGGCGAATACTTTCTCGCAAACAAGAAATGGGAAATGGCTCTGCCGTATCTCCTGGACGCCCGAAGCTTCGACCGCGCCGCTGCGGTGATCGCCGAGACCGGCGGCGAGTGGATCGCCGCCGGTGCGTTCACGTCGCTTGGGCTTTTTGCGGATAAGGTGCCCGACGAAAATCTCGAAAAGTTTCCGCGGTCGGTTTTGCACAAGGCCGAGATTGCGCGGCTACAAGGCGAATCCGAAAAGTCATCGACCCTCCTGCACACCGCGGTCCGTTTGCTTCACGAGGCGGACGACGCGACCGGCGAAGCCGAAGCGCTGCACTCTCTGGCGAGCCTCGCCCGCAGGCGTGGCCGCCACGCTGAAGCGTTCAAGCTTCTGGAGCGGGCGGAAGCGCTCGTGCCGCAGGCGTCCGAAACTTTTCTGAAGTGCGCGAACACGCGCGGTCTATGCCTCATCGTGCAGGGAAGCTGGGCGGAAGCCGAACAGCAATTCCGCGTCGCGCTCGAGCTGGCCGAAAAACTAGCGAACGAACCGTACATCCGCATGGTCACGCACAACCTCGCGCTTGCTCCGGGTTTTCGCGGCGACTTTGGCGAAGCACTGCGGTGGTTCAAGCGCATTTTTCGCGAAGATCGGCCGGACAAGCAGCTTCCCCAGGAGGCGATCGGCCACCTGAATGTCTCGCGTCTGCATTTATATCGCGGAGAATTCGAAGAGACCGAGAAACATCTCAACCGCTCGCTCGAGCTTTGTCAGCTTTATAATCTTCGCTCGCTTCGCGGCGAGATTTTCGAAGCGTACGGAAATTTTTATCGCGAGAAAAACGATTTCGCACACGCGGAAGAATTCTACGAACGCGCACTTAACGCATATGACGAAGCCGAGATCGATGCCGCTTCGAAAGAGCTAAACGAAGAGCGTGCGATCTTCTATCGCCTCCGCGGCGAAAATGCGAAAGCTCGGCACTTACTAGAGAGCTTGATACGATCGCGCGAGTCGCATGGTAACGAGCTTGGTACAAATACGGCGAAGCTTCGCCTTTTTCAGGTCGATCTCGCGGAAGGAAAGCTTGACGGCCTGGAACAAAAGATTTCCGAGGTGCTCGAGTTTTTCACCCGGCAAAACCACTATTACGATGAGGCCCTCGCGGCCATGCTTCTCGCCGAAACCTATCTTGCGCGCGGGGAACATTTGCAGATGATCGAGTCGGCCAGACGGGCGCTAGATCTGTCGGCCCGCTTCGACTACGAGTACTGGCTGCGGCGGGAGATCCGGCGCAACCCCGGAATATTCGGGCACGAGGAAATCTTCGAGCGCCTTCCTGCCGACCTGCGCGAAGAACTGTCCGTCGATCGTTCGATCCCTCCGACGAGCAAGGAGATTCCGTTATCTGTTCCCGCCACGGCGATCACCGATCTGACGGTCAAGGTTCTCGGGCCGGTGGAAATTTTCCGCGATCCAGCCAAGCCCTTCGCGGGCGACGCTTGGACGACGCGGCGCGCCCGCGACATTTTTTGCTACATCGCGACCAGCAAGCACCGGCGGGTTCCGAAAGATGTTCTAATCGAGGCGTTCTGGCCGGACCAGGATATGGCGGCGGTCGAGAAAAATTTTCACCCGACGATCTCGCACATACGAAAGGCCCTGAACAGCAAGCAGGCGCTGAAGCAGAACTTCGTAGTCTTTCGTGACGGCGCGTATCAATTAAATCCGGAGCTTTCTTACGCGATAGATTCGGAGGAGTTCGAGCACGCCGTCGCCGAGGCCGAAAAGGCGAAGCGGGAAAAAGACACTGAAAAGTTTCGAGCAAGCCTCGAAGCGGCTTATCGTCTTTACCGCGGCGACTTCATGGCCGGCATCTACGAGGGTTGGGCGGACGAGCGCCGCCAGTTTTATTCTGAGCAGGCGGGCCGCGTCATCTCAGCGTTAGCGAAACTTTCCCTCTCCGAAAGGCGCTGGGCGGACGCATTAAAATTCGGCGCTGAAGCGTTGCGCGATGACCCATTCCGCGAAGACATGCACCGCCTGACAATGAAAGCCCTCGCCGCTCAAGGAAAACCCGCCGCCGTAAAAAAGCATTTCGAAGGAATGAAAAAAACGCTAGCCGATGAGCTCGGCATCGAGCCATCGGCCGAGACAAACAAACTTTTCGGAGAGCTGGTAAGCGCTTCGTAGGTTGTGTTGACGTTTCGGCGAAGCATGGAATTTCGTGGACGGGGGCCAGGTGGCGCAAAGATTCTTCTTTCGTACCGTTTCGTGTGATTCGTGCTTCCAGATAAGCAAGCGAAGTCGGAAGCCACGAATCAAACGAAACAGAACAAATGGGAATTTCAAATCCTTAGAAAATTTCCCCGTCCGCCAAATACGCGTGAAAAAAAGTCCGGCAAAAAGGAATGTCCCGAGAACCGAGGCTTCAGCAGCTCTTGAATGCTTGCCGCTCGGTTAGCTCGTCGCCGATCTTTCTGGCGGCCCTCGTGATCGACAGCCCGCCGAGATTTGTGCACCTCAGTGTGTTATGGATTCGATCGCCGACCTCTTTCATTGTGTCGATCACTTCGTCCAGCGGGATCAAGTGCTCATAGTTCGACAGAGCCATGTTTGCACAGGCTACGGCGTTGGTCGCGGCCATCACGTTTCGTCCCAGACAAGGCGCTTCGACGCGGTTACCGATCGGATCGCAGATAAGCCCGAGCGAATTCTGCAGCGCCAACGACGCAGCTCCGATCGATTGCAAGAGCGTTCCACCTGCCATCATCACGATCGCTGCCGCCGCCATTCCACCACCCGAACCGGTTTCGGCCATGCACCCGCCGACCTCGGCGGCGAATGTCGCTCGCGATGCGATGAAGACGCCGATCAAGCCGGCCGCGAGCATCGCCTTGACGATTTCGTCCTCAGCCAGGCTGAGTGATTGTGCGACGCCGAAAACAGCGCCAGGCAATGCTCCGCACGAACCTGCTGTCGGGGCAGCGACGATGACGCCCATCGAGCTCTTCACCTCCATCGTCGCCGACACGTACATGATGATCGTGTTGTTTGCGTCACCGCCGATCAGGTTTCGGCTATCGAGCTGTTGTCTCATCTGCAGCGACTGGCTGCCAAGAATGCGGTCCGCGTATTCTGTTCCTTTGAGACCTGTCGTGATCGCGTTGTCCATCACGCGAACAATGACGCGCATTTTTTCGAAAACTTCTTCTCTGGTGATTCCGCCCCGGGCACTCTCGTATTCGGCCGCCAATTCCCAAAGATTCAGGTTCTTCCCCTCATTGAAGTCGAACATTTCGGCGCAGGTTTCGAATGGAACATATTGTTCCTTGCGCGAAAGTATTGGTAAGACGGGTTGGAGCTTTCGGATGAACAGAACATCGGGCCGCGCAAGTAATTCGTTGAGAACCGCGGTTACCGCGAATTCGCGCGACTTAATTTCGACAAATCCTGGCTCGCCGGCATGCAGGTAGACGGATTCGTGAGGAACATGTTCTTTCACAAATTCGAAGAGCGCGTCCGGGGCTGTAGAGTACACAAGCGTCTCAAAATAGTCGCCCGCCATCGACACGTGCACCCCGTCGATCTCGATGACCTCGATCATCCCGCCGCCGGTCGAGATAGCGGTCAATCGCCGCGTCTCGGAATCATTCGAGAGAGTGATCTTGTAAGTGTTCGGGTGCGTTGCCCCGATGTCGACAATTTCGATCGCAACCGTGATCCCGGCATCGGCGAGATATTTTTCCGAATCGGGCAGCCGCTCATCGTCTGCCTCCCAGCCGAGAAATCCTCCGAACAGTCCCATGTCCGAGCCCTGATCCTTGTGCGTCGTCGCGAGCGAACCGTTGGGATCGAATTCGATAAGGATGTTATCGATCCGGCTGTCCATCAGGTCACGACATAAACGGCCGATCCGCAGCGAAGCGGCGCAGTGCGAGCTCGACGGCCCGCGCATTACCGGGCCGATCACGTCGTTGAATATGCTTGGGTGATTTGCAGTTTGGTGAGCCACTTTCAACTACATCCTACTCTTGTTCGGCCCCTCTTTCCGTGTATTCGGTGTATTCCGTGGTTTTGGCATTGTGGGCCTCAACCACGGAATACACCGAATACACGGAACAAGAATTACCCAATGGTAGAACCGGCCCGATTCGTTAAAGGGCTTCACCAGCAGAATTCAAAAGGGGCCGCTGCCATTTGCGATCACAACTAAAGGTTCGCCAGCCAATATTTCTCCATCGTTCGCCGAAGATGCAGCGTGGTGTTCGCGCCTTCGTTGATGCTGTGCGTGCGCATCGGGTACGACATCATCGAGAAGAGTTTATTATTTTTTATCAGTTCATTGATCAGCATTTCGAAGCTCTGATAGTGAACGTTGTCGTCGCCGGTACCGTGAATTATGAAAAGGTTCCCGCGAAGGTTCTTCGCGTGGTTGATCGGCGATCCATCGAAATATCCTTTCGCGTTGGTTTCGAGCAGACCCATGTAGCGCTCCTGATAAGTCGCGTCGTACAACTTCTGATCCGATACGAAAGATACGGCAAGTCCGGTTTTGTAGATATCCGGATAGCGAAACATACAATTCAGCGTCATTTGCCCGCCGCCACTCCAACCCCAGATACCGACACGGTTAGAGTCGAGGAAATTGAACTTCTTTAATATCTCGGTCGCCGCCTTACTCTGATCGACCGAC
>DATLCA010000200.1:0-1040 GCA_035526605.1 Pyrinomonadaceae bacterium | reverse complement strand
GCGATAGCGCAGATTTTCGAAAGGAGACCGACATCCTCGACGTCTGGTTCGACTCGGGGTCGAGCTGCGTGGCGGTCCTCGAGACACGCGGCGAGACGCTTCGATTCCCGGCCGACGTTTATCTCGAAGGCGGCGACCAGTATCGCGGCTGGTTTAATTCGAGCCTGAGCTGCGGCATCGCGGCGCACAACGCGGCGCCGTACAAACAGATCATCACGCATGGCTGGGTCGTGGATGGCGAAGGAAAGAAGCAAAGTAAATCGATCGGAAATGTCACGGCGCCGCACGAGATCATCGACAAATCCGGCGCCGAGGTTCTGCGACTTTGGGCCGCCGCGGTCGACTACACGGAAGACGTCAGATGTTCGGATGAGATCCTGTCGCGTGTCGTGGACGCGTACCGAAAGTTTCGAAACACGCTCCGATACGCGCTCGGGAATCTCGATGGATTCGATCCGGAGACCGATTCGGTATCGCCGGACGAGATGCTCGAAATGGATCTCTGGGCGCTCGCGAGTTTGAATGACGTCATCGCGAAGGCGGTGAAGGGCTACGAGGAATACAACTTCCAGGCGGCATATCTCGCGCTTTACAACTTCTGCACCGTCGCGTTGTCGGCGAGATATTTCGACATCATCAAGGATCGCCTGTACATCTTTGCTCCGAAGTCGGTGGAGCGACGGTCGGCGCAGACGGCGCTCTATCAGATCACAGACTCGCTTTGCCGGCTCCTTTCGCCGATCCTCGTCTTTACGTCGGACGAAGCCTGGGAAAATTTGCCGGGCCAGGCCGTTCCGTCAGTTCACATCGCCGAGTTCGCGAAGCCCGAAACCGCAGACGCGGATCTGCTCTCGCGATGGGAACGGATCTTCTCGATCCGCGACGAGGTTCTAAAAGCACTCGAAGAAGCCCGAAACGCGAAGGAGATCGGGTCCTCCCTCGACGCAAAAGTTTTGCTGACGGTAGATGGCGAGACGACCCGTTTTCTGCTCGATTACTTCGAGCAGCTACGCTATATTTTCATCGTCTCGCAGGTCGAG
>DATLCA010000199.1:0-3920 GCA_035526605.1 Pyrinomonadaceae bacterium | reverse complement strand
CCGAATTTCGGCACGACGCGGTTGTGCGGTTTGAGATTCGCGGTCGGAAAGCCGATCGTATGGCCGCGGCGATTTCCGCGAATGATTACGCCTTCGACACCGTACGGGCGCCCGAGCATCCGGCGTGCGAGATTGACGCGACCGTCCGCAAGCAGCGCCCGAATCTTGGACGAGCTGATCCGGTTTCCGCGAAGTCCCACCTCGTCGACCTCGTCGGCGAAGAATCCGAGATCGGCGCTCATCTTTCGAAGAAGCTCGATGTTCCCTCCGCGATTCTGCCCGAAGGCGAAACCTTTCCCGAGATAAACTTCCTTTGCCTGAAGACGGTCATGAACAATATTTCGCAGAAAATCCTCGGCCGGATTCGACGCAAAGTCGCGATCGAATTTCATGACGATCGCCTGCTCAATGCCCAGCACTTCGAAATTCGCAAGGCGCTGGTCGAGAGTCTGTAGTAGCGGCGGAGCCGATTCCGGATGAAGCACCGCTCGGGGATGCGGATCGAAGGTTATGGCGGTGGCTAAAGCCCCGGTCGCCTTGGCCCGCTCGACGACAGTCTGCATTATCTTCTGGTGCCCGAGATGCAGCCCATCGAAAACGCCCAACGTCAGGACCGTCGGGCGAAGGATGTTGGCGTTCGCGGTGCCGTGAAAGATCTTCATACGACCATCATATGCGCGGGTCGCCACAGGCGGAAACCCGGCCGGTAGGGAGGGTGTCGTCAACGTCCCAGTACAGGTCAATACCGCCCGAGCGGGTGGTCGAGAGTCCGGGGGACATGAGCCTGACGCCATCTCTTGCGCTGTACCACCCGCTCACGCAGGCGGAACTCACCTGTGTCCCTAAAAATCTAATCTCCCAACTGTTTTCCTGGAATCAAATAATTCCGCACGTAATCCATAACGGCGTCATTCAACTCGGTCGTCTCCGCCGCATATCCCGCTTCGCGCAGTCGGCCGAGATCGGCAAGTGTGTGATATTGATATCGAGCACGGAGGTGTTCCGGCATCTCGATAAACTCCACGTCTTTCGGTAGATCCAGAGCGCCGAAGATCGCGCCCGCGAGCGCGTTCCAGGTGTTCATCCGGCCAGAGCCTGCGTTGAAGAGCCCGCCCGTTTTGTTCTCCATAAAGAACAAGGTCATATCCACGGCGTCTTTCACGTAAATAAAATCGCGACCGAATTCCCCGTCTGCATAATCCGGATTCGCACTCTTGAAGAGCTGCAGTCTGCCGGTTGAATTTATCTGGTCAAACGCTTTGTTGATCAGCGAGCGCATATCGCCCTTGTGCGTTTCATTCGGTCCGAAGACGTTGAAGTACTTCAGCCCGACGATCGATTCGAACATCCGGTTCCGCGCGGCATACTGATCGAAGAGATGTTTCGAGTAACCGTAGACGTTCAGCGGCCTCAGCTTGTTTAGATCGTCCGTGCCGTCATTCATCCCGGCGGAGCCGTCGCCGTAAGTCGCGGCCGACGACGCGTAGATGAATCGGATGCCCTGCTTCAACGACCACCGCGCGAGGTCCTGCGTGTACTGATAATTGTTGCGGAGCATGTAATCCGCGTCGGTCTCAGTTGTCGACGAACACGCGCCCATGTGCAAGACGGTCTTCGCATCCTTGAAATCATCGAGGTCCTCGATGAAATCGTCCGCGTCGAGATAGTCGAAGAATCTAAGCGGCGCAAGATTCTTCCACTTGTCGGTTTCATCGAGCCGGTCGACGACAAGAATGTCGTCATGGCCGAGCTCGTTCAGCCGATTAACGATCGCACTTCCAATAAATCCGGCACCGCCGGTTACGATGATTCGATTAGTCATTGAAAATTATGCAGCTGGCAAACAGGTCGGAACCGCGAGCGGTAGCGACCGAGGCTCTCCTTGTCAGAACCGGGAGTGGTGGCGACCGGGGATTTCAACCGGTTGTCCCGATTCCCAAGGATAACCCCGGTCGCTACCGCTCCCGGTTCTGACTTGTATTATCAGCTCCTTAGCTTAACCCAAACGGGCGACTACTTTTCCTTTGATATATTCTCTCGTCACCGCGCCGTAATGCCGGCTATCGGTGCTGTCTTCAAGATTATCGCCGATCAAGAAATAATGCCCACGATCGGTGATTCGCTCCACTCTCTTCACGACTTCACCATTTTGCTCGGCCGGGTGTTTGGCGACCACAATGTCCCCTACATCGATCTTTGCCTCGCGGTCGACCAAAACGACTTCGCCATCTTTTAAAGTGGGGTTCATCGATTTGCCTTCACAAACATACTTATGTCGAGATCCAAGAAAAACCAGTGCTTTTTCGTAGAGGTTAGCTTCCGGTAGAACTTTCATTTCCGTCGGTTGAACCTACGATTATGCGCGCCGCTCTTGCTGAAAATCGTGTCGATTCTCGAGGACAGTTCTCAACATTCGCTCAGCCCCCCGGGCCGCCCCAGTATCCAGAGATTGAATAACGTCCTCGAGCCCTTTCACAAACTCTTCATCCGCCAACCGGATCATCAGTCGCGCCCAGTCACGAAGTTCCCGTCGAAATTTCCCTTTGGAAACCAGGTCCAGCGCCGCTTGCTTAAGTCTCGTGCGCTGACTCTCCGTCAACTCGACCGATTTGAGTTTTCGAAGGAGCTTCTCTTTCACGTAACCGCACCGATGTGCAGGAATATCGATCTCCAGAAAATCGATCACCTCATCGATTGAATTCGCTTCACCGCCAGCAAAACCATTCCAAATAGAATCAAGCCGCTCCTTATAGAGCCGGTCCAGGGCATACCAGAATCGATTACGTGCTGCTTTTACCGGCTCCGGTTCTGGGCTCCGCGTGCCACCCTTTCGCCACCACTTATCGAACTCCTGTCGAAGCGTCCGATGTTCATCATAGAGTTGCTGCATCAAAGCTCGGAGCTGTTCATCCGGCATCGAATTTACCAACCCAAAATATAAGCGAACATCAATGGCGCAACGATGGATGCGTCCGACTCGATTATGTATTTCGGCGTCGTCGCCTCGAGCTTGCCCCACGTGATCTTCTCGTTCGGCACGGCGCCGGAGTATGAGCCGTACGACGTCGTCGAATCGGAGATCTGACAGAAATATCCCCAGACCGGAATTCCCGTTCGCTGCAGATCTTGATGGAGCATCGGGACGACGCAGATCGGAAAATCGCCCGCGATACCGCCGCCGATCTGGAAGAAACCGATCGTCGAATTGTCGGTCGCGTTGTCCGTGTACCAATCGGCAAGCATCGTCATGTACTCGATACCGGTCTTCACGGTGTGAACGTTCTCGATGTCACCCGTCATGACGTGGCCGGCGTACATGTTGCCCATCGTCGAATCTTCCCAACCCGGCACGACCATCGGCAGATTCTTTTCCATCGCGGCGTACATCCAGGAATCTTTCACGTCGATCTGGTAATACTCCTCGAGCGATCCATTCTTCAAGACCTGGTACATGAACTCGTGTGGGTAATATCGTTGCCCTTCGGCCTCGGCCCGCGTCCACACATCTACCATCGCTTTTTCGAGCCGGCGCATCGCTTCGTGTTCGGGAATGCATGTGTCCGTCACTCGATTCATGTGACGATCGAGCAAGTCCTGTTCGTCTTGCGGCGTGAGATCGCGATAGTTTGGGACGCGTTCGTAAAAGTCGTGTGCGACGAGATTGAAAAGGTCCTCCTCGAGATTCGCTCCCGTGCAGGAGATGACCTGCACCTTGTCCTGCCGGATCATCTCCGCGAGACTCAGACCGAGCTCGGCAGTCGACATCGCACCGGCGAGTGTGACCATCATCTTGCCGCCGCCCTCGAGGTGCTTCTTGTAACCTTCTGCGCCGTCGATGAGCGCTGCGGCGTTAAAATGGCGATAGTTGTGCTTTAAAAATTCAGTTATCTGTCCGTTCATTTGTCTACAATGATATAAAT
>DATLCA010000198.1:0-2063 GCA_035526605.1 Pyrinomonadaceae bacterium | reverse complement strand
GCGGCCCTGCGTCCGATGCTGCGGAACGAGAACGGTGGATCGATCCTGAATATCTCCTCGATCAGCGGCGTCGTCGGGATGCTCGGGCAGTCGAACTATTCGGCTTCGAAAGCGGGAATGATCGGCCTGACGAAATCACTCGCGAAAGAAGTGGCGAGCAAAAAGATCACGGTCAATGCGCTCGCTCTGGGGTTAATCGAAACCGATATGGCCTCGGAGATGAACGCGGAATACCGCGAGAAGTTTCTATCGATGATCCCGCTCGGCCGGCTCGGGAACGTGCACGAAGTCGCGGAGATCGCATGCTTCATTCTTTCGCCATCCGCCACTTACATCACCGGCCAGGTCATACAAGCCGACGGCGGCCTGGCGATGTAGCACATGGACGATCTGCAGCAATCCCACGAACCGGTAATTGACGAAAGCCCCGCCCCCGCCCCGCCGGCGCCTATCTACACGTACATTCTGATAGGTTCGATCGCTGCGGTTTTTATCGCCCAAATGATTTTCGGCGATTCGGGTAACATTCGTGCGCTCATTTCGCTTGTGGGGGATGACCGGTCTGCATTGGCGGCGGGTTTTGTAAAACCGTATGTCGTCCGGTGCCATGAGTATTGGAGGATCCTTACCGGTGCGGCAGTGCACGGCGGTGCGATTCACGTTGTGATGAACTGCTACGCATTTTTGATGTTTGGCAGGTTGTGTGAAGTACTTTCCAACCGGGCTCACACGGCGATCGTATTTCTGTTGGCGTGCATCGGCGGCGGTTTGCTGAGCTTCCTCTTTCTGCCAGACACGATTTCCGTCGGTGCATCCGGAGGTATCGTTGGGCTGCTGGGCTACATAACCGTCTACGCATTTCGGAGGCGGCGATTTATCTCGCCCGAGTTTCGCAAAGGCCTGCTGATCAATATCGGATCGCTCTTCATTTTCGGACTTGTGCTTTTCAATGTGGTCGACAACTACGGACATCTCGGAGGGCTGGTAGTAGGCGCGCTCTATGGACTTATTCAAATACCATCGAACGAGTATGTCGATCCCAGACGGTCCGGAACGGTCACGAAGATTCTCGGAATTGCGGCTGTTGCCGTGTTCGTCGTGACCTGTCTGGCGGGTATCCTTTTGATTGCCAACTACAGAAAAACTGTTCTTCCCGAGACACTAGATGGCCCGTGTACGAGTTCACCAGCACGTTAACCCGCTCGCGCCTTTCTACCGGCAACCGCCAACGCCGATAGATATCGAGTCGATTTTTTCCGAACCCGATCGGCCGCTGCTTTTGGATATCGGCTGCGCTCGCGGACGATTTCTTTTGCGAATGGCCGAGGCGGAGCCGGGATGGAATTATCTCGGGATCGAGATCCGTCAACCGTTAGTCGACGAAGCGAACCGGATAGCGGCCGACGCCGGTCTCGCGAATCTGCGTTACCAATTCTGCAATGCGATGCTTTGGCTCGGACAGTTGCTCGCGGATATTCCTGATGGGATTTTGCAGGCGGCAACGATCCAGTTCCCCGATCCATGGTTCAAGAAGAAACACGCGAAGCGGCGGATGGTAAATGCCGAGCTCGTCGAGACTGTGGTTGATAAACTTGCCGCGGATGGGAGCGTCTTTGTTCAGACGGATATCGAATTTTTGGCGGATGAGATGTTTGAATTATTTCGATCGGATACGCGATTGCGCGAAACGCAGGTACCGGAAAATCCGTTCGCAGTGAAAACGGAAAGGGAAAAATCTGTCGAGGCTCGGGGGCTGCCGGTCTACAGAAAAGTCTTCTTCAGACTGTGAGGTAGGAACCGCTTCGGCCGATTCACAGGTCAGAACCGGGAGCGGCAGCGATCGGGTCGCCCTTAGTTCACCTGAATCTCACGGGTTACCCGGTCGCTACCGCTCGCGGTTCTGACCTGCCGCAACAACAGCGGCCCCTCGCCGGCAGGGCTCCGCTCACTTCCAATTCTTCTCTTTCTTAAACCTCTTCACCACCATGTCGCGACGCAGTTTCGGGAGCTTGTCGATGAACAGCTTCCCGTTGCAGTGGTCTGTCTCATGCACGAATGCACGG
>DATLCA010000197.1:0-2783 GCA_035526605.1 Pyrinomonadaceae bacterium | reverse complement strand
CTCAGGTACTCGGTGCTCGCGTCGGAATTCTGGTTTGTGAAAGGCAAGACGGCCAAAGACTCGACCTTGGCCTCTCGTCCGACGGGAAAATATTTGTAGGCGAACAGCCCGAGCACCGCTATGAAGACGAATGCGGCGGCGACGGTACCTATCGCGTGGTGGTTCGACGACGTACTCGCGGGCACGCGTTTTACTTCTTCCCTTTCGCGTTCCCGACCCGCCGGTGGTTCGAGAACAGCCGCCCGATTGAGGGTCGTTGCGTCATCGTCGGGGCGAGCCAGGTCCGCGACGAATTTATACCCCTTGCCCGGAATTGTGACGAGGAATCGGGGATCGTCGGCCCTTTCACCGAGAGCTTTCCGGAGAGCCGATACCTGCACCGACAAATTCGACTCTTCGACGAACTGACCCGGCCAGACGCTTTCAAGGATCTCGTCCTTGGAGACGACCGCACCGTTCCGGGTGACCAGAAACTCAAGCAGATCGAACGCCTTCCCGTACATCGCGACCGGCTCGCCACCGCGGTAAAGCCTGCGGTGCGCCCGGTCTAACTCGAACTCGGCAAACGCGATGCGGTCGGTATCCTGCTGATTCATTCGCTTTTCGGACTTTTTCGTAAGTTTTCGCCGCGAGTTTTAAGACTTTTCGGAAGCTATTCGGCGATTCTCGATGCCGACGCGACCGCTTCCGGGTCGATGCGAAATCTCTAGTAGATGTTGGGCCAGATTTTATCAGAAAGAGGACGGCCCCGAGAAAAGATTATTTAGAAGGAGTCAGGTGATGAACATACAAAGAAAGTTATACGCAGCGTTAGCAACAATTTTTTCGATGGTGGCACTAGCCGGGTTTTGGTCGATCGACCAACCGGCCGGAGCCGCGAGAAATGCCGGCCTGGGGACTGTTACAACAATTGCTTCGGGCCTAAACAATCCACGTGGGCTGAATTTCGCACCGGACGGCGCATTGATGATCGCGGAAGCCGGAAGCGGCGGAGCCGGTCCGTGCGGCCCCGGCCCGGAAGGCGATCGGTGTTTCGGCAGATCCGGTTCGATAACGCGCATTGATCGGCAAACGGGAATGGTGACCCGGACAGCCATCAATCTTCCCTCGCTGGCGACGCCGGACGGAAGCTTTGCCACCGGCGTGCACGACATCTCATTTCAAGGGCTCGGCAATACGTTCCTTACCACCGGTTTCGCGGGTGACCCGGCCGACCGTGCTCTCAACTTTGGAGCGGCGGGGCAAAACTTTGCGCGGCTGGCACGGATCAACCCGGGGGGAAGATGGAGCCTTGCACAGGACCTCGGCGAATACGAGCAGCAGCACAATCCCACCGGCGACGAAGTGGATTCGAATCCCTACGGAGTGTTGGCGCTTGCCGGCAAAACGATCTACACGGACGCGGGCGGTAACACTCTCAATCAGATCTCGGCAAGGGGCGTAATCAGGACGCTGGCGACCTTCCCCAATCGCGAGGTCCCGGCTCCGCCGTTCCTCGACCTTCCGCCCGGGACTCTTATTCCAATGGACACCGTCCCCACCTCGGTCGCTCAGGGTCCGGACGGAAGCTTTTACGTGGGGCAGCTTACCGGATTTCCATTCCCCGTCGACGATGCAAACGTGTATCGCGTTCCTTCCGACGGTGGAGCGCCCGAAATCGCTGCGGGTAATTTCACCGCCGTCATCGATGTCGCGTTCGGCGCCGATGGATCAATGTACGTGCTCGAGTTGGCGAAAAACGGCTTGCTCGCAGCATTTGAACAGGGCGACTGGACGGGTGCTCTTGTACGCGTCGCACCGGACGGAACACGAACCGAGATTGCCGAAGGCATGCTGACCGCTCCCGGCGGCGTCGCCGTCGGGAACGACGGAGCGCTCTATGTCACGAACAACAGTATCTCGAGCGGCGTCGGCCAGGTACTCAGGATCACGCAGTAGAGGTAAATCTGATCATGAAAAACGGATTCCTCTATTTTGCTCTTATCGTATTCGCCACAGCGGCGACCGGCGTCCGAGCCCAATCGACCGCGGTGGATGCGCATCGCATCGTGCCCATCCGAGAGATGACGCAGGACGTCGAAGTGCTCTATGGCGATCCGGAAAAACCGGGCGAGCCATTTGTGATCCGAATTCGCGAGCTTGCCGGTGGGATGATTCCTCCCCACCGGCATCCCGTGGACGAACACATAACCGTCGTGCGGGGGACTCTGTTCTTTGCGGTCGGAGACAAGTTCGATCGCGGGGTTATGAAAGAGATGAAAACCGGAAGCTACGCCTTCATTCCCAAGGGAAGCATCATGTTCGGCTACACGCCCGACGCCGCAATCGTGCAGGTTCACGGCGTCGGACCGTTTCAAATCCACTGGCGCGCCGGGGAGCATTGGCAGGACGCGCTGAAGACACTCGACAGTCCGGACGCCGCGCAGGTGTTCAGGTTCAAGAGAGGTGATCGCGTCATGACCTCCCGGGGAAGCGGACGCATTCGACAAGGATACGACTCGGGTGAAGTGGTCGGGTACGAAATCGACGGCGACGGCGGTTCGCTTTTCATCGCGGAAGAATGCGAGATCGTGGAGGTGAATGGAAAGAAAGCGGACGAGCCCCCGCGCGACTCGAAATGCTTCAGCAGCGGGACGGCTTCCTCGCAGATCAGAAATGAGAAGCAGCACAAGCAGCACTAGCCAACAGCGGCAGCGGCCTCACGCGCCTCGGGGATAAAAGGAGAAAGAAATGAAATTCAGAACAGCACTAATGATCACAGTCATCGCGTCGACCCCGTGCCT
>DATLCA010000196.1:0-1976 GCA_035526605.1 Pyrinomonadaceae bacterium | reverse complement strand
TCGAAACCCATCGGCTTTCGGCCGTCCTGCTGCTGATCCATTTCGGCCGACGTTTTGACCTCTTTCGGTATCGGCAACACGTAAAGGACCAATGGTTTGATCACGGTTCGCGAGAACCAACTGCTATGGTCCCCCGTGCTTGAAACAAATGGAAGATCACCCGCCTGAACAAGATGCGAAAGCATCTGCTCGACGTTCATCCTCCCCCACGCAGGCTTCGCATCGATGCTGAGAGCGTTCAAGCGTGCGATCAATTCCGATCGGCATTGCGCATCTCTAATTGTCTTCATAAATTCACACAAGTTCCTTTAATTTCCATCACCTCGTTTTATGCGCTTATATCTCGATCTTGATCAATTGCCCGCAAGAGCAATTAGGTCCCGGTCGAGACAGAAAGTCCTCGTGTTGTCATACTACCGGCCGCCTTCCTGACATCATTTCATAGAACTCTATTGGGGCAGGTCCATACTTCTTTAATTCTGTGGCGGCCGATTTATCCTCCGCGAGACGTCCTTCCAGCGCGGATCAGACTTGAGTTTGTCTAACGCCAGAAAATTCCCATAACCAAACATAAATCCCTCGCGCATGTCCAGGCTCTTGTTGATGGCCTCAAAAGCCTTGTCGAAGTCGTCCAATGCAGCGTAGATCAGTGCGAGCTCGAACCGATCTGCATCGGGCGATTGCCTTAAGAGATCTAATGCCTTTTGACGATTCCCCATTCGGGCATAGATATATGCCATCACCACCGGCGTGTACTTCCGTTTCTCGGCCAGTTCAAGAGCTTCATCGAATCTACCGAGCTCGATATCGAGATTTAATAACCCGGTGTATACCATCTGCCAGTTCGGATCGATCTCGATCCCTCTTTTCAACTGCTTCTCGGCTGCCTCAAACCGTCGCGCCTGGATCAAATATGACCCGTACACCGAAGGCCACCAGGGCTCGGCCGGATCCAGCCGAATCGACGTTTCCATCTGCTCCGCCATCTCGTCCCATCTTTCAACCCGGGCAAGCATGTAAGCGTAGGCGAAATGCGCCTTTGCATTGCTCGGATCGAGTTCGACACCGCGCTTGCACTCGTCTTCGCTTCGAGTCCAGTCGAAGTCGTAGTTGTTGTAGATGAAACACAGTGATACATGAGCCGCAGAATTCTGGGGATCGATCTCGAGAGCCCTCGTCGCCGCATCTCTGGTCGGTTTCTCTGCCTCCGGGATGGATATGTCACCGACCATCGCCCTGACCGTCCAGGCGTCTGCTAGGCCGGCCCACGCTTCGGCATATTCAGGTTCGATGCTTACAGCTTTTTGAAATTGTTCGACCGCTTGTCTCTCGCTTTCCTTTGTCCACGTGTTGAAGTAGTGTCGGCCGAGCAGGAACGCCTCGCTCGCGCCGGGATCCACAGACTTAGTTTTTCCGAACTGCCGCTGCTCCTCGGGCGTCAGCTGTACGCGAATCTCACTTGCGACCGCCTGCGCGATCTCGCTTTGAAGCTTCAAGATATCCGACAGTGAACGTTCGTAATTCTTTGTCCAGACGGGCGAGTCCGTTCCCGCATAAATCAGTTGCGTGGTTATCCGGATCCGACCGTCGGACCGCTGTACCGAACCTTCGACGATCCCATCCACGCCAAGTTCTTTCGCGATCTCCGGGATGGATTTCCCTGACTTTTTGTATCGCATCACCGAAGTTCGCGAGATCACTTTGAGCGAGCCGATCTTGGAAAGATTGGCTATCAGTGCCTCGGTCATTCCGTCGGCAAAGTAGTCCTGCGTCGCGTCACCCGAGAGATTCTCAAGCGGCAAAACAGCGATCGATTCGATCCGCTTTGTAGGCGCCGTGCGGTTCGCGAGAAACCAGAAGCCTCCCGCAGCGGTCAGCAAAAGAGTGATCCCAATTGCGGCGAGCCACGCACGTTTTTTGAAACCGCCGACAGCATCTTCCTCGCCGGATTGCCCTTCGATCTCACCCACGGTCGC
>DATLCA010000195.1:0-2328 GCA_035526605.1 Pyrinomonadaceae bacterium | reverse complement strand
CTTTATCACATACTTGCCGAGCGGGCGAAAGAGATCGCGGGCAAGAGAAAGTTAGAAACGAAATCGTTCGTCATCGAGCTGCGAGTCGACGGAACTTTGGAAAAGGGAAACCTGCGAGTGCAGCATAGCTGGGAAGATTCTTCGACCGGCAACAAGACCGGCGTCCTCGCACGGCCGAAATCGGGCAAGCTTGATCCGCCCACGCAGCAGCTTCCGGAATCACACCGACCGCCGGCGAAGCCGACCAATCCGAACTACCCGCGCGGCTCGATCGACGCCGCGTACAAGCCACCGACGCCGCCGAATTTTACCGACGCCCGTGCGTCGCAGCCGCTTCCCGGCATCGAGCAGGCGGTGCCGCTCCAATCCGACGACGCCGAAGTGATGACCAACGTCCGGAAGCGGCCGTCGGCCGAGCTCTACAAATTGGAGATTTGGATGAACGGCGTCCGTCAGAATGTCGTCCCGATATTCGACCAGGAGATCTCGGTCGGGCGCGGATCGCGTTCGAAGCCGGTCGACATCGCTTTGCCGGGAGACCCGGAGATCAGTCGCCGGCATTTGACGGTGGGCACCGACGGAGCGGGATATTTCTGGGCGCTGAACGAGGGAAGAAATCCCGCGATGATAAACAACTACGAATTACCCGCCGGGCAGCGTGTGACGATAACGCCCGGCATCAAGCTCTCGATCGGGAGCTACGTTCTTCGAATTCAACCCAAAGCTTAATACGGCGGATCGCCGATCTCCTTCTCGATCTGCGGCAGCAGCGAGCGTTTCAAACGCATGACGTGGGACTGCGCTTCACGCAGGCTGAACTCCGCCTCGTAAACGTTTCGATCGATCTGCTGAAGTAATAGGGTCAGGCTCCGCTGTTCGGCGACAAGCTTTTTTTCACGGTTCTCGCGGATCTCGACTGTTTGAGTCGACCCTTCGAACTGCGTGGTCTTTTCGATGCTTTGCGGACGAAGATCGAGCTCGATCTGGGTCAGTCTCGCCTTGATCTGGATCTGCTTCTCAACGAGATCCATGTAAGCTTTCTGCAGCGCCGAGACGCGCTGCTCGGAGCGGACGAGGATCTCGAGACCCATGATGAACTTCTGCTGCTTTTCAGACAGCGACAACCCGCCGACCTTTTCGAATTTATCGACAAACTGTTTCAGCCGCTCGCTGAGCTGTGCGACGGATCGCGAGATGTTGCTGATCTCAACCGAGATATTCGAGACCGGATCTCCCGGCGGTTGCTGCGGGGTATAAGCGGGGCCGGAAGTTTGACCCGAGATCGAATACACGAACGCACAGAGAAGGACCGGCAAGGGGAAGACCTTATTTCTCATCGCTAACTCCTTTTTCCACGGAAAGATTTCTACACCTATCGGCTTTCACGCAAAGCCTATTCGGATGTTGCAAACAAATCGGGAGCGCCCGGCACGTCACGTTTTTCGAAATGTTCGAGCAGCTCGGCCAGCGTGATCTCGACCTTTGCCCTGAGTTCGTCGGGGTAATTAAATAGCTCGGCGTTACGTTCATAGTCCTCGCGGTCGAGAACCGTCGGCGCAAGATCGGGCCCGGCCAACACGTCGATGTCGAGATCGACATAATCGAGAACATCGTTTTCAAATTTCGGCGGCATGCTGATGTTGCAATAGAAATTTCTCAGCTTGCCCGACGGCTCGTGAAATCGAAAGATGTTGTACCAGCGATCGAGCCAGTAATATTCGTACGAGACCGTACCCTTTTGTATCCTGCCGAGTTCCGAATGTTGCACGTCCGCGTCGAATTCCCCGACAAAGATGAGCAGGGAACTTCGCCTTTCGACGAGCTCGCAGTGCCAGCTTCTTCTGATAGTGCCGTCAAACTTTCGGGAGTTTATCGCGATCATTCGGCCGGCGTCCTGACGATCAACACCGAGCACGGCGCGTGGTGCACGACGGAATCGGATACCGACCCGAGCAGAAGACGTTCCCATCTGCTGTAACCGTGCGATCCGAGCACGATGATGTCGGGATGGACCGCTTCCGCGGTTTCGACAATGCGGCTTTCGGGTGACCCGAAAAGTACCTCGGTAGAAATAGCGAGATTCTTTCCTTCGAAGAGTGACCTTATCCGGTCCGCCGCTCCTTCGAGTAACTTCTGAGCATTCTCGCGAGCCGTTTTTTCCAGATCGGCGGTGTCCGGGAGGTATCCGCCGTAAATGTCTATCGCCATCGGCACGGCCATGTCGACGACACTGACTATCCGAATTTCGTCGCCATCCGACAACGCGAAGTGTCGCAGCATTTCGATCGCCGCGTCACTTTGTTTCGCCCCGTCGGTGGCAAACAATAT
>DATLCA010000194.1:0-14343 GCA_035526605.1 Pyrinomonadaceae bacterium | reverse complement strand
GCTCATCGTTTAGACGAACACATTTTGATCGACGATATCGCGAAGCGGGCGGCATTGGTGACCATGCTGCTGGCGGCTCAATAATGCCCACCATTTTTTCACACGCAATTTTTGCATCAGCAATAGGCGGCGCATTTCGAGCTGGTCACTCGCAGCGATTACCTGCTCGGTTCTGGATACTAACCGCATTATGCGCGATCCTGCCCGATTTCGACGTCATCGGGTTTGCGTTTCGCGTCGAGTACGGCAGCATCCTCGGCCACCGCGGCATTTCGCATTCGATCTTATTCTCGCTACTAACCGGCGCAGTGGTTTCCTTAATTTTCTTTTCCGGGTTTCAAATCCCAAAATGGAAAATGGGATTGTATTTCGCCGCGATCACCTTCACACATCCGCTGCTCGATATGTTCACAGATGGCGGCCTCGGTGTCGCGTTGCTGGCTCCGTTCAGTAGTGAAAGATTCTTCTTTCCGTGGCGGCCGGTCGAGGTTTCGCCGATTGGAGCAGGATTTTTTAGTGAGCGCGGACTCACAGTAATTGCGAGCGAAGCTCTGTGGATCATCCTGCCTAGCATTTTGATCGTGATAGCATCTTCGTTATTCCGGCGAATATCGTTGAGGGACTCTCGATAACTTTCCCGCGATCTTCGGAGGCGCATCCTGTCCGGTGATGGGCGCGGTCTTCAAAACCGTTTGCGAGCACGCGAGAGCGTGCTTGGGTGGGTTCGACCCCCACACGCCTCCGCCAATCTTGTTCTGGATTTTAGAGTTTGGATTGCCGACTGACACATCTGCTCTTAACTAGCCTTCAGGATTGTTCAGAACAATTAAATCTTTCTAGTCGCCGGATGCGGTAGTCTCTCGCGTAACCGAAAATACGTTTGTTCGCTTCCGGATATTTCAAATTTGAAATATCAAATTTGAAATATAAATCTTCCACAAATGAGAGACTGGATCGCATTAAATATGACTCCCGGGGTGGGCCCCCGAGTGGCTACTAAACTCCTCGAGGCGTTCGGCTCGCCCGAAAACGTTTTCCACGCCCGGCGCGCGCAGCTCGAATCACTTCGGATCAAACCCGAGACGATCGAAAGCCTCATCAGTCGCGCGTTTTCGGAGCGTGCGTCCATCGAGTTGGAGCGCGTCAAGAAACTGGGCGGCGACATCCTGATACTCGACGACGGCACCTATCCGGCGATGCTGCGGGAGATCCCCGATCCACCGATCACGCTCTACGTCCGGGGCGACTGGGAACCGTGTTTCACGCAGCCATGCATCGCCGTGATCGGCTCGCGGTTGTGCTCCACCTACGGGACGAACGCGGCCGAGATGCTCGCCCGCGATCTTTCGTCGCGCGGCATCTGTATCGTCTCCGGGCTGGCCCGCGGCATCGACACTACCGCGCACCGTGCCGCGATCCGGGGTGGGGGCAAGACTGTCGGCGTTCTGGGAACCGGGATCGACGGCGCATATCCGAAAGAAAATGCACGACTCATAAAGGACATTCTAGAATCAGGCGGGGCGGTCGTTTCGCAGTTCCCGCTCGGCACCCCGCCGCTAAAGGACAACTTTCCTTATCGAAACCGAATCATAAGCGGGCTAAGCTTAGGAGTATTGATCGTCGAGGCGTCGGAGCGGAGCGGTTCGTTGATAACCGCCAGGCTTGCGATGGAACAAAACCGTGAAGTGATGGCCGTGCCCGGAAACATCACCTCCGCAAACTCTTACGGTACGAATTATTTGATAAAGTCGGGTGCAAAGCTGGTTCAGCAGTGGCAGGACGTCGTGTCGGAGCTTCCGAGCGAGATCGCGGCAGCCATTCTTCCGCCGGAGGTCGACGGAGAAAACGGGGACGGCGCGAAAGAAATTGGCCCAGTCGATTTGAGCCTTCAAGAGCGGAAAGTGTGGTCGCTTTTGTCCTATGACGAGCCGCTTCAGATAGACGCTTTGCTGCAATCAAGCGGGATGTCATTTGGTGATCTGAACACGGCGCTTGTCGCCTTGGATATTCGCGATCTGATCCGGGTGCTGCCTGGAAAGAATTACGCGCGGCGGGTTTGACCCGCGAATAGAGTCCGTTTGACAGAACGGAAACATAGGTGTTAGAAGTCAGATTGTCAGGTGCGGATCGCATCTGACTATTTTTTTCGGGGGAAGGAACCCCCAGGAAGCTGTATGGCAAAGAATCTAGTGATCGTCGAATCGCCCGCTAAAGCGAAGACGATAAACAAATATCTGGGGTCCGATTACACGGTCCTCGCCTCGATCGGTCATATCAAGGACCTGCCGGGGAAAGACCTCGGTGTCGACGTCGAAAATAACTTCGAGCCGACCTACGAGGTCATCCCGGATACCAAGAAGCGGAATAATAAGAAGATAGTGTCGGAGCTCAAAAAGGCGGCTAAAGCGAGCGAAGCGATCTATCTGGCGGCCGACCCCGACCGAGAAGGCGAAGCGATCTGCCAGCATCTCGCCGAAGAGATCGTACCGAAAAAGGGTGGGCAGCAGGTGTATCGCGTGATGTTCAATGAAATCACGAAGTCTGCTATCCAGGATGCGTTCAAAGTTCCAAAGCAGGTCAACAAAGACCTGGTCGACGCACAACAGGCTCGCCGCATTCTGGACCGGCTCGTCGGCTACAAAGTTTCGCCTATCCTTTGGAAGACGATCGGCGGCAAGCTTTCGGCCGGACGTGTGCAGACCGTCGCGGTCCGCCTCGTCGTTGAGCGCGAGCGTGAGATTGAAGCGTTCGTCAAAACCGAATATTGGTCCATCATCGCAAATCTCACCGCCGCTCTGCCGCCCAACTTCGATTCGCGTCTGCATAAGATAGAAGACAAGACGGTCAAGACCGGCAAGTTCGACGAGGACTTGAAGGCGAACGAGACGCACATCAAAAGTGACGCGGAAGCTACCGCGATAGTCGATGAGGCCGGCAAAGAAAATTTCGTCGTCGACTCCGTTACAACTAAGGAACGCAAGCGAAACGCGACGCCGCCGTTCATCACGTCGAAACTCCAACAGGACGCATCACGCAAATTTGGATTTCCCGTCAAGAAGACCATGATGGTCGCGCAGAAACTTTATGAGGGCATCGAGCTTGGTTCGGAAGGAGCGGTAGGCTTAATCACCTACATGCGAACCGACTCGACTCGCGTCTCGGACGCCGCGCTAAACGAGGCCCGCGAATTCATCGGCGGTTCATACGGTGAATCGTATCTGCCCGGCAAGGCTAACTTTTATAAATCGAAGAAGGACGCGCAGGATGCTCACGAAGCGATCCGGCCGACCGACGTCAATCGAACTCCGGACAGTCTCGCGAGCAAGCTCGGCCCTGACGAGCTCAAGCTCTACCGTTTGATCTGGCAGCGCTTCGTCGCTTCGCAAATGACGGCCGCGATCTTCGACCAGACAACGATCGACATCAAGGCCGGCCGATTCACTTTCCGCACCACGGGATCCGTACAGAAGTTCGACGGTTTCCTGAAGGTTTACCAAGAAGGCCGAGATGAAAAACCCGCCGACGGCGAGGATGACGAAGAGGAACGCACCCTGCCGCGAGTCGAGCAGGGCGAGACCCTGAAGCTCAACGCCATCACGCCCGAGCAGCATTTCACGGAACCGCCTCCGCGATATTCGGAAGCGACGCTCGTCAAGGCCCTCGAAGAAAAAGGCATCGGCCGTCCCTCGACGTATGCGTCGATCATGACGACGATCCAGGATCGCGAGTACGTCGAAAAGGTCGAGAGCCGTTTTCATCCGACGCCGCTCGGGATGACGGTGAATGATCTTCTCGTCGAAACCTTCGATGACATCTTCAATGAGCGATACACGGCGAAGATGGAAGGCGAGCTCGACGAGATCGAGGACGGCAAGCTCAAGTGGCAGGATGCCCTGAGAGATTTCTACGGCAAGTTTTCGAAGGATCTCGAACAGGCCGCCGAAACCATCAAGGGCAAGAAGAAGATGTCGATCCCGACCGACGAGATCTGCGAGAAAGATGGCGCCCGCATGGTCATCAAGTTTGGCAGGTTTGGACAGTTCCTCGCTTGCGAGAATTATCCCGAATGCCAGAACACCCGCGAGGTCGGCAGTAAAAAAACGAACGGTGACGGCGACGGAGCCGACGGCGAGAAAGCAGAAGAAATTCCTGTCTGTGAGCTGTGCGGGAAAGAGATGTCGCTGAAGAAAGGTCGATTCGGATCCTTCTACGGCTGTACCGGATATCCCGAGTGCAAGAACATCCGCAAGATCGCGAAGGGAGACCAAAAGCCCGCGGCACCGCCGGTCCCGCTTGATGAGATCTGTCCGAAGGACGGTGCAAATCTCGTCCGACGCCAAGGTCGTTTCGGGGAGTTTGTCTCATGCGCGAACTATCCGAAGTGCGATTACGTAAAGCGTGAGACCCTGGGGATGAAATGTCCGAAGTGCGGGGACGGCGATATAGCGGTCAAGAAATCGCGTCGCGGGAAGGCATTTTACGGCTGTACGAATTATCCGAAATGCGACGAAGTGTATTGGGACAAGCCGATCCAGCAGCCGTGTCCGCAATGCGGCGCACCGCACCTTCTGGAGAAAACCACGAAGCGCGACGGAACGGTTCATTATTGCAAAAACGAAGATTGTGATTATAAAATGGCCGTTGTTAACGCAGATGTAACGTCGGAGACTACAGCCGCGAAAGAGGTTCCGACCGTATAGCGCGCTTGCGATGAACGAGAATATCCAGTTCCTTCAGGCATTTCTTAAGAACCCCGGTACCGTCGGGTCGATAACGCCGAGCTCGCCTGAGCTAGCGCGGCGCATGGTCTCGGGAATTCGCCCAAACGAAAACAATGTCGTCATGGAACTCGGCGTCGGCACCGGAGCGATCACGAAGTTTCTTCAGGAGAAGGTCCCGAACGAGAATTCATATCTCGGCATCGAGCTCGACCGGGACCTGGTTCGCGTTCTAAAAAAGAATTATCCCAACATGAAGATCGTCCGCGGCAACGCGCTCGAGGCGGCAGAGATCCATCGCAAAGCCGACTTCGGAAAGGTGGGAACTATTATTTGCTGCTTACCCTTCGTGTCGATGCCGAATGAGATCGGCGAAAAGATTCTCCTCGAGATCGACAAGTTCATGCAGCAGGGCTGCACGTTCCGCACGTTCCAGTACGCTCACGGTTACTATTTCCCCTCGGCGATCAAGCTTCGCGAATTTATGCGGAAGCGTTACGGCAAATCCAAGCGGAGCCCCCTTATCGTAAAGAACGTACCACCCGCTTATACGCTGACCTGGTCCACCATTTAACCCGCGAGAAGATTTTTCGCTGCGTAATTTTTAATTGAGTGATTATTAATTTCGTAACGGAAGAATGTCCGCGCTCTGCAGCGTGTGAAACCATTTCCCCTGTCTGCTAGTATTAGTGCTAATCAAGTTTTCAAGCACCATTTCGCTTACAAGGAGAATCAAGTAATGTTTCGACGCAAAGTTCTGAGCGTTTTTCTACTCGCCTGCTTTTTGTTGCCGACTGCCGGTCTCGCGCAGACCGCGGCGGTAACTGCGAAGGCACCCGCACCCTCTACACCGAGAGTTTATTCAGCGCCGAAAGCAGCGATCGACAAGATCCGCGACGAAGGGCTCAACCGTTCGCAGGTCATGCAGACGCTCTCGTACCTTACCGACGTGATCGGCGGTCGCCTCACCAATTCGCCAAGCATGAAACGCGCGAACGAATGGACCCGGGACACGATGGCGAAGTGGGGAATGCAGAACGCCAAGCTCGAACCGTGGGGCCCGTTCGGCCGCGGATGGTCATTGAAGAGTTTTTCGGCACAGGTGGTTGAACCGACCGTCTTTCCGGTTATCGCCTATCCGAAGGCTTGGTCCCCGTCCACGAAAGGCCCGGTGACCGGCGAAGTCGTTTATCTGGACGTAAAGACTGAAGAAGACTTGGCAAAGTACAAAGGCCAGCTTCGCGGCAAAATCGTTTTCATTTCTCGGCCGCGCGAGGTGAAAGCTGCGTTCGAGGGAATGGGTGAGCGATATACGGATGAAGCTCTGGCGAAGCTCGCCGCCGAACCGGATCCCGCAACGATTCAGCGTCCTCAGGCCGGCCCAAATCAAACTCAGAGTCCGGAAGCCCAAGAGCGTTTCCGACAATTTCAGCTTGGACAAAAAATCACTTCGTTCCTTCTCGAGGAAGCGCCCGGTGTCGTCGTCGATAACAGTCGCGGCGGAAGCGGTGGAACCTTGTTCGTCCAGAGCGCGACGGTCGCTCCACTCTCTATCCCGGCCGCCTCGTCGCAGGCACCGGCGCGTCGCGGACTTTCGCCGTATCAGAAAGAAGCCGAGGCGCGAATGCTTCCACAGATGACGATGGCGACCGAGGACTACAACCGCATCGTCCGCATTATCCAAAACGGCGCCAAGCCGCAAATGACGGTCGACATCCAGGCGCAATATCACGACGAAGATTTGATGGGCTACAACACCGTCGCGGAGATCCCGGGTACCGATCCCGCTTTGAGAGACGAGATCGTCATGGTTGGCGGCCATCTCGATTCATGGCACGGGGCAACAGGCGCGACAGATAATGCGGCCGGGTGCGCGGTTGCGATGGAAGCCGCACGCATTCTGATCGCGTCCGGTTTGAAACCGCGTAGAACGATCCGAGTCGCGCTCTGGAGCGGCGAGGAGCAGGGATTAAACGGCTCGCGCGCGTATGTGACCCAGCAGTTCGGCGAGATGAAAGGCGCACCTCAGTTTGGGCAGCCTGATCCGAACGCGCCGAAACCCGAGCTAGTGAAAACGGCGAACTACGATAAGCTGTCGGCCTACTACAATCTCGACAATGGGACCGGCAAAATTCGCGGCGTTTACATGCAGGGCAATGCGGGCGTCAGGCCATACTTCGAGGCGTGGCTTGCCCCGTTCGCCGACCTTGGTGCGAAAACGCTTACCCTGTCGAATACCGGGGGCACGGATCATCAATCCTTCGATCGGGTCGGATTGCCGGGATTCCAATTTATCCAGGATGAGATCGAGTACGACACCCGAACTCACCACTCGAACCAAGACAACTTCGATCGGATTCAGGCCGACGACATGAAGCAGGCCGCGACCATCATGGCCGCGTTCGTCTATCAGACCGCAATGATGGATGAGAAGATGCCTCGCAAAGTGTCGAAGTAACCCGCGCGGATTACCAAGGAATGAAGCCCGGCTTTGTACCGGGCTTTTTTGTGCGCCCCAAACCGATGCAGGCAACACAGTTCCAACAAAGAATTGCAGAAGGTTCCCCCAAGGCTCGATCGTGCAGGTTTTATCGGCCGACCTATTGCCGCGGATCGACCCGGTATTTGGTAAGGAAGCCGGCTCTTTTCAAGAGATTGATCCTTGTTAGCAACTTTTAGGAACAATTAGCTCGGAAATTAAGGACATTCGCGATAGACGGCTGACAGAATCGTTGCGTCCGCATGACTCGATTTTGGAGATGCTGCCGATTCCGGCACAGGAGAAAAATATGAAAAACATAGCCAAATATCTGCTTCTATCGCTCACGGTAGGCCTGCTTGCCGCCTTCAGCGTCCAGGCTCAAGAAATACCGTCGACGGCAGTTCCGGCCGGCTTCGGACGGTATTGCAGCGTCATCTATCAGGACGGTACATGGGGAATGATCAGCCGTCCGTCACCTAACTCAGATCCCTGTAAAGAGCTTCTCCCAGCAGGCTCAAACGGAAAAATCCAGCGAGCCGGCCTGTGGGCGGTGGGACACAAAAACAACGTGTTGCGAACGTGCGACGGGGATGTTGGCATCTACGCCGGCGCGGGTTATGCGATCATCAAGACCGCATATAAGGACGCGGGCAACAAGAAGAACTGTGTCTTTACGATTTCACCGATGATGCTTCGAGTATTTTCTCGACCCTACCAAGACAATCCGCTCCCGCTTCCGAGCCTCGCCCGGGTAACGAATAAACACAATTACAATTTTTACGGCAAACCGGTAAATTTCGCGGACTATGGCCGCCAACCAAATCCCGATTGCCCAACCAGCACCGCCATACTCCGCGACGGCCGGCAGACCTGCCACCCGCACGGAGGCTACGACTTGGTAATGCCCACCGGAACGAAACTAACGGCGGTCGCTGACGGAATAGTAAGAGAAGCAAGATGGCGCGACGTCACCGAGTTCTCCGACACCAATTGCAAAAACAAAAGTCCCCAGGGAGAGATGTACGTGGAGCATCAGATCGGCTCCGGAAAGTATGCTGAGCGATTCATAACCTATTACGCTCACCTCTCCAAAATCGACGTCAAGAAGGGCGACAAGGTCACTCGCGGTAAGACGTTGGCAAAATCCGGGGACAGCGGTTGCTCGAGTGAGCCGCATCTTCATTTCGCGGTAATAAGAACCACGAACCTGTCCGGATACTATCGTCTTGATCCGACCTACACTGATCACGGGTACGGGTTTAGCTCGCCGCACGGCCTGATCGATCATTTTCACTGGAACGCTCCGCGCGGAGTCGATCCATGGGCGACGATCTCACTCGAAAACGTCTGGGACCCGACTTTAAAAGCGATCGTGAAACGTCCCGGCGCGTTCAGCCTATGGCTTTGGCGCGATGGCGAAGAGCCGGCCGGGAAATAATACCGGTCAAAACACCACGACGACAGAGAGCTAATCCTCCCACGCTTTGACCCGCGTGCAATAAATGCCCGACTGTGTATAATCCCTTCAACTGAGGAGAACCCCAACGCGCATGAAAACAGGTAAGTCAGGAATTCCAGCATCGCTGCTGATTGTTTTCGCAGTGCTGGGCTGCAGCGGAATAAAGAACATATTGCCGAAGAAAGGCCAATACTTTGAGGGCGACGCGGCGCAGAAAGCAGCACAGGCGATAAGAGATAAGATCGGTAAACCATTCAAGGTCGTCGAGGTCTTCGTGGATGAAGATGAATTCCGTGTCCAAGCCCAGGATCCTGACAAACCGAAGAACGTAGACGAATATAAATACGCGGCCGGTTTTGTTACCGGGCCGACGCCTGTGCAACTCGGCGGAATGGTCGACAGTGCGGAGAAGAGCTCGTTTCCTTTCGATGATATCGACTTCGGGGCGGTACCGAAGTTTTGCAAAGAAGCCGTCGACCGCGCTGGCATTGAGGGCGGAAAGATCTATCGGCTAACGTTTCAAAGAGGATTTGCATTGACCGCCAATGGGGCTGGTGCGCTCGGCACTCCGCGTTGGCACATCGAGATAAACGGGGCTCGTGAAAATGTAACCGCCGCGGCCGACCCCAAAGGCAAACTTCTCGGTGTCGACCTCTCGCGAACTTCGAAGGCCGCCGATTACCAACTGCTGACGGAAAACGAGCTGCAGAAAGCGCAGGAAACGGTGAAGAACAACATCGGCGCCGATACCGAGATTATCGAAATGGTTTTCTATGACAAGTTCTTCATGTTCAAGGTCCCGAACGCGGAGAACCCCAAAGTCAGCGACGATTACAAGTACGACATCAACGGAATATCGCGATCGGGTTTCATGAAGATGTCCGTGACAAGATTCCCAGGCGCGGAAAACTATTCCATCAACGACGTCGATTTCGCAAACGCCGCCCGGTTCTTTGAAAAAGCGAAAGAGCGTGTGGGGATGCCGAACGCTTCACTCGGCAGCCTGAGCGTGCGGCGCAGCAGCTCACCTTTCAACAAGAAAGGGCCGCGCACTCAGTGGCACGTCAGCCTGAAGAGCGGCGTGAACGAGGCCTCGGTCGAATACGACAACGACGGAAACGAGATAAGCGTTCGAAAGAACGGAGACGTGATCAGCGAGGAGAAATAGATGAACAATATTCAATACCAAAGTGGCGCGATCAGTCCGGGCGACTGCATAGGGAGCGCCTGGACATTGGTTACTCAAAAATTCGGGCTATACATCGGAGTCGGGCTGGTGACTCTCATCCTCATCGGCTGCATACCGTTTGTCGGATCGCTTTTACTCGGACCGGTGCTCGGCGGTTTCTATTATTTGGTCCTGCGGGATATGCGGGGCGAGCCGGTCGACTTCGGGATGATGTTCAAGGGGTTTGAAAAGTTTCTCCCGTTGATGCTTGCCGGATTGATCCAGACGGCGCCGAGTTTGATCGCGACGATCCTGCAGTACACCGTCGACTTCGCTCGATTCGCAGGGATCGGTCCGCGCGGGGGCGACGTTAACTTTTACCAGTCAGGCAACGACGCACTATTTGCCGGTATTTCGATGGGCCTCCTCGTGGTGGTGATCGTCCTGAGCTTGCTCGGGGCGGTCTGGAGCGTCGCACTGTCGTTCGCTGTCCCGCTGATCCTCGAACACGACCTCGGCGTCGTCGACGCACTTCTCACAAGCGCGAAGGCCGCCTTCAGCAATGTGGGCGGGTTGATCGTCCTCATCATATTGGAAGCTCTTGTTGGAATTCTGGGAGTGATGGCGTTGTGCTTCGGAATATTCGTGGCGGTCCCTGTCATCTATGCGGCGAATGTTTTCGCATACAGGATGGTGTTCCCAAATTTCGAGAGACCGAATATCAACACGGCGCCGCCGCCGCCCGAGACATACGGCAACTTTGGACAGGGCATATGATCAAAACTGCAGTTCCATGAAAAGAACTTCCTCGTTCGGATTGTGGTAGTAAGGCGCGATCGGGCGAAAGCCGTATGACTCATAGAGTCGTACGGCTTTTTCCATTTTCGGGGGAAACGTGTCGAGACGCATCGCCTTGTAACCTATCTCGCGTGCATCGGCGATAAGGCGCTCGATGAGCAGCCTGCCAACGTTCATCCCGCGAAACTTCTCCCTCACGAACAGCCGCTTCATTTCGCAAATCTCAACCCCCAGCGGCCGCAGCGCAACGCAGCCCGCGACGATCCCATCGGTCTCCGCGAGATAAAGCCGGCCCGCCGGGGCAACGTACTTGCCGGGCAGATTTTTTAATTCGTCTTCGAAACCCTGGAAACAGAGATCGAGTCCGAGCCACGCTTCGTATTCTCGAAATATCTCCCTGGCGGCTGCGATACCACTTTCCGTATCTGCCTGTTTGATCGCGATCACACTCATATGAACGTTGAAAATTGAAATGCCGGGGGTTATGTTAATTGAGTAGCTCGGCTTTTCAAAGATATGGATAGACGCTCCTTCATCTCAGCTATTGGCATCTCATCGGGCGGTCTCGCGTTAGCCTGCAGCGGCCTATCGCGGCGCGCGGAAACATTTGCGGCGACGGGTAATTTTTCTTCTCTTCGGTCGCACGGCTACGGGGAATTGATTCCCACGGCGAGCAAAAACACGGGGGAAACTTTCCTCGCTTTACCGAAGGGCTTCGAGTACAACGTCATAGGCAAGGTCGGTGCTCCACTCGCCGACGGCCGCACGACGCCGCCGCTTCACGACGGGATGGCGACGTTCAAGGTGAAGAACGAGCTGCGAATCGTCCGCAATCACGAAGTTGTCGGTGGAAAAGTTCCGCGCCCCGGCAGCGCGATGGCGAAAGAGAATCATTACGACGAAACGGCCGGCGGCGGCACGACGACGTTGATCATCGATCCCAGAACCCGGCAGATCGTGCGCGATTTCGTCAGCCTCTCCGGGACGCTTATCAACTGCGCCGGCGGGCCCACGCCGTGGGGTAGTTGGATATCGTGCGAAGAGACGGTGCTCGGGCAAACCGTTGTCACCGACTCTAAGGGAAACAAGTTTGGCGGGTTTCCAAAGCCTCACGGGTATTGCTTCGAGGTTCCAGCTTCGGCAAATACGAACGTGACCCCGGTGCCTCTCAAAGCAATGGGCCGCTTCGTGCACGAAGCGATAGCCGTCGACAACCGCGGCATCGTGTATCTCACCGAAGATTTAAATCCCGGTGGCTTCTATCGGTTCCTTCCGAAACGGAACAAGCGTCTCGGCGAGGGCGGTGTCCTCCAAATGCTCGCGGTCAAAGGCAGCGGTCAGTACGACACTCGTCGCGGGCAAAAGCAGAACGTGATCCTCGACGCGACGTGGGTGACGATCGACGATCCCGATCCTGCTTCCGCGGATGTCGATAATCAATCGGTCTCGAAACAAGGCCGTGCAAAAGGCGCGGCGATCTTCGCCAGGCTGGAAGGTTGCTGCACGGACGCCGACGGGCGGATTTATTTCACATCGACGAGCGGCGGCGACAACGGCGGAGGTCAGATCTGGCGATACGATCACGTCAATCGTGACGAGGGCCGGCTCACGATGTTGTTCGAATCGCCGAGCCGCGACGTTCTGGATATGCCGGACAATATTACCGTGATGCCGAAGAGCCGCCTCGTGTTCGTCTGCGAGGATAGCGATTACGTCGGTGCCGGCGGCACGTCGGAAAACTTTCTCCGCATCCTGACTCCGGAAGGACGGATGGCGGATTTCGCAAAGAACATTGTGCCGAAGTTCGAACGCGGGGAATTCGCCGGCGTAACATTCTCTCCGGACGGATCGACTGTCTTCTTCAACATCCAGCAAATCGGCGCAACGTTCGCCGTCTGGGGGGATTGGAGTAAGTTCCAAGCTTAATTTTGCTGAAGTCGCGTAGCGACGACCTGAATTTAGCCGTGAGTAAAGCCCACGGTGTCGTCGCCCGCCGGCGCTCTGCTCCGCGTAGTGGAGAATATTTTTCAGTGGCCGCTGACGCGGCGAGGGATTCTCTCGAGCCGCCCGTCGGCCCTGCCCATGCCTAAAATCACATGGCCGCTATCGCGGCCGCCTCGTTCTATAACTCATTACGTTTGTGCGACAATAATCAGTAAATGGAATTAGCAGTTGAGAAATACAAAGTCGCCGACGAACCGTTTTATCTACCTATCGGGAGCGAGGTCGAACTGTTCGAGGCGGCGTACTCGGCGCGTTTGCCGGCGATGCTGAAGGGCCCGACCGGGTGCGGGAAGACCCGCTTCGTCGAATACATGGCGTACAAGATGGGGCGTCCGCTGATCACCGTTGCGTGTCACGAAGATCTTTCTTCCACCGATCTAGTCGGGCGCTTTCTGCTGGAAGGCGAAGAAACGGTTTGGCATGACGGCCCGCTGACGACCGCCGTTCGCTCGGGCGCGATCTGCTATCTGGACGAAGTCGTCGAGGCGCGGAAAGACACAGTCGTCATCATCCACCCCCTCACCGACGATCGGCGCCGTCTGCCTATCGAAAAGCGCGGGACCGTGATCGAGGCCCCGCCCGAATTCATGCTCGTCGTCTCGTACAATCCCGGTTATCAATCGATCCTCAAAGATCTGAAGCAATCGACCCGGCAGCGCTTCGTAGCGATGGAATTCGATTACCCCGAGATGGACGCGGAAACGCAGATCGTCGCGAAGGAAGGCGGCATCGACGAGGACATCGCCCGCGACCTTGTGAAGATCGGACAGAAGGTCCGCAATCTGCGCGGGCATGGGCTCGAGGAAGGTGTCTCGACTCGATTGCTGATCTACGCCGCGTCGATGATCGCGAAAGGGATATCACCCATTGACGCGGCGGAGGTCGCGATCGTTTCGCCGATCACCGACGACCGCGAGCTTCAGCGAAGCATCCGAGAGATCGTCACGACGTTCATCTGAACCCAAAAAATTATGACTCTACGAGTTGTCGCGCATCTGACCGCAAAGGCCGACCGGATCGACGAGACGCGGGAGGTGTTATTATCTCTCGTCGAGAGGACGCGGGCGGAGCAAGGTTGTATCGTTTACGAGCTGCTCGGGAACAAAGCCGATCCGACAGACTTCACTTTTGTCGAAGAGTGGACGGACGAAGACGCGCTAAGCGCGCATCTCGAAAGTGATCATATCCGTAATCTCGTGTCGAAGGCCGACGACCTGCTCGCGGCACCGTCCGATATTCGACGCTACACTCTCTTAGCTTAGCGGGGTGATGAAATGAAAATCCGATTTGCTTGTCTCCTGGTCCTGCCGATTGCGATTATCAGTCTTTCCTCCACGGTCGCCTTCGCCCAAGCCCCGCGGCCCCCCGCGGTCTACTACTCGCCGCGAGCGGTCAACCTTGACCCGATCGTTCGTAAGAATTTCCGAAGCTTTTACGTTCGGTCATACCCCGGCGGCCCGATGCAGCGTCTCTACGCCGATGGGTTCTATCCGATCGGTTGGTCGCGTGACGGCAAATTCGCATATTACTCCGAGCCCGTCGACGAAGACTGCGGATGTTATTTTGCGGAGCTTACGATCCTCGATCTCCGCACCGACAAAGTGGTATGGGAATTCGTAAACAAGCCGAACGACCGGCTTGACCACAAGGGCGAGGTCATCCCGGACGACATGCGAAAACTATGGGCGCGAAATAAGGTTCTGTTTGCACAGAA
>DATLCA010000193.1:0-5007 GCA_035526605.1 Pyrinomonadaceae bacterium | reverse complement strand
TGCACACAACATCGCGATCTCGACGCTCGCCGGTTACACGATGCCGGGAGATGTTTCGGCGTCGAAACGATACTGGCACGAGGACATCATCGAGCCCGAGGTTGAGGTTTCGGCCGACGGGACCATCATTGCACCGGATGGGCCCGGGATCGGGTTTGAAATCAAGAGGGGTCGGATCGAAGAGTTGGCGGTAAGGCAATGTCGAATCTAATCAAACCCTTGATTGCTGCTCTTGTTCTAGCAGTGATGGTGTCGACCGGTTTTGTCATTTATACTTTGCCGCACTGGTGGAACAAGGTGGGGACAGCGGCGGGCACTTCACGGGACGGTGTGATCCAGGTTTTCAGCGTTTACAAGTCCCGAAGCGGTGAGTACTTATTTGTCGGAGGTCAGGCGAATGAGGCTTACATATTTTATCCTCTCGGGAAACTGGTCGGTATGCCGGGAGCGGGAGCAAGTCAGTTTGTTTTTGTTCCGTATTTTGCGTACAGCAAAGATGCGCCGGTCGCCGTGGTTTTGTCGAACGACAAGATCAAAGTAGAAACTGACATGAACATTGATGTAGAAAATTCAGTTGTTCGATTCACGACACTTGAAGGCCAACGAGTAGAAGCCAACGTCAGTAAATTCTAGCTTCACCGATTCTAAGATGAAAAACAGATTATCATTTGCGTTCCTCTTTTTGCTCCTTGCGGCATCCGGCGTATTCGCGCAGGAAACCCGGATAAAATGGTACGGCCACGCGGCGTTCTCGATAACGACGCCGCAGGGAAAGGTCCTGTTGATAGATCCCTGGCTCTCGAATCCGAAGAACCCGGAGGCGGGCGAGGGAAAAGATCCACTCAAGTCACTCGGCAAAGTTGATTACATACTCCTCACACACGGGCATCGGGATCACGTGGGTGAGGCGGCGGCCATCGCAAGGGCGACGGGAGCACAGTTGATTGCGACGCCCGAGCTCGCCAGAAATCTGATCAAGGTTGCGGACTTTCCCGAGACGAATGCGGGCGCGGGGATCATGGGAATCGGCGGCGAGCAGACGATAGCAGACGGTGAGGTCGTGATCGCGATGACACCTGCCGTCCATACGAGCAGCGTGTTCAATGCGAAGGCCGGTCCGAATGAGGCCGAGCGCGCGTATGGCGGCTCGCCGACGGGCTTCGTCGTCATCATCAAGAACGGTCCGACGATCTATCACACGGGCGACACGGCATATTTTCGCGACATGGAAACGATCGGCGAGCAGTACGCAATCGACGTTGCGTTGATCGGGATCGGCGGCCGCACAAGCATGGAGCCGAACATGGCCGCACGCGCGGCGAAGTCGGTTCGTGCAAAGCTCGCAGTCCCCCAGCATTTCGCCACCGACGAAAGCATGACGCCAAATACGTCGAGCTTTTCCGCGGCACTGGCGGCGCTGAAGGTTTCGTTTTACGAGATGAAGCCGGGAGAGACGATCCGCTACACTGGGAAGCTTAGGAAGAAGTAGAAGCCGGAAGACAGATAATCGCAGGTCGTTCTTTCAAATTGCCTCCAGCTTTAGCTGGAGGTTCAAGCAAAAAGGAAAAGGCTTTAGCCGAACGACAAGATTCGGCTAAAGCCTTTGCTGTTTCCCCAAGACCTCCAGCTAAAGCTGGAGGCAATTGAAAAGGACGGCCTGCAATATTCCGCATCCGTTACTTGCCACCCGCAATTTTCACTCGTGCTAGTCTTCGAATATGAAGCGCCTTTTTATCATCGTCGTAACACTCGGCTTGCTCACACTTGGCGCCATTATCGCTATCAGTCTACAGATCGCCTCATATTCAACCAATAGGATTTACAACAATATCGAAAGTGTCCCGGCCGAAGATCGGATCGCGATCGTTCTCGGAGCCCGCATCGAAAACGATGGCTCTCCGTCAAACACGCTTTACGACCGCGTGCTCACCGGGGTGGAACTTTACAAAGCTGGAAAAACTGGCAAGCTCCTGCTCAGCGGCGGAAACAACGAGCCGGCGGTGATGAAAAAGGTCGCGGTCGAGTTGGGGGTACCCGAAACCGATATCGTTGTCGATGATCTCGGCACCCGCACCTACGAATCCTGCATCCGTGCAAAGCAGGTATTCGGGATCGAGAAGACGATCATCGTCACGCAGGACTATCACCTGCCGCGCTCGCTCTATCTTTGCCAAAGCATGGGCGTGGATTCGATCGGCGTCGACGCGAAGCGGCGCGAATATCTTGGGGAGCGCTGGTTCTGGGTGCGTGAATACATCTCACGGGTTCTGGCTTGGTTCGATATCAACTTCAAACCACTTCCGCCCGAGCCCACGGAAAGGCATCCGATGACGTGATGACCATATCCGTACGTTTGCGTTTAGTTTTCGCGAAAAGATAATCTAACTCCTTCTATGAGCAATACAGAACCAAACAAGATCATCTTCTCGATGGTCAAGGTCAGCAAGTTTTACGACAAGAAGCCCGTTCTCAAAGACATCTATCTTTCATTTTTTTACGGTGCGAAGATCGGAGTGCTGGGGTTGAACGGTTCGGGAAAATCGTCGCTGCTGCGCATCATCGCCGGCACCGATAAGGAATACAACGGCGAAGTCGTTTTCTCGAAAGGGTATTCGGTTGGGCTGCTCGAGCAGGAGCCGAGGCTCGACGAATCCAAAACGGTCCAGCAGATCGTCGAAGAAGGCGCGCAGGAAACTGTGAGCTTGCTCAAAGAATATGAAGAGATAAACGCCAAGTTCGCGGAGCCGATGGACGACGACGAGATGTCGAAGCTCATCGAGCGTCAGGGCGAGGTTCAGGAAAAGCTCGACGCGGCCGACGCGTGGGATCTCGACTCGCGACTCGAAATGGCGATGGACGCGCTTAGGTGCCCGCCGGCCGAGACGCCCGTTAAGAATTTATCCGGCGGTGAAAAACGGCGTGTCGCACTTTGCCGTCTGCTGCTGCAGAAACCCGACATACTTCTGCTCGATGAGCCGACCAACCATCTCGACGCCGAATCCGTAAGCTGGCTCGAACAGCACCTGCAAAAATACGAAGGCACGATCATCGCCGTCACGCACGATCGTTATTTTCTCGACAACGTTGCCGGTTGGATTCTCGAGCTGGACCGCGGCGAGGGAATTCCGTGGAAGGGAAATTACTCTAGCTGGCTTGAGCAGAAACAGGATCGCCTCGCGAAGGAACAGAAGACGGAAGACAAACGCGCGAAGACACTCGAGCGCGAGCTTGAATGGATTCGTATGTCGCCGAAAGGCCGACATGCGAAATCGAAAGCGCGTATCAACGACTATGAAAAAATGGTCGCGACCGAATCCGAAAAGCGCAGCGAGGAGCTTGAGATATTTATTCCGCCAGGCGAACGGTTGGGTGATATCGTGATCGAGGCTCATGGAGTTTCGAAGACTTACGGCGACAAAGTCTTGTTCGAGAATCTCGAATTCTCATTACCACCGGGCGGCATCGTTGGCGTCATCGGCCCCAACGGCGCCGGGAAGACTACGTTGTTTCGTCTGATCACGGAACAGGACAAAGCGGACGCCGGCGAATTTAAGGTCGGGACGACCGTCAAGCTCGGTTACGTCGACCAGTCGCGCGATTCGCTCGACGCGGACAAAACGATCTTTGACGAGATTGCCGACGGGCTCGATTTTGTAACGCTCGGAAAGCGCGAGATGAATGCTCGGGCGTACGTCTCTCGATTTAATTTCTCGGGTTCCGACCAGCAAAAACGGGTCGGTCAGCTCTCGGGCGGAGAAAGAAATCGCGTTCACCTGGCGAAAATGCTAAAATCCGGGGCGAACGTCATACTCCTTGACGAGCCCACTAACGACCTGGACGTGAACACGATGCGAGCCCTCGAAGAGGCGCTCGAAAACTTTGCCGGATGCGCGGTCGTCATCAGCCACGATCGCTGGTTCCTCGATCGAATCGCCACGCACATACTCGCCTTCGAAGGCGATTCGAAAGTCGAATATTTCGATGGCAACTACAGCGAATACGAAGCCGATCGTAAACGCCGACTTGGCGTCGACGCGGATCAGCCGCACCGCATAAAATACCGAAGCATGACCCGAGCGTAGACTTCCCAACGGAGACCATATGAAAGAAATAGCAGGTTACTTTGCTATTGCAGTTCTTTTATTTGCATCCGCGTGCAACTCGACAACCGAGCCAAATGCCGACGCCGTTCACGCGGAAGTGGCTTCGCCGCCGGCAGCACCTGAACCGCAACCTTCGGCCGCGGCTTCGCCCGAAATCCCAAATCTTCAGGCCGAGCTTCTGGACGAGCGGCACAAGGCGACGTCGACACCGCTCGGTACCTTCGACTTCAAAAATTTCACTTATCCGCTTCCACACGGCTGGCAAAACCCGGATGGCACCGATCTAACGCTGACAGACGGGCGACGTGTTCCTGTCTCTAAATTTATCAGCGAAGACATGGAAGACGACGAGAAGGCCGAAGCACGCGCGACGCGGCGGATCGGCATGTCCTACGTCACGACGAAATACTTTGACGTGACCGGCGACGGGCAGGACGAAGCCTTCGTCATCCTGAAGGTCGAGACGACCGGCAACGCGATTCCGCAACTGGTTTACATCTACGAATGGAAGAGTGACAGGCCGGAACTAATTTGGAATTTTCGAACGGGAGATCGTGCCGACGGTGGTCTTAAAGATATGCGGCTCGAGAACGGGGAACTTGTTATCGAGCTCTACGGCCAGGATCGCTTCCTACTCGGAGCGAATGAAACCAGCAAAATCACCGGCGACGAAGAGCAGCTTTGCTGTCCAGCCTTTTTTACCCGCACGTTCTACAAATGGAATGGCCGCAGCTTCCTGATGCAGGGAAAACGACTCACCTTTTCCGTCGCAGATCCTTCCGCGCCGCCGCTCGAAAACTACGGCGACATAATGAACGCAAAAGAGAAAGCTAAGGGACGTTAGCCGCTAGCGGTCCGCAGGATTCCTGGCTGCATAAGGGCGAAGCTCGAACAAACCACGACC
>DATLCA010000192.1:0-3659 GCA_035526605.1 Pyrinomonadaceae bacterium | reverse complement strand
GGTTCTTTCAAAAGATCCGCAACGCGATTTCCGTCTGCTCGTCGCGGGCGCTGGGCCGCAAAGCGAATGGCTCCGGGACGAAGGCGAGAAACACGCGCCGGGAAAGGTCAGAATGCTCGGTCACCTCGATAAAGAAACTTTGGCGGACTACTACGCCAACGCGGACGTTTTCGTACATCCAAATCCGAGAGAACCATTCGGGATCGCCCCGCTGGAAGCGATGGCGTCAGGTGTCGCAACAGTTGCGCCGAACGCCGGAGGAATTCTTTCGTACGCGACAAACGAGAACGCCTGGCTCGTTGAGCCCACCGCAGAGGCTTTTGCGTCGGCGATTCGGGAGGCCGTCGATGATCCGGAACTAAGAAACCGGAAGATCGCGAAAGCCCTGACGACGGCGCGGGAAAACACTCGCGAGATTTCGACGGACCGACTGTTTGCGGCGTACGACGAAATATACGAACATTTTCAAAGTCACAAAGAATTGTTCGTCGACGTCGAAGCGGCCAAAGACTTCGATTTCGTTCACGAAGTCTTATCTGACGATTGACTACTGACTACTGACAACCGCCAATGCTTGAATTAGTCCTCGCCAATCTAAAGGTCCGCCCTTTCCGAACTTTCATAAGTGTGATCGGGGTCGCGCTCGGGGTCGTTCTGGTCGTTTTATTCACCGGTCTTGCACGGGGCATGACGAACGACATGGCCCGGCGAGCTGCGAACTGGAAGGCTGAGATAGTTTTCACGCGGGCCGGCGCGATGGACATGACCAGCTCGAACGCGTCCGTGAGTACCACGTACGCCCAGCGGCTTCGGGAGATCGAAGGAGTTGAGTCGACGGTGCCGGTGATCCGTTACATCACGGCGGACTCTTCGGGGAGATGGGGGCTGAAACAGATCGACGGCGTCGAATGGGAACCCTTCGCCGCGATGAACGGGATGAGTCTGGTTGGCGGGCGTGCACCCGCGGCGAACGACGAGATAATTCTCGATGAGCGCCAGATGCTCGACGACAAGGTAAAGCTTGGCGACGCCCTTTCACTTTTTGGTCACGATTATAAAGTCGTGGGCGTTTTCTCGCCCCCATCCGGTTCGCGAATAAAAATGTCTCTCGCGGCGATGCAGGAGGTCCTTGAGGTTCCCGGAAAGTGCACTTACGTTCTTGTGAAATTAAAGGACGGCGCGGACGTCGATGCCGTCGCCGCCCGGATCAATGAAACTCTTCCCGGCAACAAAATAAATCTCACACGCGATCTGGTCATCGATGCACAGGAGCGCATTCCGGCGCTCAATACTTTTCTTCGGGTCCTCGTCGGCCTCGGCGCATTTGTCAGTACGATCTTTGTCCTGCTCTCGATGTACACGACCGTCACCGAGCGGCGAAAAGAAATAGGAATTCTGAAATCGCTCGGGGCTTCCAAAGGCTTCATCATCCGCGCCATCGAAGGTGAAGCGTTTATGATCGGCGTGCTCGGCGTTGTGCTCGGGCTTGCGGTTTCGGCTATTGTCTCGTTCGGGATCGGGGGGATATTCGATCTCGCATTCGAATTCAGCACCGGCTGGGTCGTCACCGCGATCTCCATCGCGATCGCCGGCAGTCTTTTCGGTGCCTTGTATCCCGCGCTGCGTGCTTCGACGATCGATCCGGTCGAAGTCATGGCGAACGAGTGATACCTAAGATTTTTTTGCCGCGGATTTGCGCGGAGGACGCGGATCTGAAAAAAAGAAATCAGATCCGCGTCATCCGGGTAAATCGGCGGCAAAATTCTCTGATCGATGAATACAGTTCAGGCCGCAGTTCGTAACGAGAGCATTTCCTCGAAACAAGGCTTTATGCAGACCCTGTTCGCGGTCTGGTTCGACGCGTTCGTTTACAACCAGATATGGGAAGACCCGCGCGTCGATCTGCAAGCTCTCCAGCTTGATCAAAATTCTCGGATACTCACGATCTCTTCGGGCGGATGCAACGCGCTGAACTACCTGCTGGAAAATCCCGAATCAGTCACGGCGGTCGATCTTAATCGCCACCACATTTATCTCCTCGATCTAAAGCTCGCCGCTCTGAAATATTTGCCGACCCACGAAAGCTTCTTTGCATTCTTCGGCACCGGACGAGGCGAGAATACGGGTACCGATTACCAGAAATATATCCAACCAAATCTCGGCCGCGACGCTCGCCGGTTCTGGGAGTCAAACACCTTCTTTGGCGGGGTATTCTACGGCGACCGAATAAGCTTCTTCCGCAACGCCGGGCTTTATTCACATTCTCGGAACGGCTACTTCCTCGGGTTCTTTCAATGGCTGGCCCGTCGATTGGGGTGCAAACCGGACGAGGTTCTAAACGCGAAAACGTTGGCCGAACAAGCCGAACTTCATGACAGGCATATCGATCCTTTCTTCGATAGTTTTCTTTTTAAACTGATCGGGAAGCTGCCGATGACATCGTTCGGGTTGGGCATACCTCCGCAGCAGTACGACGAACTGACGAAGGATCTGGCTCATGATCGAACCATCATCGACATCTATCGCGATCGCGTCCGCCGCCTCGCATGCGAGTTCCCGATTCAGGAAAATTATTTTGCCTGGCAGGCGTTCGCGAGAAAATACGATACCGAAAATCGCCGGGCGGTCCCGGACTACTTGAAGAAAGAAAACTTCGAAACGCTGAGGGCAAAAGCCGGCCGCGTTACAACAAAGGTCTGTTCGGCAACCGACGAGATCAGAAACAATCCGGACGGCGCTTTTAACCGCTTCGTTTTTCTCGACGCACAGGACTGGATGGACGGTGACGCGATTGCGGATCTCTGGTCCGCCATCCTCGAAAAGGCGCCGCCGGGCGCGAGGATTATCTTCCGCACCGCCGGTGGGACTTCGCCAATAGAAGACAAACTGCCGGGAGAATCACGGGCAAGGTTTGTCTACGAAAAGGAATTGTCGCAGAATCTCTTCAAACAAGATCGGTCATCGATCTACGGCGGCTTTCACCTGTATGTGATGGGTGATAAGTGATTGGTGATGAGGTCGAAACCATCTATGAAGAGATCAATGTGATCGCCCGAATGATCGTCGGGTTATCGAAAAACGTCAGAAATCGAATTACAAACAGAGCTCAATTCTTTCTTATCACCTATTACATGTCTGACACTTTCGAAAAAATGGACCGCATGTATCACCTGCAGCGGCATTTCTACGACTTCACGCGGAAGTATTATTTGCTCGGACGCGATCAACTTTTGCGAGAGATGGATGTGCAGCCCGGCGAGACTGTCCTCGAGATCGGGTGCGGGACGGGGCGCAATCTTGTGATCCTCGCGAGGCGTCATCCGGACGCGCATTTTTTTGGTTTGGATGCTTCGGCGGACATGCTCGAGATGGCCGACGCGAAGGCGGATTCCGCGCGGCTGAACAACATCACACTCGCGAACGAGCTTGCGGGAGATTTTTATTACGTCAACACGTTCGAGATGACCGACCGCTTCGACAAGATCTTCTTCTCGTATTCGATCACGATGATTCCCGAGTGGCGCGAAGCGATCGACAACGCACTCAACAATCTCAGGCCCGGCGGCGAGCTTTTCATCGTCGACTTCTACGATCAGAAAGATCTCCCGCGCTCATTTCGAAAAATGCTGCAAAACTGGCTGAAGGCATTTCACGTCCAG
>DATLCA010000191.1:0-7972 GCA_035526605.1 Pyrinomonadaceae bacterium | reverse complement strand
ATCCGTTGCCGACGTGCGTGCGGAGCTTCGTCTTCGTCCGTGAAATAAAGTAAGACGCCGAACCGTCAAAAGTGTACGCCGCCGGGGGATCCGACAGCGTCAGATTCGAATAAGGACCGCTTGTAACGCTGAACTCCGGATTACCCAAACTGAACCATTGAGCCCGGGCACCACCCGCAAACTGCAGCCGCCCATCGAGCAAGCTCACGAGGTGCTGGGCATACACGGTGTTGCTGTGCTGGCCGGCACTTGTCGAGAACGGGTCTGCCGGATCGGGCGTGCCGCCTTCATTCGTGAAATGTTCATCTTCGAATTCGTAGCCGACAGTCAGCGTGTTCGACGGACTCGCCGTCCAGACCGCGTGCGCGTTCGCCGTATGGATCGCTCCCCCGAAAGAATTCGTAAAAGCGCTTTGGAAGCCGATGCCGAGCGGTCCGTCGTTGTTTGTACGCTTCGATGTCAGTCCCTGGTAATGCCCACCAACGACAAGCTTGTCACTTATCATGTGGCTGGCGGCAAACTGACCAACGAAGAATCGTGACTTCTGCAGGCTGTCAGGATCGTCCACGTCCGCCACGAAGTTTACTCCTTCGTCCGCATCGATCACTATGCCCGCGGGTGGCGGTAAAACCCCGCGCGTGTCCGGACTGCTATTCAACCGCACCTTCGCATCCGAAACAAAGAAACGGCCTGAAATATTCGTAGCTATCGAAGGATTGTATTCGACCCGTGATTGAAAATTTGTATTGCCGGCGTTGTCGTTTCCGTCGATTCCTTTCGTGAACGCGGTCCGCGATACCGACCCGCTGATCCCGAATTTATTGTCCGAGCTTCCGTACGAAACATTGCCGCGAAATCTACCCAGGCCGAGCCCGCCGGCCGCGCCCGAAACTTGTCCGTGAATTCCGCGCTTGGGCCTCGGCGTCTGAAAATCGATTGTTCCGCCGATCGCGTTCGTTCCGTAGAGCGAACTGCCGGATCCGCGAAGCACTTCGATCCGCTCGATGCTGGTTAAAGTAAAGTCGCTCAGGAAGGGCGTCGCGTCGCCGGTGATCGAACCCGGATCGCGGAATCGGATTCCGTCTATCAACAGCGCGGTGTCCTGGTTGCGCAGCCCGCGCGCCTTTATCGACGCGGTCCGTCCGAAACCTCCCAATTGCTGAATACGAAAACCGGGAATCGTGCGGACCGCATCGACAAACGTGATGTCGGCGCGGTCGCGCATCTCCTGGCCGTCGATTATGTTTATCGTTTTCGAAACCTGATCGACAGGCTGTACAGCGTCCGCGGATATCGTCACCGTTTCTCGCACAGCGGTGAACCCGTCGATCAACAGATCAGCGACAGCGGGACTGCTGCTGAGCCGGACGACCGCTTTTACCGGGACAGAAGTTTTCAATTCGCCGTCCGAAACAGATGAAGCAGTCACGACAAAGACGCCGCCGGGTATTCTGTTGAATCGATATTTCCCGCCCGCATCGGTCTTTGTCGTTTGTACAATGCCCGGATCCTCTTCCGACTTCGCCGTCACCTCGGCCCCTGCGATAGGTTTGCCGCTTGAATCGGTCACCCTTCCCTCGAGCGCGTAGAAGTCTGACTGAGCAAACGAGCACACGCACAATAAACAAATTAAACCAAGAACTCTCGTAACTTTCATTCCTTTTTCCTCTCCTGCCCACACGCAGGATGGTTCCTGACCTGGCAAAAGCGCAAAGTTCCCGACTTGATCGATTCAAGATTTGAAATTCGGATTGCGTTGTGGAATTCGCCAAATCCCAATTCCCGGATCGAACTCACGGTTGCGTGGGCAGTGCCGGCATCTCACCGGCTTCCTTTACATCAATTGTCTTCAAAAAATGGTCGGTCTTTGATGGTTGATCGGTGACCTGTAAGCGGCCCATCTCGATGAGCAACACAATCACGATCAACGAACAACCATCTGCCATCGGCCATCAATACACCGTCGTCACTCTCACCTTGCCGCTTGCCGGATTTTCATCCAGCAGCACTTGCACGTTATAAACTTCGCGTAAATTTTCGCTCGTCAAAACTTTGGGCGCCGCGCCGCGCGCAAACACCTTTCCGGATTTCAGCAGCAACACTCGGTCAGCGAATTCGCTTGCGAGATTCAGATCGTGCGTGATGACGATCGCCGCCCCCTTCGAATTTCTGCATCGATCACGCACAAGACGAAACATCAGGCCCTGATGCGCGAGGTCCAGATTCGCCGTCGGCTCATCGAGAAGCAGGATCGCGGTTTCCGCAGCGAGAGCTCTCGCCAGCACCACTCTCTGCCGTTCGCCACCCGAAAGCTCGTTCATCAAACGTCCCGAAAACCCGTCAAGGTCACACATCTCCAATGCGTCGAGGGCCGATTTGATATCCGCCGATGTCTCCCACCCGAAAGCGGCGCCTCGTGTAAACCGGCCTGCGAGAACAAATGCAAGAACGGTGACGGGAAACTTCGTTTCGTTCTCCTGCGCGACTACGGCTATATTCTTTGCGATCTCGCGGCGGGAAAGATCATGCAGCGAAATACCGTTGAGCGCGATCGTTCCGCTTTTCAAAGGCACGGTGCCGTTGAGGGATCGCAACAGAGTGGTCTTTCCCGCCCCGTTCGGTCCAAGCAAAGCGACGATCTCGCCCTCCCGCAGTACGAGGGAGATGTCATCGATAATCGTGCGGCTGCCGAACGCAACCGAAATGTTTCCGACTTCCAGCATTTCTTCGCAACTTGCTTATCAAGTCCGTAATTTATCCCGCCACAAACTGTTCAGTTCCTTCTCAACAGATAAATAAACATCGGGGCGCCGATGAGCGCCGTGATCGCTCCGACCGGAAGCTCACGCGGAGCGATCACTGTCCGGGCAATGGTGTCCGCAAGCACTACAAAGATGGCACCGGAGATGGTCGACAACGGAACGACCAGACGATTGTCGCTGCCGATGGCAAGCCGAACGAGATGCGGCACGATCAGGCCGACGTATCCGACCGAGCCGCTAGCCGCTACCGCCGTCCCGACGAGAAGACTAGCGATCCCGAAAACTATCATCCGCACCCGTGCCACCTCGACTCCAAAATCCATTGCGTCTCGCTCGCCGATCATCATCAGATTCAGCGACCGCGCCTGCGATGTGAGGACGATCGTTCCGAGAATCGCCGATACAAGTGTCAGATAAAACCCGAACATCGTCGCCTGCGACAAATCGCCGAGCAGCCAGAACGTAAAACCGCGCAGACGCGCCGCGTCGAGAAGGCTGGTCAGCAGAACGATGATCGACGATAGAAACGTCGTCACTATCACGCCCGAGAGCACAAGACGCTCGACATTCATTCCCGCTCGGCTTCGGGCCATTTGATAGACCGTGAACGTGGCCAAACCCGCACCGGCGAACGCAAACAGCGGGCGTGCAAATACAAACTGCTCAAAGAAAACGAACGCGATCATCGTCCCGAGAGCGGCGCCGTTGGAAACTCCAAGCAGATATGGCTCGGCGAGCGGATTACGGAGCAACGCCTGCAGCGCCGCTCCCGCCGCGGCGAGACTCGCTCCGACACACGCACCAAGGAAGACGCGTGGCATTCGAATGTCAAACAATATCGCCCGCTCGGAATTTGATAGATCGAAGAATGACAATCGCTCGCTTCCGAACGAAATCGCGACAAGCAGAGCCGCCGCGAGCATGGCGACCAGTGCGATCCAAACTGCGCTGCGTCGATTCAATTCGTTGGTCGCAGATCCCTGGCGATCTCCTCCAAAGCGTCAACCAACCGCGGGCCCGGCCGCGAGATTATGTCGGCGTTGATCTTGAAAACGCGGTTATTCTTGACCGCCGGCGAATTCTCGAATACATCGCTCGGTCCTGAGTTGTCTTCGCTGTCTGACAAAAGAATGACGTCAGGGTTTAGCGCAAGGGCCGTTTCCTTGCTCACCTTCGGATATGCGGTAGCGATGTCACTGGTCGTCGAGATGCCGCCTGCTGATTCCACGATTTCCGTCAGAAACGAGTCGCGGCCGATCGTGAACAACGGCTCCTTCGAGATCTGCACAAAGACGCGCGGTTTTCTCTTCGCAGGAATCACTTGATCTAGATCATAATTGCTCTGATGACGGACCCCGCTTGCTCGGCCGGCGAGGGAGATTATCATGGGGCTTATCTCACCACCCCGACCAAAGAGATCGCCAAGCTCTTCCAAGTTACCCAGTACTTCGTCTAGTGTTTTCGGATTTGTTACATAAACGGAAATCCCCTGTTCGGCCAGCGTGTTCATAAACGCCTCCAACTGGGACGCCGTTGAAACAAAGACGATCTGCGGCCGCAGCGCGACTATCTTTTCGATGTTGGGTGTCTGAGTGTCGCCGACCTTTTCTATTGCCGCCGTCTCGGACGGGTAATTGCAGTACGTCGTGACCCCTACGAGTTTTTCTCCCGCGCCGATCGCGAAGATCATCTCCGTGATGCTCGGGGCAAGCGAGATAACGCGCTCAATCTTCACCGGAACTTTTACCGTGCGCCCGAGGTCGTCACGCACTTCACGCGACTCCACCACAGGCGTAGGAACTTCGACCGCGCGGCAACTCAGCGCCGCGACCACGGCGACGACGACTAAAGCGGCTTTCGTGTAACTGCTGTCCTTCAATCCAAAACCCAAACCCAAAATCCAAAATCAAAAACGCCCTGTTCTCTTTTCGAAGAAAACAGGGCGCTGAAAATGGCCTGCGGCCTCGAATGTTTTTACGCGAAACATGTGACGGGCAAAAAGTTTCCGGACAGGTATCCCGACTCGAGAATTTTCGATTTTCGATTTCGATTTGCGATCGTTGTGAGTGGACACTCCAAGTCGCAAATTGAAAATCGAAAATCGCAAATCCCCTCACGGTGACGCGATCGTGCGGGACTTTCACCCGGCTTCCCTGTCGTCTGAAACGCTTTCGTTTATAAAAGAACCGTAGGCAAACCGCAGATTATCACGGCTGACCCAGGCAAAGTCAAACAGATGCCCTGCCCGGTCTCTGCTTGCGCGTGGTAGTTGTCTATTTTCAACTGCCTCGTCGATTCAGCTTAGCCTCTTCGCGTGAACCATCGGGGTCGATGATGCTCAACTGCTATTTTCCGCAAAGACCCGAAGCCGCAAAGTTCGGACAAGAATCACCTTACTTCAAACTGTTCGGCCCGCCCGCGCCGCTGTCCCGAAGAACACTTCCTTCACCGCCCGGATTGTGTTGCAGTGGATCTCTACCGTGTCGTTGATATCTGCGGCGTAACCGCCGCTCATCGTGGTGACTATCGGGATGTCGTTGCTCCGGGCAAAGTCCAGCACCGTTGCGTCACGCATGCGCAATCCATCAATGCTCAATCCCAGGCGGCCGAGCTTGTCGCCTTTGTACGGGTCGGCACCGGCTAGATAGAAAATGATGTCGGGATCCTGAACCAGCAGCCTCGGCAACGCCTCATTAAGCGTCTGGAGATATTCTTCATCCGAAGTTTGGTCGGCGAGCTCGATGTCGAGTGTCGACCTCTGCTTGAACAGCGGGTAGTTTTTCGCACCGTGCATCGAGAACGTGAAGACCTCGGGCGAGTCGCGGAATATAAAAGCGGTTCCGTCCCCTTGATGAACATCAAGGTCGATGACAAGAAATCTTGAGGCAAGTCCGTCGCGCTGTAGGACCCGGACCGAGACCGCCACATCATTCAGCACACAATATCCCTCGCCGCGATCCGGGTACGCGTGATGTGTTCCGCCGGCAAGGTTCGAAGAGATCCCGTTTTCCAGCGCCAAAACGGTCGCATTGATGCTGCCCGAAATCGCGTGAAGCGACCGACGCACAAGCGATTCGGACCAGGGCAGCCCGAGCTTTCTGATCTCCTTCGGCGTGAGCGTCCCGGTGCGAAGACGCGTTATGTAATCTTCAGTGTGAACAAGCAGCAAGTCTTCGACGGCTGCGGCCTCGGGTTCAGCAAGCTCGCTTTGTCGCAGACTTCCTTCGGCAAGAAGTTTGTCGCGGACGAGCTCGAACTTTCGGATAGGGAATACGTGGCCTTCACCGATGTCGGCGTAATAATACGGAGAGTAGAACGCCTTGTAACCGTGTGTGCCCATGGGGTTCTAGGCTATCATATTGGCAACACGCTCCCGCTCCGCTTCCGATGCCCAAACTACTCGACATTGACGGCCTCGCTTCGTATTTCGACATGTCGGAGATGATCGATATCTCGATCCCTCTGAATTTTAACGGTGAGCAGCCGAACGCTTACGGCGTCGAGCCTGCGATGTCCGAGCCGTGCGTCGCCGGTGATCTCGTCGGAGACACGCGTCAGGGCGGCAGCTGCAACTTCGAGCAATACACTTTTATCCCGCACTGCAACGGGACGCATACGGAATGTGTCGGGCACATAACGCGCGAGCGGATATCGATACGAGACTGCATGCGCGATGTTTTTATTCCAGCGCGGCTGATCACGACTGCACCGATTTCCGCTGCCGATACGGATGAGACGTATTCGATGCCGATGGATGCGGGCGACCGTTTGATCACCAGGAAGATGCTTGAGGCTGCGAGTGCGTCCGGCTCACGTCGTGACGCGGCCGCGGGCAGGTCGTTTCGCTCATCCCACGCCGCCCTGGTCATCCGTACGCTTCCAAACGACGAACGCAAGCTAAAGCGCCGGTATGTCGATACCGTCCCCCCTTACTTCACGAACGAGGCGATGCAGTTTATTGCGGAGTCGCGTTTCATCCATCTTCTCGTCGACCTTCCGTCAATCGACCGCCTATTCGACGAGGGCCGGCTTTCAAACCATCGCATTTTCTGGAACGTAGATCAGAAGAGTTTCGACACGGGTTACAACACCCGCGTGCACAGCACGATCACGGAGTTGATCTACGTACCGAACGCCGTCGAGGACGGCCAGTATCTATTGAATCTTCAGATCGCCCCATTCGCCGCAGACGCGAGCCCGAGCCGCCCCGTGCTTTTCCCGGTGGCAAAGAACTGATACAACCCACGCCGCCCCATCGGCGACCAAATCTCGATGCTCAAACTCTTAACAATTTTGATTCTTAATTTCGCGTTGATGGCGGCGGCGTTCGGCCAAACATATATCGTCGACGTCAAGCGGGAATCGGCCCGTTCCGATAAATTAACCGGCGGCAGAATTGAAAAAACCGTCCTTCAAAATGGCAATTCCGGCATCAGGATTACGCTCAATGTTCCGGCTTTTCAAATGACGCTATGGCAGGATGACAAGGAAGTCAGCTCTTATCCGGTCGGTGTCGGAATGCTTGAGTTCCCGATCGTTATCGGACTGCGGCAGGCGTCGTCGATCGAATGGAATCCGGTCTGGATCCCGCCCTCGAGTGATTGGATAGAAAAATCGAGCACCGTAAAAGCCGGCGAGATCGTTCTGCCAACCGATCCGCGAAACCCGCTTGGCAAACTAAAAATACCGCTGGGCTATGGATATCTTCTTCACCAGGCGAAGGGGCCCGGCGATATGGGCAGTCTGGTCTCGCACGGATGCGTCCGCGTCATGCAGGCCGATCTGTACGACCTCGCGGAGAAAATAGTAGCGGCGCGAGAGCTCGATGTGACTGCCGCCGAGATTTCGGCGGCGAAGCGCAACAAGAAAACGTTGATCGCTCAGCTCGAACCAAACGTGCCGGTCGAGATCACGTACGACACGATTGTTGTCGAAGGCGGGCGACTTAATATTTATCCGGACGTGTACGACAGAAAATTGAATACGGTCGAGAATGTCAGGAAAGAATTGCAGACCAGTGGCGTGGAAGATAATCGTTTGAAGGATGCAGCGATCAAAAGAATGATCGCGTCCGCCACCGGGCGACAGAAGTTTGTAGTGGAGGTGTCGGCTATCGAATCGGGACTCGCTATGACGAAAGGGCGTGCGGTGAGCGTGGTCGCCACACCGGCTGCCCGAGCCCCTCGGCCGCGAGCACGAGTTCGTTAAAT
>DATLCA010000190.1:0-35235 GCA_035526605.1 Pyrinomonadaceae bacterium | reverse complement strand
CTCCCGAGATCAAAGCACGTTTTGTTGCGACCAAAAATAAGAAAGCGATTAAGGAATTGTATATTGCGGTACCCGGTTGGGCGAATTCAAGTGGTAAGGAGGCGTCCCTCACTCTGCGGTATTTCGCATATCGGCTTTTCTTAGATTCTTTGAAGCGGATCCTAACGTGCGGACGTACCGCCACCGGTTTTCAAATTTGAAATTTGAAATTTGAAATTTGAAATGGCTCTGCGATTCCGTTGTGCGTTTTCAAATTCCGTTTATGCGTCTACATCGCGCAACGACAATTTCATTCCAACATGCGACGGCGCAAAACCTAGCTCCCGATAGAAGCGCTGCGCGTCGGTGCGTTCGGCGTTGGTTGTGAGCTGGAGCGAGATGCATCCTGCATCTTTGGCAAGCCCGACCGCCCAGAGCATCATCTCGCGCCCGATACCCTTGCCCCGCAATTGCTTATCGACGCGGACCGATTCAATCGTCGCACGCTTACCGCCGCGAAAGCTGATCGACGGCGTGAACGTGAGCTGCAGAGTTCCGACCACCTTGCGGTCTATTTCGGCGACGACGAGTTGGTTGTTTGGATCCGTATCGATCTCTCCGAACGCGCGGGTGTAACTCTCCGGCAGCGGGTCGTCGAGCTGCTCACGTTGAGCGCCGAGGAAATCTTCGGCAAGCATGCGAACTATGGCGGGCAGGTCGTCAAGGGTGGCGGTTCGGAAAATAACTTTTTCCATATTGCCAATGCTACCAACTTTGCGGCTTTGTGTTTTAATCATGCGATGTTGATGGACGAGTTCACATATCGAAACGCTGCCAAATCCGACGCCGAGGCGCTCGTGGTCCTGATCAATCGTGCCTTTGAGGTCGAGCGGCCGTTCTTTACGAATTCTCGCGTCAGCCTCGCGGAGACGCTCGAGCATTTTGAAAAAGGGACGTTTATTCTCGCCGAGGCCGGCGGCAATCTGGCCGGGTGCAATTACGTCGAGCTTCGTGGCGAGTCCGGTTATTTCGGCCTCCTTTCTACCGATCCGAATTACCAGGGCCGCGGGCTCGGCAGAAAGCTTGTCGAACAGGCAGAGGAGTTTTGCCGGCGGGGCGGGTGCTCAGTGATGCGAATTCGCGTCCTGAATCACCGAACCGAGCTTCCGCCTTTCTACGAGAATCTCGGTTATGCGACGGCCGCTGTCGAAGAGGTCGAGCAGGTCCCCACCGCGCGTATGCCATATCACTTTATCGTGATGGAAAAGAAACTGTGACAGCTTCCGAGCTTGTTCCGGAAGAAGCTTCGTCGAGTTTGAAGGCGCGTTTTGAAAAACCTTTTCCGGCACACTGTTCCGTGGTAGAATCGGCAAAATTTCGCACGCGAGATCCCGCACATGAAAAATCAAAACCTCTGGAAGCTCTCGGTTGTCGTTGCACTTCTGCTCACATGTCTTTCGGTTTACGGACAGGATTACGAAGTCGACCCCACCTTCAACCCGCAGTTCGATGTTCGGCGGATCAATACTTTCGAGATCACCACCGGTGGAAAGATCCTCGTGGGCGGCGAGTTTACTATCGTCAACGGCGCGGGCAGCGCGAAGATCGTCCGCCTGAATCCCGACGGAACGACGGATACGTCATTTTCTTCACCGCTCCGGTTCGTCGGTTTGCAGATCGACGACGAGGTCCGCTCGATCAAAACTCTGCCGGACGGAAAGATCCTTATCGGCGGAAAGTTCCCGAGCCTCGGGACCGACGTTCGGATCGCTCGATTAAATTCCAACGGCACGCTCGACAGCACACTCACGACGCGCCCGACGTTCGACATCTTTCTCGGGATGGTTAAAGCCGAACCGTTGAGCGACGGAAAATTCCTCGCGTGCGGCCCGTTCCGCGATGCGAACGGTACCCCGAAAAACGCGCTCGCACGTTTCAACTTCGACGGAAGCCTGGACAACACATTTACGACCGTGCTCGCGGCGGGAGGGGACTTTCCGTCTTGCTCGGACGTCAAGGTTCTCTCCGATGGAAAGATATTGGTCGTTGGATTTTTCTATCAGGTAAACGGTACCTCGAGCTTGGGCGGCGTAAAACTCAACCCCGACGGCAGCCTGGACACGTCGTTCAACTCCACCGCCGCCGCCACCGTCCGTCTCGGCAACGCGGGAGAATTCTTCGCGAACTATGGCGGCAGTTATCCCGATCCAAACGATCCCGGCGGATCTATTTCTTACACCGGATTGGAAAAGAGGGATCTGACATCGGGCAGTGTTTCGGCGGCCTTCAATTGTAATAGTTACCCGACACTTCCCGTACCTTTCGCCCAAAGCGGCGGTAAAACAATTGTCGCCGGGGGATGCAAGAGCCCGTGGAATAACGCGAAGCAGCAGTTCGCCAGGTTCAACTCGGACTTAACTTTTGACTCCACTTTGGATCGAGTCGATTTTGGCACGAACGGGGCCGTTAATAACCTGGATCGCCAACCCGACGGAAAGTATCTGCTGACCGGCCAATTCAGTAGCGTCAACGGTCTTCCCCGGACGAACATGGTTCGTCTTCAGCCGAAGACCGTACCGACTTCACACCCCGACTTCGATTTTAATGGCGACGGAAAAGCGGATCTCGCGATCTTTCGTCCGAGCGACGGGTACTGGTACATCTACATGAGCACCGGAGAGTACGTTTACATGCCGTGGGGTATCTCTTCCGACAAGCCGGTTGCGGCGGATTACGACAATGATGGGAAGACGGATATCGCGGTGTTTCGCAACGGTGACTGGTGGATAGTAAGGAGCGCCGACGGTTCACTCGAGCGCCGCACGTTCGGTCAGGCCGGCGATACCCCGCTGGCCGGGCACTTCAGCCTCGACGATCCGATCGACGACAAAGTGGACATGGTGCTCCGCAGCCCTTTCTCCACCAGCGGCAGCAATGTTCGCTGGCAGTTCAAGTTCTTCGCTCAAACATCCACCACGACCGGCATCATGCCTGCCGAAAATGCTTCCGACAAACTCGTGATTGCCGATCTTGACGGCGACAGTATCGACGAATACGGATTTTTCCGCGACGGGTATTGGAAGACGATCGCGATCGGCGGTACAACCGGGCAGTTCGGCACCAACCGTTCGCAGCGGGAATTTTTCTGGGGCACCGTCGGGGACATTCCGGTTGCTGCCGATTACGACGGTGACGGCCAGGATGACTACGCCGTGTTTCGTCCGTCGACCGGGACGTGGTGGTTCAATGCTACGAGCCTCGGAGTCTACAGCGTGCGCTTCGGAGCCCAGGGCGACGTGCCCGTGCCCGCGGACTACGACGGCGACGGAAAAACCGACATCGCGATATACCGCAACGGCCAGTGGTGGCGACTGTTCAGCAGCAACTCCAGCGTCCGCGTCGATCAGTGGGGCACGCCGGGAGACCTTCCGATTCCTGCGCAGGGGAAGAATTGATAAGCGCGGTTAGGGTCCCGGCGATGTGTGCGCCTAGGTCGACCGCAGCACTCCGCGAAACAGACGAATCACACGAATAAGAATACCCGCGAATAAAGATTTCCTGGCTAGCCAAGACCGGCGCCAACTTCGCTAACCGGGAAAACTCGTCGCGCCCTTCGACAGTCCGAGGTGACGCCCTCTCCTGGGAACAGTAGACTAATAGCAAATAGGGGGAAGGGTCTTGAAACGTTTTAGAGATGTGATTTTTTGGTGTCATCTGATCTGTGGTGCACTTGCCGGAATCGTGATCTTTATCATGTCGGTCACCGGCGTCTTGCTGACATACGAGAAACAGATCGAGTGGTCCGCCGACACGAGCGGCTACTCCGTGCAGAAGGCCGCGGAGCAATTGGCGGTCAGGGACCTGATCGCGAAAGCACGCGAGTCAAAGGCAACGCCGCCAACATCTCTTACCGTTTACAGTTCCCCGGACGCTCCAGCCCTCGCGTCCTTTCCGGGCGGCAAGCGGCTTTACCTTGACCCGTACACCGGCGGCGTTTTCGGCGAAGGGTCCGAAAGAACGCATGCGTTTTTCGGCGCGGTGACGGACTGGCATCGGTGGCTCGGCACGGGTGGAGACAATCGCGCGGCCGCACGTGCGGTCACGGGATCGTGTAACCTCATTTTCCTGTTCCTGGTGATGAGCGGCTTCTACCTCTGGTGGCCGCGTAAGTGGACGCGCAAATCTCTTCGAGCCGTCACGTGGTTCCGGACGGGACAGGGCGGAAAGGCGCGCGACTTCAACTGGCATAACGTCTTTGGCTTCTGGTCCGCACTTCCCTTGTTCGTCGTCGTACTTTCCGGCGTCGTCATCTCATTTCCCTGGGCGGGAAATCTCGTCTACCGTATCGCCGGTGAAGAACCGCCGGTACAGCAGCAACGCGGATCCGGGCCGCAGCAGGAGGCCGCGGAGGTGCCACTGGACGGGCTCGAGCCGCTGATGGCGAAAGCAAAACAGCAGGTCGAAAACTGGAACAACATCACCGTTCAGGTCCCGCAAAAACCCGACGTTCCGGTAACGTTCGCACTCGACAGCGGAAATGGCGGCCAGCCTCAATACCGCGCCCAGCTCGCCCTCGATCCGGCGAACGGCGAAGTCACCCGCTGGGAACAATATTCCGATTACACACCCGGGAGGCGGATGCGCACGTGGTTCCGTTTCGCGCACACCGGCGAATTCTACGGAATCATCGGCCAGACGATCGCCGGCATCGCGTCCTTTGCCGCGGCGTTTCTTGTCTTCACCGGAATCTCATTAGCCCTGCGAAGATTCTTCGGATGGCGCGGGCGGCGGGTGCCCGATTCGGTTTAGTCTGCGGGAGGTAAGCAGCGCCCGGCCCAGGGTAGGCGATAGCGGAGCGCAATGGCGGGATAGTAGCGCACCGAGTGCGGTCCCGCGTTCGCGAGTCTTCACTCGGCACATCCTTCGACCGACTTTCTCTCCGGTCGTTGACTCGTGCCTTATCATTGAAGTACCCACCTTTTCGGTTCGCGGAGAATTCTATGAAGAAAGCTACAACTTCAGCGAGTCTCAAGCTTTTCCTGTTACTCGCTATCATGACAATTTCTTTGGCCGCACCGACGCGAGCTCAGAGGGTGCGTCTGCGGGGGCACATCGATCCTCCGTGCACAACATTCCCGCCGAATCCTTCCGCCTGGAAATTTTCCGACATCGGTGCCAGTGGCAACGTTGCGGCCCAGGGCAGCACCAGCTGCCGCGGCGTTTTCATTTACGACGTCACGGATCCCGATCACCCGGTGTTGGCGAGCTGGTATAACCCGACGCCAAAGCTCGACCATTACACCGAGGCCGTCGTCGTGGGCAACCGCGGCTATTTCGGAAGTGCGACAAATCGCGGTGTCGAGATAGTGGATCTTACGGACCCTTATCACCCGGTACGTCTCGGAGCCGCCACACCGGCAAATTCCAACGCCTTCGGTTACGTTCATGAGATCGAGATCTGGGGTAACTATCTTGTCGAAGTTCTGCACGGCCAACCGAACCGGATCGTCAAATTCATAAATATCAGTGATCCCGCGAATCCCGTCTTCGTGCGAGACCTCCTACTTCAAGAAGCTGACTGGGTTCATGCAACGCACATTCGCGGCAATCGTCTTTTCACGTCCGGTTGGGGAACACCACTCGTACGGGGCCGAACCGAAATCTACGATCTAACAAACATCGAAACGCAAGCCCCGACCCTGCTCGCGGTCATCGAGGACATTACCGGCCCCGGCGTCATGAATGATACTCGGATGCACAGCAGCTGGACGAGCGAGGACGGCAATTACCTGTACTCGTGCCGCGAGACGCTTCGCAATGCGTCGGGGACGCTTCAAGCCGGTGACGTCCGGGTATACGACATCCACAATGCCACGCAGCCGGTTTTGGTTTATAGAATATCCGGCGAGCAGCTCGGTCTTAACGGGTCCACGCCGCATAACCCCGTTGTTAAGGGCAATCGCCTTTATGTCTCGTGGTACGAAGCGGGACTTCAGGTCTTCGATATCTCCAATCCGGCGCGACCCGTGCACATCGGGCAATACGACACCTTTCCCGAGCCGTACGGGGTCAATGGCGTTCTCCCGGCCAGACCGAGCGCGGATTTTAAGCCGTCGGACATGGTCTGCGGCGGGAGCCTCCGTATGGAATCCCAGGTGAGCTCGGGCTACAACGGTGGCTGGGCCGTCTATCCTTTTCTCGGAGATGACAAAATCTTGATCGGCGATATGGCAACCGGACTTTACGTTATGGATGCGACCAAAATCGCCGAGCCACTCGAAAACCAGATCTCGGATTTTGACGGGGACCGGCGGACCGATCTGTCCGTGTATCGTCCAACTACCGGAGACTGGATCGTTAAAAAGAGTTCTGACAATTCAACAACTACGACACACTTCGGTTCAATCGGCGATCAGAACCTCGCCGGGGATTTCGACGGTGATGGCAAAGCCGATCTCGCAGTCTGGCGCCCGTCGAATGGAGTCTGGTACATGCAAGGCACCAGTGCCGGGTTTTCCGCCGTCCAGTTCGGACTCAACGGCGACGTTCCCGTTCCCGCCGATTACGACGCTGACGGCCGAACAGACATGGCAGTGTGGAGGCCTTCGTCGGGCGTTTGGTATATCCAGCGCAGCAATCTCGGCATAAACATTTTGACTTGGGGTGCGAGCGGCGACAAAGTTTTCGCGGCCGACTATGAGGGCGACGGGAAAGCGGACTATTGCCTCTACCGCCCGTCGACGGGAACGTGGTATATCCTCCGGAGCTCGTCCACTCTCCCGCTCTACATCCGGTTCGGACTTGGGACTGACCAACCGCTCGTCGCGGACTTTGACGGTGACGATCGCGCCGATATATCGGTATATCGTCCCGAGACGGGTTACTGGTACATCGCGAGCTCGTCTGCGAGATCGATTACGACGCATCGTTTCGGACTGCCAGGGGCTGACACGGCGATCCCTGCCGATTACGACGGGGACGGCCGTGCCGACATTGCAGTTTTTCGCGCAGGCGAACGAAATTGGTACTGGCTGAATAGCTCCAACGGCACCTTTAGTGCAGCGAATTTTGGAGAGGTCGGCGATTTACCGTCGCCGTTATCGGTGCAGCCGAAATAATCGTCGCGGGTTCGCCATGCCGGGCTTACATATCGATCTCGTAGATCGCGTATCCTCCCGATCGGCCGCTGGTGAAAATTAGCTTCTTTCCGTCCCGCGACCAGCGCGGGTAGACGTCGTTCCCCGTATCTCTCGTCAAACGCAGCACACCGCTCCCGTCGGGGTTCATCACGTAGATTTCCGGGTTACCGTCAGCGTTGCTCACAAACGCGATCCTCGACCCGTCCGGCGAGTAAGCGGCGTCCACGTCGTACCGGGAACGATTCGTGAGGCGCTTCTCCGGCCCTCCATCCACGTTGATGGAAAACAACCTAAGAAACTTTTTACGCCGATCAGCTCGACCAAATAATGAAAGCCGGAGCGGGCCGTCCTCGGCTTGCGGCCGTCGGCCGAGCTCGCGAGATTCGTTGCCCCCGCGATCCTCAAGAATGACACCGATTCCCTGCCCTTCCTGATCGGGATCTGATAGTGCTAATCGCTGCCTACCAAGCGGAACTTATCTTCACGTAGGGTCGTAGGAACCAAAGGCGCCGACCAGGCGCCTTCGATCCGGGGCGGAAGAAAGCGAATCAGGAGCGAATTATGACAAGTGAGATCGGCCCGGTTTCTTCGCGAGAACGAATTGAGATCCTTGACGTGTTGCGCGGGCTCGCGGTCTGCGGGATCCTCATCGGCAATGTTCAGTGGTTCTCGGGCTACGGGTTCATGCCTCCGGTCCTCGAAGCACAGACGCCGATTTACGATCAGGTCACGCACTTCCTTGTCCACTTTTTTGTCGAAGGAAAATTCTACTCAATCTTTTCGTTTTTGTTCGGCGTCGGTTTCGCGCTTCAGATCGCGCGTGCGGAAGAGCGCGGCGACCGGCACGCTTCCCTTTTCAAACGGCGCCTGTTCTGGCTTCTCATCATCGGACTGCTTCACGCGTACCTGCTTTGGTACGGGGACATTCTTAGCGTTTATGCGCTGATGGGCTTCCTGCTGATACTGTTTCGAAACAAATCGAACGAGTCCCTTCTCAAATGGGCGATCGCGCTTTTGGTCGTCCCGATCGTCACGTATATCCTGCTCTACGGCGCGTTCCTGGCTTTCGCGCCTCCCAATGTCGCCGCCGGATTCGACTCGGCACAACTCGATATGTGGAACGCAAATCTGCAGAGCGTGGCGCACGGCAGCTACTGGGAAATTCTCACCGGGTACAACCGGCAGACGATCGTCGGACGTTACCTCGGACTGATTTTCCAGATGCGTCTCCCGAAAATTCTCGCGATGTTCCTGCTCGGAATGTACGCCTATCGCCGCCGGATTTTTCAAAACCTGTCAGGACTTCATTCGATATCGTTGATCAACCGCGTTCTATTGTACGGATCGATCCTCGGCCTTCTGGGAAATATTTCCATGGCTTGGTTCGCCGGTAACGAAGCTCCCTTCCCCCCGTCGCCGGCCGGGCTACTGGGAGTGATCGGGTACGCGTTTGGCGTCCCGGCGATGGCACTCGCGATGATGGCTTTGGTCGCGATGCTTTGGCAGGAACGGCACGCACAAAAGGTTTTGAGAATTCTTGGGCCGGTCGGGCGGATGGCGCTCACGAATTATCTTTTGCAGACGATCATCTGCGTGACGATTTTTTACGGCTACGGATTTGGATTGTTCGGAAGCGTCGGAGCTCTGCAGGCGACCTTGATAGCACTCGCCATCTTTTTGTTTCAAATCGTCATCAGCACGATCTGGCTGAAGCACTTCGCGTACGGTCCGATGGAATGGATCTGGCGACAGCTCACATACCGGCGCAAGCTTAGCCTGCGGCCGGCAGTGCAAGCTTCCTGATCACGGCAGGGCCACAAAATTAAAGTTCGTTACGTCCGCCTGGGGAGTGATCATTTGCGACGACTGCGCAAACACGCCTCGCTTCGTGTTCACCGTGATCGTGTAGGTCTGGCCCGGCTGCAATCCCGAAAACGTATACCAACCGAAACTACCGGTCTGCGCGTTTACGACGATGGGAAGATTATTACCCGTGATCGTAAGCGTCGCCCCGCGCATCGGAAGTCCCCCGGCAGTCAAAACGCGGCCGCTGACGGAGACATTTGCGGCAACCGGAACCATCGCGTACGCGTGCGTCGCTCCGTTGAAAACGCCGGTCCCCACGATCACGCGCGCGTCGCTGATCCCGAGGGCCGACGACGAAGTGTTCGTCGAAAGATCCCATCCCGTACCCGCGGGAATCAGATCGGCCAAGCGGTACGTGTTCGTTCCGTCGTATAGAAATGGAATCGCGAATGCCGATGACGCCGTCCCGACGGCCCAGCCCGTGGAGTTGACCGCGCGTGCGGAGCCTTGCGTCGTTCCTGCCGGAAACGGGATCGCGACCATGCCGCCGCCCTGCGTCCATATGAACGGGGTTCCCGAGCCCTGATTCATCATGCTCGACCCGACGACGTGTCCGCCGTTACCGACCCCGAACGCGAGTGCGCCATTCATGCCGGGCAACGCTCCGACCTCGACTGCGGAGCTGCTTCCGATATCGAAAACCATGCCGACATTTCGAGCCGCGTTGTTCGGATCGATTCCCTGCCCGACGACGCGGCCCGAATCGTTCACGCCAAACGCCGTAACAAAAAAGCTGCCTCCCGATGTCGTCTGCGTGATCACGGTCGCGGTGTTGCCGCTATAAACCGCAGCCCGCTGGAGGCTGCCCGCATTTATCGATCCAACTGCGACGCCCGCGGTGTTCACGTCGTTCGCATCCCCGAGAGTTTCACCGGCGGGCAACGGAAGCTGCGACACGGCCCCGGCTTGCCAGATCACAGGCAGACGGTTTGTTCCGAAAAGCGTCGCCGCGCATGTCCCGACGACGACCGCGTTGTCGTTCGCTCCGTTGGAAACGCAGAAGGCTCGGCCGGCGATATTCGGCAGTCCGACTATACCGCCGCCCTGGGTCCACGTGAACGCCTGAGCGGCGCCCGTGCGAACGGATCGTCCAACCGCGATTCCGGCGTTCGAAACACCAAAACCCTGTGACGCGGAATCGCCCATCGCAACGACCCCGATGTCGAAGATCTGATATTGCGGAGGAGTGACGGGACCGGTATCCGGCGTCGCCTGCGCGAAAGCCGCTGGACTCAGCGAGCCGGCCGTCATCGCCGTGGCCACGAAGAGTGCTGAAACAATAGAGCGAAATCGCGCGAGTCTTTCCTTGGTCATATTCAACAGAGCCTCCGCACAAACGTGTAATGAAATATTTTTGAAGGGAGCAGAATTCTACTTTACGCGGGCGAGGGATGCAACGTAATTAGCCGAGCGGTCTTTACGTGTTTTCGGTGCGTGGTTACCAAGATCAAACCGTCAACCACCAAATACACGGCCCGCCGGCGCCCGATCCTGCGAGCGTCCGATGGCATGTATCCGGCGGCCATTATGCAAGCGTTTCCACCGCGGCGGCGCGAGCTTTCTCCGGAGCTAACGCCCCTGGGAATTGGGAATTTTCGTGTACGGCCTTGCGGCCCTCGAGAACGATCCGCCGATTGCTTTCGTGGAGGAACTTCTCCGTGAAGTCCAGATTGCCTTCTTTCACGAGCCGGCGCCCGCAGCTAATAACTTCCCGGATCTCAAATCCTTCCTTTGTCAAAACCAGCGCGTCCGCCGCCTTCCCGACTTCGAGCCGGCCCTTTATCGAGAGCTGCAACGCGGACGCCGTATTCGAAGTAACCAGCGGCAGCATAATTTTGTAGACCTCGCCGTTTTCGATCAACGTAAACATTTCATGTCCCCTTAAACGTCGTCGTCCGCACCGGCCATTTTCGTAAGTCTGGGCGCGAGCGGTTCCCGCTCTTTCATGTTGTACCTGTAACCCGAAGGCAAAACGTGTATGTCGACGCCGAACATCCCCACGGTCTCGTCTTCCTTGCGGTACGGCAGGTCCGAGTAATGCATATTGCGGCCGTCGAAGACGGTGACGACGCCTTCGCCGATCACTTTGAATTCGCCGTCGTTGACAACCATGGCGGTTCGCTCGTCGATGCCCAGTCCGAGAACCTGCGGGTAATGGGCGATGGCGGTGAGCAGCCGCCCGTGACGGCCGCGCTGTGAAAAATGTGTGTCGATGATCGTGGTTTCGACCAAGTCCATCCCCGGCGCGATCGTCACGCCGCTGACCTTGGGCGGAGAGTCGCTGTTTCCCGAAATTATCATCGAGCTCGACATCATCGCCGCACCCGCACTAGTGCCCGCGATCAGCACGCCTTCTTTGTACCTTTCATATATCAGATTGTGCAGCGGCGTGCCGCCAAGCAGGCTGGTGATGTTCAACTGATCTCCGCCCGTGAAGAAAAGCGCGTCCGCGTTTTTGATCTTCTTTATTGAGCTCTCGGCGAATGAATCCTCGCGCTGCGAAACGTTGACGATGTCTACGTGCCTGATGCCGAGCCTTCGAAATAACCCGTTGTATTTCACAGATGCCGCTTCACTTTCGTTCGTCGCTACGGTTAACACGGCGAGTCGCGGATCGCGTTTAGTCCCGATATGGCCGAGGATCTCGTCAAGTATTTCTCTGGCTTCCGACATTTCGCCGCCGCCGATCGCGATCAAATTAGTTTTTCTATCCGCCATTTCTATTCGTCCTGCCCCAATTGTGTAATAAAATTCTAGCGACCGCGGAAGCGTGCCCGGAGTACGACAACGTACATTATCGCCGGGATTTTTCTGCTTAAAGGTGTGCGTGATGGGGACATATTTTTAAGCGTTGCTTAAATTTAAGCGCATGAATTCGACACGAGTACCGTCTGCGAACTTACGGTCCGGGCAAGTTTAACGTGGTATGTAGTTTGCAAAATGGATGTTGTATTCGAATCTCGAATCACTTGTTCAAGTACACGGAGGAAATAATAATGGCAACAACTAAAAAGTCTTCAGCCTCGAAATCAGGATCTTCCAAGTCGTCCGGCTCCTCGAAATCGGGATCAACGTCATCCGGATCGTCGAAATCCGGCGCGTCCGGGTCGGCATCTTCGAAATCCGGATCTGCTAAGTCGTCTAGTTCAAAATCGGGTCCATCCGCGAAGTCTTCTTCGGCGAAGTCTTCTTCGGCGAAGTCTTCGGCCGGTTCATCTGGTGGGGCTGCGGCGAAGAAGAGCTCCGGTTCCAAGTCGTCCGGTTCTTCCAAATCCGGGTCGACGGGAAGCAAATCTGCGGGCTCTTCCAAGTCCGCTTCATCGGGACGCAAGGCATCAGGTTCTAAGACGGGTTCATCAGCAAGCAAATCTTCAGGCTCCGCCGGTTCGAAGTCTGCGTCGTCGAGGGGCGGAAGTTCCACCGCTTCGAAGTCGTCTGGTGCGAGTTCACGATCGAACAGTTCCGGCGGCAAGAAATCTGCTTCGACTAAAGGCGGAAAATCATCATCTGCAAAACGCGGGTCCGGTTCGCAGGGCAAAGGCCTGATCGCGTCGGCGGTGGACGCGGTCGCCGGAATCTTCGGTGGTAAGGACGGAGCTCCCGACGCTATCGAACTGCTAAAGACCGACCACCGCACGGTGGAGACCCTTTTTGAAAGAGTAAAAGCGAATGAGGACGGAAACAACGCTGCCACTTTCAAAAAGATCAAACAAGAGCTCGACGTGCACGCTCACATCGAGGAGAACATCTTTTACCCCCACCTCCTGGAAAAAGGTGACAAGGAGCTGAAGAAGATCGTCCGCGAAGGTCTCGAAGAACATGGTCAGGTTAAGAGCCTTCTCGCGGAGCTCGCGGCGTTGTCGGGAGGCTCACCTACTTTCCGGGCGAAAATTACCGTGCTGATGGAAAACGTCGAACATCACGTCAAGGAAGAAGAGAACGATATGTTTCAGATGGCGGAGGATCAAATACCCGGGGAAACTCTGCAGCGTCTCGGTTCCTTGATGCAGGGAGAAAAAATGAAGGTGATGAAAAGCCCTCGCGGCTCAAGGCCTCAGGGTCGATCTGCGGCGGCCGGAAAACGCTAAACGAAAAAAGGAGGCCGATGCCTCCTTTTTTATTCGCACTTCCGCGCTGATCACGCATTCTTCGCCCGGCCTTTTATAAGAACCGGTGCGTTCGGGGAGCAGCAGAATTCCACAAGCCGCCGCCGGTCCCGCTTCATCTCTGGCTCGTCATCGATCATGTTCATGGTTGCGTCGAACAAGTCCGCTGCACGTTTGTCCGTCGGTCTTTGAAGACTGTAGTGCATCCATTTACCGTCCCGCCGGCCGGTCACTAACGCCGCCCGTTTCAGGTACGACAGGTGACGGGAGATCTTGGGATTATTGGTCCCGAGGGTACCGGCAAAAAAACAAACACAGACCTCGCCGTCCCGCAGCAGGTTCAACAGTCGCAGCCTCGTCCTGTCGGCGAGGGCCGAAAAAAACAACTCAAGATCCAATTCTTTCTCCTTCGCCATGAAAATATACTAACACACACATTTATGTCTTGACAGAATTGTTTCGCGACGCTATCTTTGTAATTACAGTTATGCTAATCCGTAATTGTTATTGAAAGAAAAGGAGATTTAGAAAATGAATACAGAGGCAGCCCCATCGATAAACACACTGAAAGCGCACCTCGCAATCAACGTCCGCGACGTAGAGAAAAGCGTCGAGTTTTACAAGAAAATGTTCGGCATCGAACCCGCAAAGGTCCGCACCGGCTACGCAAAATTCGATGTTCAAAATCCCCCGCTCAATTTCACTTTGAACCAGGTACCGTTCAACGACGGAGGGGCTCTGTCGCATTTAGGGATTCAGGTCGCGGGTACGGATGACGTTCTGGCTCTGCGCGCAGTCTGGGAAGAAAAGGGTCTGGTGCCCCGTGCGGAAATGCAGACGACCTGCTGCTACGCGCTACAGGATAAGGCGTGGGTCGAGGATCCGGACGGTAACGAGTGGGAAGTCTTCGCCGTGTTGAAAGACAATCTCTCTGAAGAAGCGCAGAGCTCTGCCGAGAAGACATGCTGCACGCCGACCTTCACAAGCATCGACGGAAGGCCGCAGGAAGTTCCGACCGCCTGCTGTTAAAGCGAGAGGTCCGTATGAATTTATCCGAGAAAATGTTTAGCCCCTCCATTCGGACATGTCCTTTGCGGAGCGACTGTAGTAAGAGTTCCAGCTCGGCGTATTTCCAGTCACTGTTTGAGAAGGACTGGGAGGTTTTCGTGATCAGACGTGACAACGAAAAACACGAGTTCGACTGGTTTACTCTCTGCTGCGAAGCTGCGGATTCGAAATCAACCTGAGCGATCAAAGTCCTTCTCCGGCGTACAAAGAAAAACGAGAAGGCCTCGATTACTCGAGGCCTTCCCGTTAGACGGTATGGGCGAACTTAATAATTCCTTATGCCGTTGTAGCCGTCATTGTATCCCTGCAAATAACCCTGTCGGTATATGTAGTCGCTGCTCGTCGGGTCACCCTGATTCGGATATGAACCACTGTCCCGATACACGTTCGACTGATTGTATTTCCGCTTGCGGCGATCATACTGGCCTGCAAGTAGTCCCTGCTGATACCCGTTTGAATAGTTTGCGTTGTCCACACGCTGTTCCATCCGTCCAGTCACCCGTGAGTCATTCCGGTTGCCGCGGTACTGATCTCGGCGCTGGCGCTGGTACCCCGCATTCTCCCGCTCGATCCGTTGCCGTTCGCGCTCCATCTCGCGTCTCGACTGAGCGCTTATATCCACATTTGCCGCGACAAGAATCGCCAAGCCGAATCCCAACGTTATTAATGCTCTTTTGATATCAATCCGTGTCATTTTCGTATCTCCCTTCCGACATCCAATGCTTTTGCAACGACCGTGCCAACGCGTATCGGGGCAAGATAGGCCCACGCACTGAACGAATTTGTGTCAAATAACGCGCCGCCATACGATTTGCGGACTTATCAAATCTGGACTCGATGGAAGAGTGGAAACGGAAAGGAAACGGCTGATCAATTCTCTTCAAAATACCAACCGTTCCCTTTTATCCACGCACTAGGCATGGAATTTTGTTATTTCGTTTCTGTATCAAAGTTTCAATGAACGCCGGGTTCCCGTGAACACCGCAACTTTTTGTTGTTTCCTGGGACCAACGGTGTCTATAATTTCCTATTGCTAAAGGATGGAGAAAGCGCCGAATCCCGCCCGCGCTTTGCGTCCGGCGGCAAAATTTGAAGCGTACAAGGGAGATACTTTTATGGATGACGATGACAACAGATGTGGGCACGGAGGATGTGCTTGCCCGACACGCGGCGAGGAGGAATATTGCAGCGATCACTGCAGGACAGCCGCCGATCAGGACCTAACAGAAATTAGTTGCGACTGCGGACACTCCGACTGCGGAATTCTCTAGATCGAAAAAGCCTCGCCGAATCGGCGAGGCTTTTTCTTTTTACGTAATCAAATCTCTTAAACCGTACTGTTGTTGTTACCGCGGCCCATCAGCAGCCTTACGAGAAGCAACAGTATTACCGCCCCAAGAATGGACATTATCCAGCCCGCAGCATACACGGTATCTCCGTCCTTCGGTCCGAATCCTAATGCTCGTCCGATAAAGCTTCCAAGAAAAGCGCCGACGATTCCGATAACCGCCGTGATTAAAATACCCAGGGCTCCGGCCGGCAGATTTTCGCGTCCCGGAAGCAGAAACCTGGCAAGTACTCCAACTATCAATCCGACGATGATCGTTCCCAGAATGCTAAACATAAAGTTCTCCTTTCCAAAAAATTAAGGGTCTAAGACATGTAGGATTACCTACTTATTACTACTTTCCATTTGAAACCGCAACAACGTTACACTTCAGTCTTCCGATGCGCGAAGATCCGCAACAATCCGTTGATCGCCAAGTGCAACAGCATGTAAGCCACGATCGCTACCACGACCGGTAACGCCAGGGTAAACCCCTCCGCCGTCGACGGGCTCGGGACGAGTCCGCGAAACGGCCAATAGAAAGGATCCGTAACATTCTTAATGAACTTAAAAAAGCCCGCACTCTCACGAGCCGCAAACAGCTCGAGCAAAAGCCTAATTGTCAGAAGCCCGTAAACTATAAAAAATAGATAATCGATGATCTGAGAGATGCGCGCGACGAAGCGCGCACGCTCGACTTCCCTCTCGGTCTGGACGACCTCGTGCACCGCGGTGCGGCGCATCCCATCCGCTACTTCCTCGACAAGCACCGCCTGCGACGGCCTGATTCGCGCGGCCTCTACATAGATGTCACTTGCGACGTCCGACTTTACGCTGGATTTAATCGCCTCGTAGTTGGCCGCTCGCTGCGCCTCTTCGCGCGCGAGTTTGTCGTCAACCATTTTGGTTAGCTGCTCCGGCTTTGTCCTTCTTTGTTTCCTCGCGGCCCTGCGGAGTGTCTTCGAAACTCGTCGATCCCGCTACGTCCCGCTCATCCGCATCGCCTTTGGTTTCATCGCCGCGGAGAGTTTGTCTCAGCACTCCATCGGCGTCACGGTGACTGGCCTCATCCGTTATGTCTTTGATCTCAGACCTGCTCGGCCGGTCGAGTCCGCCGGCGGCTTCCTGCGTGCTGAAGCCTTCGCGCTCTTCCTGATACGGCGGCTGAAAGTCTTTTACTTTTTTTGTTCCCATGATCGTTCTCTCCGAAACGCATTCTGCATTGAAAAGAAAGAGCGGGCCGCGGGCTCCCACTCTTTCCAAGTTAACTACCGGATAACGCCGACATTATTCGGCCCGCTCACGGTAATAGTAAATTCAGTTCCCTGACTGAGCTCAACGTTGTCGCGGCCCTGAATAAGAACCGTCCCCGCGCCGGCTCCGGCACCGACGGCTGCACCAATAGCAGCACCCGATCCACCACCGGCAATTGCACCGATCAATGCGCCGAGAGCGGCCCCGACACCGGCCCGGGTCGCCGTTCTTTTCGTCTGATTACTGTCTCGGACCGTACCTTCTCTATTTACAGAGATGTTCTCACCGTTGACCGCTCGTACGGAATCGATGATCCCGGCGAATCGATAGCTCCGACCATCCCGCATGCGGATCGTATCGAACTCGAGTGAAACATTCGCTCTTCCCGAGAGGCGTCCCGAATTATCAATCTGCGCAACGCGTCCTTCGATTACGGCGTCGCGGTAAATGTCCGGCGACGTAACGTTCATCGTGAATCTGTCTCCGGGCTGCGTAGCTCTCGTCGTAACCGCGTTATTGAGAACCGCCGTCAGGCGCGTCCCATTCTGGATATAAAAATCTCCGGTCCCGCCGCCGTTTGTGTTGTTGGAATATGGAACGTCCGTCGTAGTGATCGTGGACCACTGAGCAACATCCGCCACCTTGTCATACACGGTCGAGACTGAAACAGTTTCGTTTCGATTTTCCAGGTACAGTTTTCGAGTAACGCGCAACTGGTTATCGCGGGTCGGCGAGAGGGTCAGATAGAAATCATTCGAACGATCCCCAACATAGCTGATCTCTACCGCGTCGCGGGTTGCCGTCGCTGTCGTTCTGATTGTGCGTCCTCGATCAGTGGTCTCGGTGCGCGCGACACCGTCCGCTTCGAAGGTCACCTGCGGTGCCAAGTTCGAAGCTATCGATACGCTTCGTCCCGTTTTCTCTATCGCCATCATCTCAGGCGAAGCGAGCCGGCGCTCGAGATTCCGTCGCACGCGATCTCGCTGGTCGGTGGAGTACGCGTCGTCGGATCGGTCGAGCACGGTGTTGACGTCGTCGCTCAGCGTTCGGTTCAATCTATAAGTTCCCGTCAACCTCGCGTCGAAACCTCTGCCCCGGCCACCGCCTGTTCCATATCCGCCGCCGGTGCCGTAACCGCCGCCGGTTCCCGTCCCGTAGCCGCCACCTGTTCCATAGTCGGGAACGCGGTTCCAGTCCCAACTGACAGTGTAAATTCGCGCCAAGGAGTCGAGGTCCGTTCGCAGCCCGCTCCACTCGCTCTGGGCACGCGTGCTCAGGCGATTCCGGGTCATGAACCGATTGATGAACGCCGCACGATTCAACACGTCGTTGACTTCGGAACTAATATTTCGATTCGATTCGAATCCACGACGGAGTGCATCCGTGGCAGTTTCGAACTCGGCGACGAAGTCCGAGATTCGGTCTTCCCGGTTCGTCGAATTTAGCGGTGAGCGATTAAGCGACAAATCTACTTCTCTTCGAAATGTGTCTGTTCGCGTCTCAATTCGCGCGAGCAAAGTACGAGCCTGCCGATCGCGATAGCCGCTGGTTTGCGCCTCGGCCGCAGCCGGTAATAGTAAAGCCGTTACAATAAACAACCCTTTTATGAAACTAATCTTTCTCATATACATTTCTCCTCTATTCTTCCCAGTGGGACGTTGGGGGAGAGGAATCTAATAATTTACAGTCCTAACCCGATTCGGGGTGCAAGACGTGTGCCAACGCCTCCTACCTGCCTCTCGGCACTTTTGCGGTCAATAATAAGGGGGCGTCCACGATAGCTGCGTAACAAAATAGTGCGCAATTTTATTTGCGGATGGGAAGTGAAATCGTGAATTTTGCCCCGTTGCCAACTCCGGGGCTCTCGGCCTCGATCGTTCCCTGATGAAGCGTGATTATGTGATTCGCAATTGTCAGGCCGAGGCCGAGGCCTCCGTAACGGCGGGTTGTGGCGTGATCGGATTGTCTATATTGATCGAACACATGCGGCAGAAACTCCGGGGGAATGCCGAGGCCCGTGTCGCTTATGATGCACTTCACGCACCCGTCCGAGTTATACACTTTGGCTATCACGCTGCCGCCGGGCGGGGTGAACTTCACTGCATTAGAAAGCACATTGACGAGCGCGATCTTTAAACGTTCCTGATCGCCGAGCACCTGCTCGCCATTGAGCTTGTCTTCGGCCACCAACGCGACACCCTTATCGAATGCCTCCTGGCTAACCGTGGACACGGCAGTCTCGAAAATGTCTTTTATGCGCACCGTTCTGCTTATAACGGAGAAGCCGCTGGACATTATGTCCGAAAAATTCAATAGCTCCTCGACGATCGATGCCTGCAGGCGAAGGTTCTTATCGATCTTTTCCACGGCGGTATCTCGGGTTTCTTCCGAAATGCCTTTTGTCTTCAGGATCCGGTTCCATCCGGCAATGGCGTTGAGCGGCGTTTTCAATTCATGCGAGACCAGAGCGAGGAACTCGCTCTTCGCACGGTTTGCCTGTTCGGCCGAGATTCGCGAACCCTGCTCGGCGGCGAGCAATGCCTGATTTTCATTTTGCGAGGCGATTAGGTCTCGCGTTTTTTGATGAAGGGCATGTCGCGCTGCCGCGTCCCGGTGCGTCATCCCAAATATAACCAAACTGACTAACAGGCCGATCAGAAACACAACCCCGGTCCAGCGCGTGCCCGAACCGTCCGCAAAAATAGCCGCGTTTTGATAGTAAGCGAGAGTCGCACCAGTAGTAATCAAGAGCAAGATCGACAGGACCGCGTGGGAATAGTGGAAGACTGACGACGGCTCTTCGGCACTCTTTTTTTTCAGGTCGGTCGACGCCATATGTGCTGCAACAAATTCGCGCGAACGCGAACATCAATATGGGGTAAAGAAGCAACGTGCGTGCCCCCTGATCCTGAACGGAATTATTACAACGGAAACTACGGCCGGTTGGCACCCTATTTGCTAAAGTGGAGAGGTAGTCGTAAATTAACTCAAGAATCAAAAGGGAGGCATTTAACATGTCAGAGGAAAATAGCACGGGGAACAATCTCATTTGGGCGGTCACGCTTATTATCATCGTTGCATTGATCGCGGGAGCGCTTTATTACAGCGGGTTCCTCGGCGGCACGAAGCGTCAGAAGATCGACGTTGAAGTGTCAGCTCCAACCAGGTAGTCGTCGCGAAGGTCGCAAAAAAATGAAAGAGCCTTGCGTGCAAGCGCAAGGCTCTTTCATTTTCCGCCTAATGCCGACCCTTACACTCGATCTTCGAGATTGTGACGCTTGATCATTCCGTAGAGTCGCGGCCGGTAAAGACCCAACAAATTCGCGGCGGCTTGCTTATTGCCCCGCGTGCGTTTCAGAGCCGCCAGAACTACACCGCTTTCGATGTCGTTGAAGACGTCTTTCTGATCGCCTCCGTCGGCGGGTTCGGGAAGTCGGTCCACAATGAAACGTCCGATCTCTTCGAAGAGCTCGTCGCCTTCCAGATCAATCAGCGACGGCATCATAGAAAGGTTCGTAAAACTCGGGACTTCCACGTTACCGGTCGAGGCCGCAGCCGCAGCGGTGAATTGCATTGCCGGGAACTCACTGCTAACAGCGGTCCCGTTTGCCTGCATCAGATCCATGCTTTCGATACGCCCGCTTCGGCTCAGAAGAACGGCCCGCTCGATCGCGTGCTCGAGCTCGCGAACGTTTCCGCGCCAAGTATAATTCAGCATCTGGTTGTAGGCGTTTTGGCTGAATTGGACGTTGGATTTCTTGTACTTGTCGGCGTAGATCTGCAGAAAGTGCTCCGCCAGCATCGGCACGTCTTCCATTCGGTCCCGAAGCGGTGGGATTGTTAGCTCGATGGTGTTGATCCGGTAATAAAGGTCCTCGCGCAAATTGCCATCTTTTATAGATTCGAAGGGATCCCGATTCGTCGAGCAGATAAGCCTGAAATCGGCCTCCTGGGGTTTGTCGCTCCCGACGCGATAGTAAACTTTCTCCTGCAAAACTCGCAGCAGTTTCGGCTGCAGGTCCGCCGGCATTTCGCCGATCTCGTCGAGCAAAAGACTTCCGCCATTCGCCTGCCCGATGAAGCCGACCTTGTCCGAATTCGCGCCGGTAAACGATCCCTTGATGTGGCCGAAGAGCTGGGATTCAATAAGGTCCTTAGGAAGAGCCGAACAGTTTACCTTCACGAACGGTTTGTTCGAACGCCTGCTCTTGTAGTGGACCGCGTTGGCGATCACTTCCTTCCCGGTTCCGGACTCTCCGAGTATCAGAATGTTCGCTTCCGAATCCGCGACGTTCTCGATGATCTCGTAGATGTTCTGCATCGAACGAGCGCCCCCGATCACGCCCTCGTAGGAAGTTCGGCTGCTGAGACGGCCGCGCAGTTCTTTAATCTCGGCCGACTGCCGCTTCCGCTCCACCGCTTTGCCGATCAGTTCGAAGAGCTCGTCAAAGTCGAGCGGCTTTTCCAAATACCAAAAGGCGCCCGCCTTCGTGGCCTCGATGGCGCGGTCGTTGGATCCGTCTCCGGTGATCATGATGATCTCGGTCTGCGGGGCGAGTTCCTTTGAACTCTTAACCAAGCCTATCCCGCTCACGTCCGGAAGATGCAGGTCCGTCAGGATCACATCAAAGTCGTTTTGCTTGATCAGTCCAAGCCCGACCTCACCGCTCTCCGCCGTCGTAACTTCGAAGCCTTCGGATTCGAGTTGGAACGTCAGCAATTCAAGCGTAACTTTGTCGTCGTCTATTACAAGCGCTTTGTTCGCCATAGTTCTAGGTAAGCCAATTAAACTAGTTTCAGATATTGTATCAAAATCAAACACGCAAGACAGCGAGTTTTATGCTTTACTAACGGTCGAGTTTGCCCACCAAATAACCGAGAACCAATCCGAGCACGGCATAGGTGATTAGCGTTTCCATTGACTCTGAAGTCTGAGCCTTTTGATTTTCACCACCGGCCGCAGCAATGGCTGCTGTCAAATCTTGAACGGTAGGCTCGGTTTTTCGAAGGCCGCCCTGCCGTTGAGAGAAAACGTTCTCGCAAATAGCGATGTTATAGATTCTTTTGGGTAGGCCCGCGTTCGAGACCAGCGTCAGGCTGCTCTCTCTGCTCTTGATACGTTGAGGTCCGTTTCTTTCCTTAGTTCCGGTTGCGAAATTCAAGAGCCCCTCCTGGTTTTTTGGAAAATCAATAGAACGCCGTCGAAATCGCAATCGTTATGCCACGTGCACCAGTACGATTGAGAGCCAACTATTGCAACACTTAGACCCCTTTCCGTCGGCGATGCCTTCCCCTCCCGTGTATGGAATTAATCCATAAGACCGGCGCGGATTCCCTGCTTGAAGTCTTCCTAATCTCTCCGATAAATGCGTACCAATTCCATACTAAACGCAGGTAGGTTAAATTCGCAAAAATGAGAACGCCTCTGCTTTTTTCACAGTTTTGTGAAGCTTTTATTATTTGGCATGCCAATTGAATCTTCTTTTCGCGGGTGCCGACACGACTTATCAAAAACGGCATGAAACAAACAAGGGAGGACTTTATCGGATTATGTTAGAAACAATCATCGTCATTTTGTTGGTCTTATGGCTCGTGGGCTTGGTGGCTGGACAGACGTTCGGCGGTATCTTGCACGTACTCCTGCTTGTCGCGGTTGTCGTATTTGTTATTCGTCTGCTGACAGGAAGGGCTGCTGTTTAGAGTGGCTCGGAGAACGTAAATCTTTTTGTTAATATTGACCTCGTTAAGCTTATTTAACGAGGTCTTTTTTATTGATCGACACTGATTTTAGCGCACGTCATAAAATGCATTCAGCTGAGAAAACAGGTTTCGTATCCGGCTCCATCGTTTCCGACCCACGCCACCAAGCGATTTTCGACAATGCGTTTGAGTTTTACGGCACCCTCGATGATTCGGGCAGGGTGACCGCTCTGACGGGCCGGCTGTTCGACCGAACGGGCACGAATACGAATCTCCTGGTTGGGCAGCTTTTTTCTGAAACCGTTTTCTGGCAATCCTCTGAAAATACTGCACGGCTCGTGGACAAAGCTGTGGCCGACTCGGCGGTCGGCAAGCGCTCGGATCTGATAGTCGACTTTCGTGTCAGCGCTGACGAAAAAGTTCCCGTCGAGCTCCGACTCCAACCGCTGAAGAGCGTGGACGCGGCCGACGAAATTTTTATCTTCGCTCTTAGCATTCCGGGAAGCGAATCGGGCGGCCATTATGATACGGAGAAAGAGCAATTACTCCGGGCAGCGCAGAGTGCCGGGATCGGGTTATGGTATTGGGATATCCAGGACTCGAAGATTTACGCGACCGCGAGCTGTAATGAGCTGCTGGATCTGCCGGCGCATGATCAGATAACTTTTGAGTCGTTCCTGGCGGTCGTCCACCCAGAGGATAAACTCATCGTGGAAGCCCTCGTCCAGCGGCTTCAAACACAGAGCATCGCGTACAAAGAAGAGTTTCGGGTAATTCGCAGCGACGGCTCGTTGGAATGGATTTCGGCCGAAGGAAAATCGGTGGGTGAACGGGAAAGAGTGCCGACGCGGATGACGGGTATCATCCGGAATGTGACGCAGCAAAAGGTCGCGGCCGGGGAGCTCGCAAAGGTCTACGACCGCGAAAAGCGGGCACGCGACGAGGCCGTGGAAGCCAACCGCGCAAAAGATTTTTTTCTTGCATTCGTTTCGCACGAACTCCGGTCGCCGCTCAACGCGATCCTTGGCTGGTCGAAGATCCTGCTGACCAAAACCGTTGACGAACCAACGCGGAAGAATGCGCTCGAAACGATCGAACGAAGCGCACGGCTGCAGACAAAGCTGATCAACGATCTTGTGGATTCCGCACGCGTCGCATCGGGCAAGCTCAGGCTGGAATTCCATCCGACGAACGTTTGCGAGATCGTCCGCGTGGCCTATCAGGCGCAAAAGCCGGTCGCGGAAACGCACAATCTGGAATTCACTTTTGCGAGCGAGTGCGACGAAGTGATCGTCTTCGGAGACGCCGGGCGGCTACAGCAGGTCTTCACAAACCTGATCTCAAACGCGATCAAGTTCACCCCCGACGGAGGCAAGATTTGGATCGGCGTGAAAAGCACGGCGGAGACGGTCGCGGTCCACGTGAGGGATACGGGCCATGGTATTGATCCGGCCGCGCTTCCAAACATCTTCCGGCAATTTTCGCAGGGAGAGATAGGCCGCAGCCGCAGCAATACCGGCCTCGGTCTCGGCCTTTCGATTGTGAAGATACTCGTCAACAAGCACGGCGGTACGGTCGGCGCGTTCAGCCAGGGGCTTGGGAAAGGCTCCGAATTCGTAGTAACTCTTCCCCTCACGGATTCTAAGCTGCGAGACGATACGTCCGCAGCGGAAGAGACCGCCTCATCCGCGAGCCGCCGCTCTTTGTCGGGCAAGACAATTCTTCTCGTCGAGGACGACCCTGACTCCCGTGAAGTGCTTCAGCTGTTCCTTGAACAATCGGGCGCTCGAGTCTTGAGCGCGGACTCGTCAGCCGTGGCGATGGAGATATTGACAACTTCCCTGAGTGCTTTGCCCGACCTTATTATTTCAGATCTGGCCATGCCCGAAGAGGACGGCTACTCGCTTATGGCTCGCATCCGCGAAATGAAGCCGGAACGAGGGGGCGAGATCCCGGCGATCGCACTCAGCGCGTTCACCACTCTGGAAAGCAAACAGAAAGCTTTTGAGTGTGGGTTTCAACTTTACTCGACCAAGCCTTTCGACCCGGACAAGCTCGTGTCCGACATCATCAAATTAACCGCCGAATCAAAATCGTGATCAGTTGAATCTTGCCTCGATTGTTTCGCCTACTCGTTGGCCAAGACGCGCCGTCAATCGAGGATACGTTTCGTGCTCGGTTTCGAGATCGGTGATTCCGAGCAGCGTCTCGGCTTCTTTGATACCTGCGATTGATCCTTCGATCTCCATAAACAAACCGAACGGCAGCTCATCCAGAACTATCTCGACATCGCGAAACTGCCACGTCTTTCGCTTTTTCTCGTAAACGAGCCGCACTTGTAGATCAAGCTCTGCAAGCATTTTCGCCGCGGCCTCAGCGTCCGAAATCTCGGTCTCGTATTCGACCTGCTGCTTCACATCGTCCTGGTTCTCGAGTCGCCGTTTAAAAGTGAGAACGGAACGGTCCTGAGTTTTTCTGATCCTGACGATCGCATCGTTCCCAAGTGCGCCGCCCCCGTAGATCGTGTTTTCTTCGCGATCTTCCCCCGTGTACGTCGCCCCGATCTCACCAAGAGATGCCGCGACCGCGGACCGGCGCTCGGACGACAATCGATACTTTTTTTCGATTTCCAACATGCTTCTGTTTACGCCTGCCTGATCCACTTCCACACCTCCGGGATCGTTGCGCGTTTGCCGTACATGAGCATGCCGATGCGGTACACGCGCGCCGCCAGCCATATTAATCCGGCGATTGCCACGGCGTTGACCAGGAACGAAAGGCCGATCTGCCAAAACGGTGGTGTTTCCGAAAGAATGCGAACCGGCATCGTTATGGGCGCAAAGAACGGAGCGATCGACACCCAGAAAGAAAGCGACGAGTTGGGGTCCCGCACGACAGCGAAGCTGAAATAGAATCCGATCAGCATGAGCATGATCGGTGGAAACGCAAACTGTCCGCCTTCTTGAACCGTCGTGACCATCGAGCCGATAAGCGCGAAGATCGACGCGTAGATGAAAAATCCCAGCAGAAAGAAAATAAGGAAATACAAAATCATTAGCGGCGTGATCGCGGGAAGAGATCCGACGATCGCGCTGAGATCTGTTTGCAGGGCGATTACGCTGACAATTACCGCGGCAGAACCAACCCAAATGCCGAGTTGCGTCAGTCCTGCCAATCCGACACCGACCAGTTTGCCCATCATCAATTCGAACGGGCGCGCGGAGGAAAACAGTATCTCGGCAATCCTGGTTTCCTTTTCTTCAACGACCGCGCCCATGATCGCTTGTCCGTAGATCGCGAGCGTGATGTAGATCATTAGACCGATGATGAATGATGCGATAAACGTTCCGCCGCTGTCGCGTTCTTCGCCTCGCTCGTCGATCCCCTTCGCGTCGAAGTCTACTTCCCTGCTCAGTTCCTCCAGGCGGGCCTCGCTGATGTTCGCGTCCGCCAGGCGCTGCGAACGCACCGCGTCATTCAGAGCTTCCTTGAACGCGTCGTTGACGACGAAGTCGCCGGCCTTGCGGGATCGAAATTCGAACGAAGCGTGCTCGGAATTGATGTCCTCCGGAACGATGAGATACGCATCCGCTTCCCCGTTCACGAGCATCGCGTTAAGCTCGGTGCGAACACCGCTGGTCAAGGCGCCGCCGGTCGGATAATCGATGAAGTGGAAGCCTTGAGCGAATTGCTCGGTGCTCCGCTTCATCTGCTCTTCCTGGGTCGGGGTGATATCTTCGAGGGATTTCTGCGCCGCCTTCCGTGCCCTCGCGTCCATTCTCTCCGCGGACAGGTTTGCTTTCAGCCTGGGCTCGATCTTACCCGTCGGGTCGGCGACAACGATACGAGTCGGCTCCCCTTTCAATGAAAAAATAAGTGCCGGGACAACCGCAAAACATGCCGCGAGAAAAGGCAGGAGAAGTGTGCCGATCAGGAAAGACCATTTAAGAACGACCTTTTTGTATTCGTGTTTTACGACCGCAAGAAACTTTCTCATCTCAATTCGTCGCTCTCGTGACTACCACGTATTTTGTCGATAAAAATATCGTTCAAGCTCGCCTCAACCTTTTCGAACTTGGAAACAATGGCGCCGTTGTCCACCAGTTGTTTTAACAGCGACTGGGCGCTCGTTCCGTTTGTGAGGTGCACGATGATCTCGTCGGCGTGCTCGGTCCGCTTCGAGATGATCGATGGATCCGCCAGGATCTGTTCGCCCCCACTCACGCGCAATGCGATCAGGTTCCTTCCGTAACTTTCTTTTACTTCGCGAAGGCTACCGCCGACCACCTTCCGCGATTTGTTGATAAGGAGAATGTCGTTGCACAGCTTCTCCGCCGTCTCCATCAAGTGCGTCGAGAAAATTATGGTCTTGTCGTTCGTCTTGAACTCGGAGATCACGTCCATCAAAAATTCGACATTGAGCGGATCCAGCCCGGAAAACGGTTCGTCCAGGATCAACAGATCGGGATCGTGGAGTACCGTCGAAATGAACTGGACCTTTTGCTGCATTCCTTTCGAAAGGTCGGTCGTCTTCTTTTTTTTCCACTCGCCAAGATTCATTCGATCCAGCCAAAAATCCATCTTCTTCTCGGCATCGGTCGACGAAACACCTTTCAGCGCCGCAAAGTACCGGAGCTGGTCGGCGATCTTCATTTTCTTGTAAAGGCCGCGCTCTTCCGGCAGATATCCGATGCGATCCTGGAGAGCCGGCGAGATTTTCTCTCCGAAGAGCTCGATCGAACCTTCGTCAGGAACCGTGATCCCGACGATCATCCTGATCGTCGTCGTCTTTCCAGCGCCATTCGGTCCAAGGAACCCGAAAACGCGTCCCGCCCGCACTTCGAAATTCAAATCTTCGACCGCGGAGAAATCTCCGAAGCGTTTCGAAACTTCTCGGACGCGGAGTGTAACGTTGTGTTCTGCCATAGGTTGCCGTCCAAGATTAGCATAGGTATTATTGTTTGCTGAATCACTACTTCAGGCGGCATCAAGGCTCCATCTATGGAAATTTTCGTTTACAGAAAAGGGTGCGAAGCCGTCGAGGAAGGCTTCTCGGCCGATCAATTGCCGGAGCTTCTGGCCGACAAGACGAACGTTATCTGGGTTGACCTCGTCGGCGAAACGCCTGAGCAGGTAGAGCACGCGATCGACGTCCTGACCAACATATTCAAGTTCCATCACCTCACGGTCGAGGACTCGATCGAAACCCGAAACCAGCCGAAGATCGAAGCGTTTCCCGATTACTTTTATTTCATCGTTCACGGGGTAAAGCCGGACGAGACGAGCTCGTTCAATTTTGCGACGAAAGAGCTCGACGGCTACCTCGGCGATAATTATGTCGTCACGTTTCACAAGGAACGGTTTCGCAGCATCAAGATCGTCAAGCAGCAGCTGCGGAGCAGCACCTTCGCGTGCCAGCGCGGCGCCCCGTACGTGCTGCATCAGATCCTCGATCAACTGGTGGATCTGTACATGCCGATCGTGGATGATTTCGACGAAACGATAAACGAGCTCGAAGAGCGCGTTTTGCGAATGCGAGGTGGCAACGCGATCCTTCAGGAGCTGATGAAGCTGCGGCGAAGCGTTGCCCGGCTGCGGAGAATCTCGGCGCGGCAGCTCGACGTCTTGTACCGGATCGCCCACGGCGAATTCCCGCAGATACCCGAAAATCATCTCCCGTTCTTCCGTGACGTGCATGATCATTTGCAGCGGATCTCCGACCTTGCCGAGAACTATCGCGACTTGGTCGGCGGCCTTTTCGACATACACTTCTCCGTCGTCGCGACGAAGACGAATGACGTGATGAAAACCCTCGCGGTGGTTTCGGCGATAATCCTGCCACTGTCGCTCATCGCGGGAATCTACGGTATGAACTTTGAGAACATGCCGGAATTGAAAAGTCGGAATGGTTACTTTTTGACGTTGGGGGTGATGGTGATCGTCACTGTGGTATTGCTTATCTACTTCTGGCGCCGGGGCTGGATATTTCAAAAAGACATGGGGGAGATTTCGGAAACCATAGTCACGTCAGATGACTAGGTCTCGCCAGATTTTTTTCACCTGCGCGTCGCCGTAGCCATATACGCCCGCCCGCTTTTTAAACTCGATGAAAATTTTGTCGAAATCGTCCTCGCCGTCCCGGATGATCTCGCGGACGATTTCGTTTGGACGGGATTCTTTTTCAATCGCCGCAGCGCAAACCTCCCGCAGTTTGGGAAAAGCCTTCGATTCGGCCGACGACAGACGCCGAAGCTCGTCGTGGTTGCCGGCCCGATACGCCGACCAAAGGCTCGCACCAAGCTCAACATCTTCCGACGACAAGCGTACGCGCTGGGCGAAACACTTTTTCAAATCGTCCGGCGACCGATTTCCGAATCCATCCCAGACTTCCTCTTCCGACGAAACAACCGGCGCGACACGGAAGACATCGGCCGCGGACTCCAAGACCAGGCTCAAACAAAACCACAAGTTAGTTTGGCAAAACAACTCGTACTCGAACCATAGGTTTACCTCCGAGCCGGACTGCAGGGCGGTAAGCTTGGCGAATTCCCGAACCACTTTCTCGTGATAGTTATCGCCGGCTCCCGGATATTCCCCGGCAAAAAAACGCGCCCGGTTCTCCCAGAGCTCGGGCAGCGTATCGCCCGCAAGATCGCCCTCGATCAATGCCTCACGGCAGACAGCGATGTCCCCGTCAAAACCCGCGGCCTGAAACTTATCGACGATCGCGTCCCCCGGCAAAACGTGAAGGATCATATGGACAACGTTATCGCGTAGATGATCGAGAGACAAACCCCAGCGTAGACGCCGGCCAGCAGATCGTCAGCGCAAACCCCGATGCCGCCGGAGAGGGACTGGAGATTGTCTATGGGATACGGCTTCCAAATATCGAATAACCGAAACAGCACAAAGCCGGCGCCGATGAGCAGCCATGAAGATGTGAACGGTATGAAAAGAAAGACGACGAGCTGGCCCATCACTTCATCAACGACGGCTTCGGAAGCGTCGCTGTTACCTAGCAACTCTACCGACCGGTCTGCCGCCCAGATACCAAGCAGCATAAAGAGCACGAGACCAACCAGTATGACGGCGTGCAGCGCTGCGACAACAGATTCAGGTGAATCCTGAGGCGCAGGCCCTGCGGTATAACGCAAAGCCATGAACGTCGACGCTATGACCGAATAAAACCCAATCGCGACGAGTGAGCCGTACGTACCCGGCGCGCCCGGGATGTACCCGACGCCAAAAGTTGTAATGGCAAGGGAGAAATAATCCAGAGCTCCCTTGGGTTTTCGCTTTTCCACCGCGCCTTTAGCCATGGGATCCTCTCTCCGAAATCACTGACTACTGATAACTGACGACTGGCTTCTAAAACTCAACTCCTTGTTGGGCGTAGATGCCGGCATGGAATGGGTGTTTGATCTCTTTCATTTCCGTCACCAGATCGGCGGCTTCGACCAGCTCGGCGGGGGCGTTTCGCCCGGTCACGATGATGTGGAGGTGCGGCTGGCTTTCGCGGACCGCCGCTACTTCCTCAAGCACCTTCGACACGTTGAGGAATTTGTAATCCAGCACGTAGACGATCTCGTCGAAGACGAGCAGGTCGTAGTCGCCGCTGCGCATCTTTTCGAGGCACAGCGCCCAGGTGTCTTCGGAGGTCTTTATGTCTTGCGCCGGATCCTTGGTGTCCCATGTGAACCCGTCGCCCATGGTGTGGATCTCGACACCAAGCTGCTCGAGTGACTCATGCTCGCCGTAACGATCGTTTTTGGATTTCATGAACTGGATGAGACAACATTTCATACCGCGGCCCGCAGCCCGAACCAAAACCCCGAGCGCCGCGGTTGTCTTTCCCTTGCCGTCTCCGGTGTTCACCATCAACAGGCCTTTGGTTTTCTCGCGATAACCCTCGCGCCGCCACTTGTAGGGTTTTTCTTTTGTCTCAGTCATTTAAGAAGGTGCCCGCGGAAAACGCGAAAGGGTGCGAAAGTGAAAAGCAGAAGCTCTTCCCTTCTTCGCGGGCAATGAATCCTATCGGCATCGCGACAGAACAACTAAAGCACATCGGGCGTGACGGTGATGTCGCCGGCCCACGTGTCGTGCGCCTTATCAACCGCTTCTTTTACGGCCGCAACGAGCTCCCGTTCTTTTTCGTCCCATTCGCCCTCGATCTGAAGCCCGGCCGCGTTACGATGGCCGCCGCCACCAAATTTTTCGGCGACGCGTGCGACGTTGATGTCGCCTTTCGAACGCAGGCTTACCCGATACTTATTCTCACCGACCTCGCGCATGTATACGACCGCGAGAACTTCGCGGGCGGCAAGCGGGATGTTTACAAAACCGTTATTGTCTCCATCGATGGCGGCGGCGCTTTGGCGCATGGCGAGGGTCTGCCGAAGGGTCGCAATCTGCCCGGACTCATCACGATTCACAGTCCCAATAACCTGCCGCATCAGCTCGATCCGGGACCAGGGATAATTGTTGTAAACCGCTTCGGAAATTACGGCCGGCTTAGCGCCCGCTTTGATGAGCTCCGACGCAACTTTCAGCGTGCGGTCGGTCGTGTTGGAAAAATGAAATGACCCGGTATCGGTGACGAGCGCCATGTAGACGCATTCCGCGATCTCGCGCGTAACGCGTCCGCCGATAGCTTTGCACAAATTGTAGATCATCTCGCCGACGGCGGAAGCAGTCGAATCGATCCAGTTGATCGTTCCGAAATGCGCGCTTGTCGCGTGATGATCGATGTTGACGGTGAATTCGTTTTCGAGGCCCTTTATACCCGGCCGCTCCAGATCGGAGCACTCGATCACGAAGACGGCATCGTAATCGCCATCCAGTTTCTCGACATCGCGGATCGCGTCGGCGCCAGGCAGGCTTCGGTATGACGGAGGGATATCGCCTCGGACAATTACCTCAGCGGATTTACCTAACGAACGCAGCAGCCAGCACAACCCTAGCGAGGAGCCTACTCCGTCGCCGTCCGGCTTGATATGCGTCGTGATACCAAACTTATTCTTGTTTTCAATTAACTCTACTACTTGACTTAACACTCTTTGGGAAGTGATGAGTGATAAGTGATGAGCAATGAGTCCAGAAACATCCTACTCATTACCCATCGCCTATCATTCATCACTCATTTCCTTTTCAATTATCTCGCCCTTGTTCGTCAGATCGCTCAAGATCGAACTTACCCGCGCCGCATTCTCTTCTGCAGAGTCGCGGACGAAATGCAGATGAGGGGCAAATCGCATGCTTAGACTCATCGCAACCTGCTGCCGCACAAAGGTCGCAGCATTGTGAAGAGCCTTGAGGGCGGCCTTTACTTCATCCTCGTTTCCGTCTATCAGCACATAAACTTTCGCGTCACGCAGGTCCTCCGACACACTCACCTCGGTGACGGTCACCATTTCGACCCGGGGATCATCGAGTTCGAAACCTACAACTTCCGCGATCTCTTCTCGCAGGGTTTCCCCTAATCTTTCCGGTCGACGCATAAAATAGTGGATAGTGCTAAACGGTAAGCGGCAAGTGGAATTTCATATGACGAACTTTCCGCTTACCACTTACCGTTTTCCACTATCAAAGTTCTGTCGCGGCTATCCTCTCGATCATGTAAGCCTCGATCTCGTCGTCGACTTTTATGTCATTGAAATTAACGAGACTGATTCCGCACTCGAATCCTTGCCGGACCTCGTTCGCGTCATCCTTGAACCGCTTTAGGGTGGAGATTTCCCCTTCCCAAGCGACGACACCGCCGCGAATCAACCTCGCTCGGGCCTGACGCTTGATAACTCCATCGGTTACGCGGCAACCGGCGATAGTTCCGATCTTCGAGACCTTGAATACTTCCTGTACGAGAGCCTTGCCGAGAATAACTTCTTTTTCGATCGCATCGAGCATGCCGATCATCGCGGCCCGGATCTCTTCCTCGACTTTGTAAATTATCGAGTGAAGCCGGATATCGACGTCTTCGTGCTTGGCAACATCGCCGACACGCGCCTCGGGCCGCACGTTGAATCCGATGATCACGACCGCTGTCGAAACGTCGTCGGCCTGAGTTGCGGATGCGAGAAGAACGTCGGATTCCGCGATCGCACCGACACCGGCGCGTATGACGCGTACCTTAACTTTCTCGGTCGAAAGTTTCTCGAGGGTGCCCTTGAGAACTTCAACCGAACCCTGAACGTCCGCCTTAAGAATAACGAGAAGTTCTTTAACCTCGGACTGACCCAGCGATTCAATACCACGTTTCGTCGTCTTAACCATCGCCGCCTGCCGCGCATGCATCTGGCGCTGATTGGCGATGTCCTGGGCGCGTTCGATATCGGCGACAACCTGGATCGCGTCGCCGGCCTGCGGGACGCCCTGCAGGCCGAGAACCTCGACCGGCGTGGCCGGCGGAGCCTCGATTATCGCGGCACCCGTATCTGAAAACATGGCCCGGACCTTGCCGTAAAATTGGCCCGCGATGAATGGATCGCCGACGTGCAAGGTTCCCTGCTGGACAAGAATGGTAGCGACGGATCCGCGGCCTTTATCAAGCTTCGCCTCGAGAACGACGCCGGAAGCCCGGCGGGTCGGGCTCGCTTTCAAATCCAGTATGTCGGCCTGGAGCAAAACTGTTTCGAGAAGCGTATCGAGCCCTTCTTTCCTTCTCGCGGAAACGGGAACCATTTCAACATCGCCGCCCCAGTCCACGGGTTGGAGACCAAGCCCCGCCAATCCCTGTTTGACCTTGTCCGCGTTCGCGTCCGGCTTGTCGATCTTGTTGATCGCGACGATCATCGGTACGCCGGCTGCTTTGGAGTGCTCAACCGCCTCGATGGTCTGCGGCATGACGCCGTCGTCCGCGGCAACTACCAGAATAACGACGTCGGTGGCTTTCGCGCCTCGGGCACGCATCATCGTGAACGCTTCGTGGCCCGGCGTATCGAGGAAGACAACCCGTCGCTGCTGATCCGGAGTATCCGGGTTAGGAACGAACACGCTGTAAGCTCCGATGTGCTGCGTGATTCCGCCGGCCTCGCCTTCCGCAACGGTAGCCGACCGGATCGCATCGAGCAACGAAGTTTTACCGTGGTCGACGTGACCCATGACCGTGACGACGGGAGCGCGGGTTTCTTCGACATCGTCCGCGTCAGCGGCGATCAATTCTTCGAACTCTTCTTCGACAACCATTTCTTCGAAAGGAACGAAGCTAAGGTCGTAGCCAAAATCCATCCCCATCTCGATCGCCATCTTCTCCGCGATCGGTTGGTTGAGGGTCGCGAACACTCCGCGTTTGATCAAAAGCTGCACGATGTCGCGCGGTGTGATTCCGAGTGCTTCGGCAAATTCGCGAACCGTCGCGCCTTCCACCAGACGGACCTGTTTGAAATTGTCCGTCGCACGACCTCCGACCTGATCGAGAACTCTTTCTTCGATGGTTCGCAGACGTGGGGCGTCCTGATCGCGCTCGGCAAATCTCCCGCGCACATCTGCTCCCTTACCCTTTCGTCCGCCCGAACGACCGGGACGGCGCCGCTGGTCCGCGGGTGGAACGTAGTTCAGCTGCGGGGTCGGATTCTCACCTTGTGTTCCTCGGAACTCCGGACGGCGTCCGCGCAGGTCGCGTCCGGCTCCGGCATCCGTCGTGGCAGGGTCCAACTTTCCGGTTCGCGTGGGAGCTTCGCTGACGACGCGTTCGCCCGGCTTGACCCCCTTCTGAAGAGCATCGCTCGTAAGCGTCAGACGCTTGATTTGTGTTCCGCCTGGACGCAGAGCCTGCGGAGGCGTAAGTGTGCCATCGACGACCGGGGGAGCTTCGACCTCCGGGGCCGCGACGACGGGATCGGCCGCGACGGACGGCTCTTCGACCGGTGCTTCCGCGGCTACCGCCTCGACCTCAACCGGCTCCTCGACCGGTCTTTTCTTCAAAACTTTGCGCACCGGAGAGGCCGGAGCCTCTTGGGGAGCTTCGACGATTGTCGGCTCAGCCGCTTCGACCTCGACCTCGGCCGGTTCTGCCGCCGCGGGTGCATCCACCGGCTCGGCAATTTCATCTGCCGCCGCCTCCGCTTCCACCTTTGAAGAGGACTTCTTGATGATCTTGATGCCGCGCTTAGGTGCGACTTCGGTTTTTGGGAAGTACTTAAGACGGACCTTCTCGGCGAGCTCCATGCTCACTGAGTTGGACGGAACGCTGACGTCCGCGCCTTCGCGACGCAGATCTTCCATCACGCGCTTTGCGTCCTGTTTCAGATCTCGTGCGAGATCGTATATCCGGATTTTCTTACCTATCGCCATAAATAGTCTCTAAAAATTCCTACTTCCCGGATTCCGTTGCAGTAGTCCTGCAAACTATTCTTTCGTCTCTTCGGGCTGATCCTCGCCGTTGTTATCGTCCGCCACCGTTTCGTCACCGGCTCCAGCTTCAACAGAATCAGTTTCGGCATCCACAGCCGTTTCAGTAACCGCGTCTTCGTCCGCGGGTGCGTCCGAAGGAGCTGCGTCCACTTCCGAAGTCGCCTCTGAGTCACCTTCGGAAGCCACGGGAGCCTGCGATTCGGACGCGACGCCACCACTTTCAGCGCCGGCGTCGGTCGACTCTCCATCTGCCCCATCCCCAGCTCCATCGCCCGGTTCAATCTCCTGATTACGTGCTTCGACGATGGCTTTCGCCGACGACAAAATCGTCTCCGCCTCGTCCAAACTGACGTCGAGATATTCAACAAGATCGTCGACCGACGTCGCCGCCAACGCTTCGACATCTTCGATTCCCTTCTCGGCAAGTGTTTCCGCCTGATTTGGAGTT
>DATLCA010000189.1:0-8007 GCA_035526605.1 Pyrinomonadaceae bacterium | reverse complement strand
CGGACCGCGGCATACATGCTGGCAATCGACAGGGTCGCATACGATACAAGGATGCGCGGCATTTACGCATAAAGAAAATTTGCGTAATTTATTAAAAATGCTTGATTTTCGGGAAAAGTTGCGTTAAGGTCTATGCAAGAGAAGGTGGTGCCAAATGGTAGATTTCGTTGACTTTTGGTCGATGCTTTCTCTGAAATTTGCAAATATAGACTTATTTTTTGCGTGTACGCTGGGTTTTTGACCCTCGGGTTTGAAAGACTTTCAGTGTATCTAATAATTGAGTAGCCTACTGAAATACTGCGGTAATTGTATCTCGTAGCTACAAATTGAAATTTAATTTTTTATTTTCGGCGGAGGAATATGATGAAACTCGCGTACAGAGTATGTATCGTTACGCTGATCCTGATGACGTTTGTATTTGCGGCTTCTGCGCAAACGGTAACTACTACAAACAACGCCAGATCAGAGAAGGACGACAGAAATACAGCACCGACTCTCGTAGGCCCAACAGGCCTTTTTACCGTTTATGACGGCGACACACTGAGAAAAGGTGAATTCACTTTCAGTATCGCTTACAGTAACCGTGATCGGGATCCGGGCAATGTGGATATTGTTGAGATCCCTTTAGCGTTTCAGGTTGGTCTCACGAACCGGATCGAGCTGTTTTTCCATACCGATGCTTACCGGGCAATTAAGGTTAACGCTCCGAGAAACCTCTCGGGCTTCTACCTTCCCAATTCGAGGGTGAATGTTAACGGCGTGCTCACCAGCGGCCCTGCTATTATTTTGGCGCCGTCCGGTCCCGGGACTGGAGCGTTCGAGAATACAGCCATTTATCGCCCGACGGGCACACAGCCGTTTGTTCAGTTCCCGTATGTCGGTGGAAGCTCCGGAACGTTCGGACTCAGCTTGCCCTTCACATCGGGACCGCTGTTTGGTTTCCCGGTAGGAAACGCGACGATGGGACCGCCGTTCGCTGGCGGAAATGGTGCTGATGCGTTCCCGGGTATTGGTTCTGTGTATGGCGGAATCCTGCCAGGCATAGTCTTGCAGACCGTTTGTACCCCGATCCCCGGTACGACGACCCCGCCTGCCACATGCAGCGCGGCGGCGACGATTCCGACTTCGTTTACTTTAGCTCCGTCGTATCTGCCGGATGCTCCGTTTCTTAATCGCCAGTATGGCGAGTCGGCGTTCAACTCTTTCACTGGTGGTGTGAAGTGGCGCTGGACCGGAGTGAATAATCCGATTGGCGTCGGCCTCATTGCCTCGTACAAATGGTACGCGGACAATGCGGATGACTTCAGCGGCTTCAACCAGCTCCAACGTGGAGCAAGCCCCGGCGGAAGCAAAGGCGATATCGACCTTACTTTGTTCGCGGGTGCTCGCTTAGCTAAATGGGCTAACCTATCGGCTAATGTCGGCTACACTTACACCAGCTCGGTAAAGAGCGACTTCCCGGGGGGATCGTTCACGATCCTCGACCGCGGTGATGAGCTCAACGCTGGTATTGGCGTCGACTTCCCGGTCAACAAGTATTTCCAGCCCATCTTTGAATTGACTTCGAAGAGATATGTCGGCGGACGTACTCCGAATGCTTTCGAGAACAATCCGATCGACGCGATCGCGGGTCTTCGTATTTTCCCGAAACGATGGTTCGGTTTTGGTTTCGCATACAGATACCACGCAAATGAGCAGGATGCTGAGAGCTTTGGCGACGATTCGTTCAGCTCAGCGATCCGGGTCAACTGCCTGCCGAACCAGACTGGATGTGTTACCCAGACGATCACTTCCACCTTCAGCGGTCAGCCGGCCGGCTTCCAGCCTTCGCAGGATCCGCACGGCTACATCGTTCAATTCTTCGCAGGTCGCCGTAACAAGCGTCAGGCTGAAGTTATCAACCTGCCTGCCAACGTGAACAGCGTCACGCTTAGCGATACGACGATCACACTGGGCTGCCCTCCGGGACAGGTTCCGGGAGAAGGTGCAACGTGTAACGACGCTTCGACGATCAGCGTTACGACTTTGGCGAGCGATCCTGAGAACGACGTTCTCACCTACAACTACACCGTCTCCGGTGGACGTATCGTGGGAACGGGTGCAAACGTTTCGTGGGATGTTGGCGGACTCGCTCCGGGAACATACACGGTCACTGTCGGCGTTGACGACGGATGCGGTTTCTGCGGTAAGACCCAGACGCAGACGATCACGATTGCCGAGTGTGCCGGATGCCACGTACAGTGCACCTGCCCGTCGCTGTCGGTTACCGGCCCTGCTGGTGTGACCGAACGCGGTGGAACGATGACCTTCACGGCGAACGTCAGTGGTGGAACTGCTCAGAACATCACCTACAACTGGTCGGTGTCTGCTGGCACGATTGCTTCGGGTCAGGGTACGCCTAGCATTACGGTGACGGCTCCGTCGGATGCACCTAACGTGACCGCAACGGTTGATATCGGACTTGACGTCAATTGCGGATGTGTCACGAACGCATCTGAAACCGCTCCGGTGGCTGCTGCACCTGAAGCAGTTTTGGTTGACGAGTTTGGCAAACTGCCGAACGACGATATTCGTGGTCGTCTCGATGCGTTCTTCGCAGAACTTTCGAACAACCCGAACAACCAGGGCTATATCATCAACTACGGTACGGATCGTGAAATCGCGGCACGCGAACGCCTGATCACGAATCACATCCAGTTCCGTAACTTCGACCGCAGCCGCATCACCCTCGTCAGAGGTGGTACGTCGGCGGACGGTGAACCGAGAACGAGGCTCTATCGCATTCCGCCTGGAGCAGCCAACCCGGCACCGTAGTAACGAGGTACGCTTTGCATCGAGGTTTGATGCGAACATAACTAAGCGGGCGAGAGTCGATGAAGACTCTCGCCCGCTTCGTATTTGTTAAAGTTTTGCCTTAACCTGGTTTTGTTATAGAATACTCGCCGTTGCCGTGGCTCTATTTGTTCCACCTCGCCGTCTCTTGTGCCAGCGAGCGTTTCGATACAAACATCTTTGCTTTTCCAACATCCTAAATTCGAATCAAGCCCGCTTGCGCGGTTGCTTCAGAGCAGTAATACGCAATAACAATATGATCGACAAGTCCCCGAGATTTCGTTTTGCAGCCGCCTTTATAGTTATTGCTCTCTCCGCGGTTTTTCTTCCGTTGCGTGCCTACACGGACGAGAATGTTTTTCGCGATCCCGCAAAGTTCAGCGACTGGACCGTCGTCGGCCCCAATGGTGGCGACGTTCGGGTTGTGACCTTTGACCCGCGCGACAAGAACAGACTCTACATAAGCACCATGGACGGACAGATCCATACTTCGGCGGACGGCGGGAAGAGCTGGACGCTGCTCGTGAATCTTAACGAGCCTCAGCTGATTCTCGACCAGTTGTTCGTCGACTCTCGCGACTCGAAGGTGATTTACACATCAGGCCACCGGGGTAAATTTCCGGGCGGGTTCTTTAAGAGTGTGGACGGCGGTGCAACCTGGAAAGAATCCAAAGATCTTAGGAAAGAAGCGATCCACGCCATGACGCAGGCCAAGGACGATCCGAATATGCTGTTCGTCGGAAGCAGCAACGGCGTCTTTGTTTCGAAGAATTCAGGCGACGACTGGGAAAAGATATCGTCGTCGACGATGCCGGTCAACCTGAATTCGATGGCGATCGATCCTCGAAAAAATAGCACGATCTACGCGGGTACGAACTGGCGTCCTTACAAGTCGACCGACGGCGGACAAAGCTGGCGGCTGATCAAGGCGGGAATGATCGATGACTCGGACGTGTTCGCGGTGACGATCGATCCACGGAATGCGGAGCACATTATCGCTTCGGCTTGCAGCGGCATTTACGAATCTTTCAGCGGCGGGGATGAATGGAAAAAGATCCAGGGGATTCCTTCGCAATCCCGTCGCACGCGTGACATCGTTCAGCACCCGACGATTGCCGGGACGGTATACGCCGGCACGACGGAAGGGTTCTGGCTGACGACCAACGGCGGTAAATCCTGGGCTCTCACGACGCAGCGAAATCTCGAGATCAATTCGATCGCGGTCCATCCCGAGGAACCGAATCGCGTCTTCATTGCGACAAATAATTACGGCGTGATGGTCTCGAATGATGGGGGCAAGAATTTCACCCAGACTAACGAACATTTTACGAGCCGCTTTGCATACTCCGTGACCCCGGACATTGCCCAGCCTGGTCGCCTGTACGCCACGACGCAGAACACAGCGTCCAGCGGCGGTTTCTTTTTTACCAGCATGGACGGCGGAAAAGTTTGGACCCAGGCGAAAGGCCTGGACATAAATCGCGTGTCCCCGTTTGCGGTTCTTCAGGATAGGGTCGACCCGAATCGTATATTTCTAGGCTCGAACGTCGGGATCTTCCGCTCGCTCGATCGAGGTATCTCGTGGACGTTGATCGCGCCGCCCAAGCCCAAGGTGGTTAAGAAAGCTCCGGCTAAGGCTCCCGTTAAAAAGGCGGTTGCCAAGACGCCCCCGGCCACGCCGAGCCCCGAAGCGATAAAACCGGCCGAGCAGGCCGGCCCTAAAGTAGTTCCGGCGTTTACCGAAAAGGTTAAGGTTCTGGCGTTTACCGAAGATGACAAGAACGGTATATTTGCCGGCACGGATAACGGCCTCTACCGGACGTACGATATCGACAAGGGTTGGGAGAAATTGCCCTTCGGCGAAGGTTTGAATGAAAACGTCTTTGTTGTCTACTCGTCTCCGCTTGTCCCGGGCACCATCTGGGTCGGAACGGCGACCTCCGGCGTTATTGTTTCGAAGGACGACGGCAAGACCTGGGCGAAGGTCGACGGCCTACCCGAGAAGATCCCGGTGAGCTCGATCACCTCCGATCCGAAGCGGCCGAATTACCTTTACGTCGGTACGACGCAGTCGATCTATCTCAGCCGTGACGGCGGGCGCACCTGGGCCCGAACGCGAGGCACGCTTCCGCTGGGAAACTACGTCAGCATCCTTATCGATCCGAACAACACGGACGAGATCTTTGCAGCGAGCGCTCTCGAAGCGGATGGCGGTATTTTCTATTCGGAGGACGCCGGACTGAAGTGGCGGCGGGTCGACTCTAAGGACATGAAGGTCCCAAGCCGGCGTGTATGGACGATGGCATTCGACCCCTCTAATCCGCGCACGATCTTCGCCGGGTCTCACTCTTCCGGCGTGTATCGGATCGAGCGGCGACAGGAATCGGCAACCGGCGAGACGAATGTCGCGAAACCGGCCACGACTGACGGAAATTAGCATTGCAGCACTTCTGAGTAAGAGGCGGTCCTGAGTTGGGGCCGCCTCTTTCTGATTGGTATTTGGAAGTTCGGTTATCCACCTCTATAATTTCACCAAGACGGAGCCGAAATGATGCAGGAAACCGATTGTCCGCCCACGGCAAGCAAATCAAAATTGCGTTTCGAAGCTGTAGATTTTGCCGACATTCCGGGCCAATCAGAACTCTTTCGTCGCTATCAATCCGACCCTCTCAGTCTCCGAGAATACTATCCGTCCGCAGTCCGTTCGCACGCCGACGTGGCGGCTAGAATACCCGAGGTTTTGGATGCGTATTCGGTCGACCGGCGGGAGCTGGCGGACATTCTAGCGGATCAAAATCGCAGATTTGGCGCGGGTGCGAAAGCTATCGCGAACATCGAGCTGCTTCGACGTGACGACACGGTCGCTGTCCTGACAGGTCAGCAAGCCGGACTCTTCACCGGACCGCTCTATACGATCTATAAAGCTCTGTCGGCAATAAAGATGGCGGAGTGTTTTCGCGGCCGGGGGTTAAACGCCGTCCCGATCTTCTGGGCGGCCACCGAAGATCACGACTTTGAGGAGATCTCGCGCGCGTTGGTGCTGGATGGCGGCGCCGAGCAAGTGGAGTTCCAGCTCGCCCGTTCGGATGATTCGAAAGAAAAGCCGGTCGGCTCGATTCGGATCCCCGACTCCTTTGCCGACGAGCTTCGGAAGCATCTTTCGGGGCTCCCGAAAACCGAGTTCACCGATGACCTCGGCAAAACACTCTCTGAGAATTGGGCTCCCGGACGCACGATCGCGGAAGCGTTCGCTTCGCACATTCAAAGCCTCTTCGAAAAGTACGGATTGATCGTTGTCGATCCTCTTGATGTCAGGCTCAAGAAGCTTGCTGCGCCGATCTATGCCGCGGCTGTTGAGCAGAGAGACTCGATCGTCGGAGCCTTGGTGAGTCGATCGCAGCAACTCCAGTCAGACGGTTTTCAGCCGCAGGTGCTCGTGACCCCGGATTACTTTCCGCTTTTCTATCACACGGACGATGGTGTCCGGCGATCTGTGCGGCAGAAAGGAGACGGCGTATACCGCGTCTCGGATACCAAGCTCGAATTCTCCAGTGACGAGCTCGGCAAGATTGCGCTCGCTGAACCGGCACGTTTCAGCCCCGGCGTCATGCTTCGACCGGTCGTTCAGGATTATCTGTTCCCGACCGTATGCTACCTGGGCGGAGGGGCGGAGATCGCATATTTCGCTCAGAACAGCGAAGTCTATCGGACACTCGGGCGGCCCGTGACGACGATCCTCCAACGCCAGGGCTTTACGATCGTGGAGGCAAAGCAGGCGAGAACGCTTGAGAAGTATGATCTCGAATTCGTGGATCTGTTCGGCGGCTTCGAGAATTTGCTTCCGGGGATCGTCGAACGGTTTGTAAATCCATCGAGCGCGCGGCTCTTCGCCGATTCTGAAGAAAACATCAATCTCCAGCTCAACCGCCTCGACCAGGATCTGTCAAAGATCGATCCGACGCTCGCTGCGAATCTTGCGACTCGAAGGCGGAAGATCCTATACCACATCGGCGCGCTGCAAAAGAAATTTCACAAGGTCCAGATCGAACGCGACGAGATCCTCCATCGACAGCTTCGTTCCTTGTTCGCGTCTCTTTTGCCTGACGGGCATCTGCAGGAAAGAAAGCTCAACGTCGCAAGCTTCACGTCCCGGTATGGTCCATATTTTATCGACTGGCTTTACGATTCGATCGACCTCGAGGAACGCGGGCATCGTCTGCTTTATTTGTAATGAAGATAAAGATCCTCCCGGACAATCTTGCTAATCAGATCGCCGCCGGCGAAGTCGTCGAGCGCCCCGCGTCCGTTATAAAGGAGCTTGTCGAGAACTCGATCGATGCCGGCGCCGGTCGCGTTCAGATCGATGTTGAGCTCGGCGGACGCAGGCTCATGCGGGTTTCCGACGACGGGAGCGGTATGGTGCGCGATGACGCGATCCTTTCGTTCGAGCGGCACGCGACGTCGAAGATAAGCACGCTGCAGGACCTTGCCGCGATCGGCACACTGGGGTTTAGAGGCGAAGCGTTGGCGTCTATCGCCTCGGTCGCCAAGGTCGAGTTGATCACGAAAGTCGACGAGCAGGACGTCGCCACACTAGTTTTGGTGGAGGGCGGCAGGCTCGTCGATGTTCGCGACGCTGCCCGTGCCCGCGGAACGACCATCGCAGTTTCGGACCTTTTCTATAACACTCCGGCCCGCCGAAAGTTCATGAGGTCGGAGCCGACCGAGAATTATCATCTGACCGGGATCGTAACTCATTATGCGCTGGCTCATCCCGAGATCGCGTTCACGCTGAACAACAACGGCAGGGAAGTGTTGCGGGTTTCCCCGGCGAAGGATCTCCGGGAGCGAGCGTTTCAAATATTCGGTGCGGGTCTTCTGGATAGTTTGCTCCCCGTATCGGGCGGAAGAGATTTTGTCGCGAAGATCACCGGTTTCGTCTCCGCACCCCGCGAGCGCCGCACGACCCGCGATGCCCAGTACTTTTTCGTCAACCAGCGTTTCGTTCGCGACAAGACGATCGCCGGTGGCCTGCTTGAAGGATACCGGTCGGTGCTTCCTCACGGCGTGTATCCCGTCGCCTTTCTGTTTATCGACATACCCCTCGAGGAGATCGACGTCAACGTTCATCCCGCGAAGACGGAGATACGATTTCGCCGAACTGACGCTGTGAAG
>DATLCA010000188.1:0-3121 GCA_035526605.1 Pyrinomonadaceae bacterium | reverse complement strand
CACCGTCAAAGCTCCGCTGATAGGCGGCGTCGTCGCGGATTTCGAACGCACGAAAAAAATGCTCGCCTACTTTGTGAAGAAGGCGAAGACCGGCGGGTCGAATCTATCGCTGCAGGCGGTGATGAGCATGGTGTCGGACGTGACGCACGTCGAGCAGCGGGCCCTGCTGCACGCCGCGGAGGAAGCCGGCATCGGCAAAGTTTTCATGATGGAGGAAGGGCTCGCCGCCGCATTCGGTGCCGGGGTACTACCGAACGACAAGCGGGCTTCCGCGATCATCGACATCGGGGCGGGTACAACCAACATCGCGGTCATCGCGAAAGGCTCGATCGTGCATTCGACTTCGGAAAGATTTGGTAGCAACGAGATCAATGCGGTCCTCGCGACGCACCTTCGGCGACATCGCGGGCTGCAGGTCGGTGAAGAAACTACCGAGCTTTTGAAAACGACCTTCGCGTCCGCCTACCTGCCCGAAGACATCGGTAAAACGACAACGGTTCGAGGCCGCGACGTGACGACGGGAAGTCCGTCGGCTGTCGAGATCACGATCGGCGAAGTTTACCCGATCGTCGAGTCGATCGTCCGACGAATCGCACACACGGCAAAGGACACACTAACCGAGCTTCGTCCCGAAGTCGCCGCCGACATCTACGACCGCGGCGTCATCCTAACCGGCGGCGGCGCATTACTAGACGGTGTCGACCAATACATCCGCTCCTTCATCAACCTAGCCGTCGGCGTCGCCGAAGAACCCAGATACGCCACCGTCAACGGCCTCGTAAAAATGTTCGACGACCCGAAGCTGTTGGAGAAGGTATCACGTAACGAACTGGGCGTTTTGCAAAATGCGGAGATTCCTTTCGAGGCTTAGCAGACCACATCTGCGGCTTAAGCTTTCTTCTAATCCGCCGCTTATATTTTGACTCACGGCACAAACGCGTTCGGGATCGGTCTATCACCAGTCCCACCGAACTGCACGATCTGCGTTCCGGCTGTGGTGCGCCCAATAAACCACGTCGCGTTCGAAGGTCGGAAGACTGCCGGGTCGAACTTTCCGTCTCCGTCGTAATCTCCGGGCGAAGGAACGTCTCCGGTAGTCCCAAACGGGAATCCGTAGAATGACAGGTCTTCACTTCGAACTATGAACCACTCTCCCGTCGCTGGGCGCCAGACCGCAATATCACCTTTTCCGTCGCCGGTGTAATCACCTTGCACAGGTTTATCCGTCGGAGCTCCAAACTGCATCGCTATTAGTCCGGCAGTACTTCTTTGGATCCACCATTCTCCCACACTGACACCGGGACGGAAGATACCGATATCGGCTTTGCCATCCGCATCGTAATCGGCCACTACCGGCCGGTCGCCCGGCACTCCGAATTGAACGAATCGGGTTGGGGCTCCAGTGGATTGTGATATGAACCACGTCGATAATGATGGACGGAAAACAGCGAAGTCAGCTTTACCATCCACGTCGTAATCAGCGGGAACGGGAAGATCGCCGCTGGTTCCGAAAGGAAGAGCAAAAAAAGAAAAGTCTTCGGATCGAAGAACGTACCACTCACCAGATGATGGACGGAAAAAAGCGATATCGGACCTCCCGTCTCCCGTATAGTCCGCCGGCGTGATGCGATCGGTCGAGGCGCCGAATTGCAGCGCGAAGGTCACGCTGGTCGAGCTTCGATTCACCCACCATTCGGAAGCTGCGCCGACAGGTCGAAAGATTCCGATGTCTGTCTTTCCATCGCCGTCGAAATCGAACGGCTTGCGTCCCGTGATGAACTGATCATTCCGGTATCGGATGACAAAAAAATTGCCTTCGGTGCGACCCGCTATCAGTATTCGCCCGTTGGAATCCAGTCTTATCGCCCGCGGTTCGTCGAATGAGCCCGGAGTGATCGGTGTAACCACAATTCCATTCGTTCCAAACGTTTGATCCACCGTTCCGTCGTTATTAAAGCGGACCAGTGTCGTATCCCTGTCTGGGAAGTTACCGCTCGTTCCCGCAGTAAGGAACTTCCCATCAGGCTGCAGAGTCAGCGCCATGATCTGACTTTCCACGGTCCCAAATGGAAGAACGACCTTTCCCCCGACGCCAAACGTAGTGTCTAGGTCCCCGTTTGATTTGTACCGGGCCATCGTAAAGGCGGCGTTGTTGTTGCTTCCCCCTCCCAAAACAATTCGACCATCCGGTTGAATCACTGTGTCTCTCGCGATATCGAGATTCGAAAACGCGGTCGTTATCTTTCCGCCGATACCAAAGGACGAATCGAGTGAACCGTCGATGTTGTAGCGGGCAGCTGCGAAGTCCCTCGACGTTGCATCGAATTCCGCCGATCCCGCGGCAACGATTTTCCCGTCGGTCTGGATCTTGAGAGCTGAAATACCGGAGTAGGTTGAGCCTTCGAAAACAGTTCTTACCTTGCCGTCACCGTCAAAGCTTGTATCGAGAGTTCCCGAGGCGTCCAGCCGGGCCAGCGCACAAGCGCTAGTTCCCCCTGTGTCTCGTGAATCACCGCCTATTAATATTTTGCCGTCTACTTGAAGAACCAAGCTTCGTATCGAAGAAAACGAACCTGCAGCTATCACAATTGCGAGGCCGTTGTTTCCAAACGTGTTGTCTACGGCGCCATCCGGGTTGAAGCGAACAACAATAAATCGGAAAACACCGTCTGCAAAAGAGTTGTTATTTCCCGCGACGACGATCTTGCCGTCCGTCTGCAAAGCCATCGCCTCCACGCTTTCCTCATACGGCGTCGGCGAATAAGTAACGACCCCGGCGGAGCCAAAAGTGGGATCAATGCTCCCGTTGGTGTTGTACCGGACCATAGTGAGGTCCAGGCCGGAACCGCCAACAATAATTTTTCCGTCCGGTTGGATCACCATCGCCCTGGCCTCGTTGGAAAGATTATTGACGTCGGTAACAACGATGCCAGTACCTCCGAATGTCGTGTCAAGCTCGCCCGACGATGCTTTAGAAACTTTGGTAACGCAGGTGATCAAAGTTACGAGCATTACAAGTTGGGAAATCCTCGCACGCCGTAGTCGAAGCTGATAGGCGAAGCTTTGTTTCTTCATGACGTGGCATCCCGGCATCTTCGGATCATTTATCATTGAATGATGA
>DATLCA010000187.1:0-13730 GCA_035526605.1 Pyrinomonadaceae bacterium | reverse complement strand
AGATCGGTGAAACGCAGCTCCAGCCAGGCGAAGCACTGGTCGTTTACTCCGACGGCGTGTCGGAGGCGAACAACATTCGTGATGAAGAGTTCGGAATGGATCGCCTGACTGAGGTGGTGCGAAAAAATCTGCGAGGATCCGCGGCTGGGATGCGGGATAAGGTCGAGTCAGCCCTTTCAGCTTTCACCCAAACCGCGCCCGCTAACGACGACATCACTCTTGTGATCGTGAAACGAAACTAGATTTAGTGGTAAGAGGCGAGTGGTAAGTGGTAAGTGGTAAACGGTAAGTGGTAAGTGGTAAGTGGTAGCTCCTAGCGCAGGTTTTGCTGACCATAGGAACTCACCACTTACCGCTTACCACTTACCGTTTACCTCTTACCACTCGCCTCTTACCACTTACCACTACAAGTGTTAGCCGGTCGCGATTTGGGAATACAACCACGCTTTCGCCATCCGCCATTGACGATTTATCGTCGGCACGCTAACGCCCATCACCTCGGCAGTTTCCTCGATCGACAGCCCGCCGAAATAACGCAGCTCGACGATCTTCGCTTTTTGCTCGTCGATTCCCGCGAGCGTCTGCAGCGCGTCGTCCAAAGCAATCAGCTCCGCGGACTTCTCGTGCGAGACGACCAATATCTCTTCTTCGATCGGCAGCTTCTCCGCCTCGCCGCCGCGCTTGTCTGCCTGGTGCTTACGGGCGTGGTCCATCAGGATGCGTCGCATGACCTGCGCGGCGATCCCGAAAAAGTGCGCCCGGTTTTGCCACTGCACCCGTTTCTGATCGATCAGTTTCATGTACGCTTCGTGAACCAGAGCAGTCGGCTGCAGTGTGTGGTTGACGCGCTCGCGACGGAGGTAACTGCTGGCGAGTCGCTTTAACTCATCGTAGATGTGCGGGAGGATCTGGTTGACGACTTCCTGGTTGCCATCAGTCAGCTCGATCAGCATCCGAGTAATTTCGTTTGGGGCCTGTTCGTTCATCAGTGGATTAAGTTTCGTATTCCGAACAAATTATAGGGAAAGCCTGCGGAGCTTGCAATCATCTCGAAGGCCCGAAACGCAGCTGCCTGGCGCGTAGAATCCGTGGCGACGATCGCCCCATCTCGCGGTCTACGCATTGATACGTTTCTCAATAATTTGCCGCGTGTGTTGGTAGAAGCGAAAGTCGCTAAATAACTTTTTACAAAACGCGAGGTTCATAAAATGAAAAACGGACTCTATTCGATCGCAATACTCTTGTCAGCAATTATTCTTTCCACCTCGGTGTTCGCCGACGTCAAGATCAAGGCAAAGCAGACGATGAGCGGGCAGTCTTACGAAAATACGACTTACATCAAGGGCAAGCGGCAGCGCAGCGAGTCGATGAACGGGATGATGATAAATCTCACGCAGTGCGATCTCCGCCGCGGCGTTCAGCTCAACTCGCAGACGAAAACCTACATGGTCAATTCTTTCGGGGACACGACGCAGCCGACAGCGAAATCGGCGGCGGCTCCGGACTCGAATGGTGTTGTGCAAGCGGGCGGACGAGTGACGACGACGATCACGACCAAGGATACAGGCGAGCGCAAGCAGATGTTCGGTTTCACGGCTCGCCACTTGATCATCACCATGGAATCCGTTTCATCGCCCGACGCCTGCAACAAGATGAACACGAAAATGCAGACCGACGGCTGGTACATTGACGCCGAGTTCGCACTTGATTGCGACTACGGCTATCAAAATTACAACAGCTACAACAGCCGGTCAGGCGGCTGCCGGGACAAGTACGAGATGAAGACGGTGGGAACCGCGAAGCGCGGTTATCCGGTCTATGAAAAAATGACGATGCTCGACGAGTCGGGCAAGGAAACGATGTCCATCGTCAACGAGGTGGTCGAACTTTCGAAGGCAACCCTCGAAGCATCGTTGTTCGATGTCCCCGCGGACTATCGCGAAGTAAGTGATGCTGCGCAGATGTACGCGACAGCGTCGTCGGCCAGCTCCAGCTCTAATGGAACGAGCCGCGGTAACTCGGCCAGCACGATGCCGCTGCCGGGCCGTTCAGGCGGACAGTCGACCGGCAACGCGGCCCAAACTGGAACTGAAACCGGAACCACGGTCGGGGCAAAAAAGCCCGGCGTGGTAAGGATCGGTTTAGCGGCGGTGAAAACGGGCGCTGTCGGGGACGCGATCAGTGCGACCGATCTTGCGGCAGCCGTCCAGAGCACTCTGAACAGCTATCTCAAAGTGCCGAATATTGAGATCGTAAATATCGACGCGAGACTTTCTACAGCGATCGCAGCGGAAGCACAGCAGAAGGAGTGCGATTACGTCATCTACTCGAATGTCTCGCACAAGAAAGGTGGCGGTGGTTTCGGCGGATTCGGCCAGGTGCTGGGGGCGGCGATCGGTCAAACCGGTATCGGTCACACAGGCAGCACCGCAGGCAACATCGCGGGCCAGATCGCCACGAACAGCATCGTCAGTGCGACTACGGTTTCCGCAAATGTGAAATCGAAGGACGAGATCACGCTTGACGTGAAACTGAATAAGGTAGACGGTGCGGCAGCACTCGCAAAAGTCTACAAGGTAAAAGCCAAATCAAATGGCGATGACATCATCTCCCAGGCCGTCGAACAAGCCGCGGAAGAAATTGTCCGAACGTTAGGGAAATAACCGGACGGAACTATCAGATGAACCGGCGGGGCTCTCGGGCTCCGCCTTTTTGGTCTCTGGCTCAGGGCTTTAATTTGGAAGCCGTTCTTGTACCCTAATGACCCAACACATCCGTGTTTGTTTCCGTCAGGCGCTTCTGATATTTTTCACCCGCCGCTTCCGCGTATAAGTTTAGAAGATTTCCAATACAATCTGAGGAGAAATACAAACATGAACAACAACGTCAACGCCGCAGCACCGGCTCCCGATCAACTGCCGCCGGATGCCCAGCTAATGCAGCTCGTTTCTGGTGCGTTCGTTTCGGCCGCGGTTTACACGGCGGCAAAACTTGGCATCGCCGATCTCTTGGCTGCCGGCCCGAAGACGGCGGCCGAGCTGGCCAAAGAAACGGAAATGGATGAGAGCTCTCTCTATCGGCTTCTGCGTTCGCTCGCGAGCGTGGGGGCATTTGAAGAAGTGGAGCTTAAACGATTTGCCAACACGCCGATGACCGAAACTTTGCGTTCCGATGCACCCCGGAGCACCCGTGACCTGACGATCTGGATGGGCGAGCCGGAACACTGGAAAGTTTACGGCGAGCTTCTCTACAGCGTTCGAACGGGCAAGCCGTCGTGGGATCACGTACACGGGGAGCCGGTTTTCCCGTACCTCTTCAACACGAATAAGGAACTGGGCGAGATATTCAACCGCGCAATGACGAGCTACTCGCACCAGGCGATCGGCCCGCTGCTTGAAGCGTATGATTTTTCCAAGGCCGGAACGGTCGCCGATATAGCGGGCGGTTACGGGCACCTGCTGGCCGCGGTGCTTGCCGCGAATCCGAACGCGAAGGGAATTCTGTTCGATCTTCCCGCCGTATTGAAGGGAGCTCCGCAGATGATGGATTCGCACGGGGTTTCGGATCGAGTCGATTTGGTCGAAGGGGATTTCTTCTCCGAGATCCCGGTGAAGGCAGACGTCTACATGCTGAAGCACATCATTCACGACTGGTACGACGACAACAATCAGAAGATACTTCGGAACATCCGTGCGAACATGCCGGACGACGCGAAGGTGTTGATCATCGAGGTGGTCGTGCCCGAGGGAAATGTCCCGCACTTCAGCAAGATCATGGATCTGGAAATGCTGATGTCACCGGGCGGTGTAGAGCGAACCCCTGCCGAATTCGAGCAACTCCTCAGCGATTCCGGATTCCGTTTGAGCCGCATCATCCCGACGAACGGACTGATGAGCATTGTGGAAGCGGTGAAGGCGTAGGCGAGCCGTGAGCGGTGCGCCGTAGCCAGTAGGCAATAAGCGATAAAAATAGAGGAGTGCAACTAAAGTAGCCGGCATAACGCCGGCTACTTTTTTTGATACGCGGCCCGAGATTCTTACGCGTGGAAGTTCGAGACATCATTTCCACCGCCGGAGAAAACTAATGAGATCGGTTCTAACCTTCTTCACACAAATTCTTGTCGTAGCTGCCTGCATCAACTTGGCCACGCCCGTCCTTGCCCAACGTAAGGGGCCCGCGACCGCTGCCAGCAAGGCCGGAGCCGCACCGAAGTGCTCGGGTGCATGGACGGGCACCGTGACGTACACACGGACGCAGGCAAATTCCGACCAGAAGAAAGTCGAGCGGGTGTCGGGACGCGGATATGATTCGCGGAACTGGGAAATGAAGTACGAGTACAATGCCCGGGTCGTTGTCACGGACGTTCCCGGAAAGGGCCCCGTCGCGTCGATCAATCACAACCTCACTTCGACCGAAACCGTAGACGCCGTCGAACTCAACTCATGCGACCGCGGGAAGACTTGGAAGGAGATGCGCGGCACGTCGAAATCGAAGACGAAAACCACGGGCTCAGAGAAAGCGGACGCGAATGTGAATATCGGCGTAAACGAGGATGGAACCTACACGGTAAGTGTGGGCCTCCCGCAGATCAAGGGCGAGACTACCGGGTCGCAAAGCTCGGAGTTCAGCGGACAGTGCACGCAAAAGGAAGGGAAGTCGTTGACGCTGCCGCCCACGCAGACGTCGATCGATGGAAACTCGCTGACGAGCTCGGGTGCGCACCGGATCGATCCGGCGGACCCGAATCATATCGCCGGCTCTTTCGAAAATACCTGGCAAAATGTTACGGAAACGATCGAGTGGAATTTGCAGAAGTGCGGGGCGCCGCTGCGTCTTACGGATCTAAAATTTGAGGACATGAAGTGGCCGGATTGGGATGCCTGGAAGAGCATTCAGGAACAGACGGGCACCGTCGACGGCAATCTGGTAAAGGTAAAGGCGACCGTCCTCAATACCTCCGGCGAGACCAAGTACGCCGAAATCAAATTCAAAGAAACTTACAAAGGTGACAAGTGGGACGGAGCTAAGCCGGACGCGCCGTTGGACGACACCGTAATATCCGTCCGCGTCGACCCGGGTGAGGAAAAGGAAGTGGAGATGGTTTGGGATTCGTCCGGCTACGCATGGTTCGACGACGGCCGGCCGCGGCTCGTTCAGCGGATCAAGGCGGAACTGGAGGAGAATTCGAAGAAGGTCGGCGAGCTCACCAAGAACTTGAAGGTTGCGCCGAAGCCATTGATTCTGGTTCACGGCCTGTGGAGCAGCGCCGCGGCATGGTCACCTTGGCAAAACATTTTGACGACCGCACATTCCTACGACTGGAAAGCATTCGCGGTCGGTGAAAAGCCGGAGAAAGGAATTATGAATACCGGCGGGTCTTTCCTTTCGACCACACCGACGAACTCGATATTCGAAAACTCGCAGCAGCTTGGAAAATATATTCGTTACGTGCAGCAAGACCGGAACGCGTGGCACGTCGACGTCGTCGCCCACTCGATGGGCGGATTGATCACGCGACATTACATTCATCAGTTTATGCCCGCCAACGCGCCCGACGGACGGCCGCAGATCGCCCATCTCGTAATGCTCGGTACTCCGAATATGGGGAGCCCGTGTGCGGATGTCATGAACACAGCTTTCGAAGCTCTCGGAAAGAACGTCGAAGCCGTCAGGCAGCTTCGACAGGATGTCGCTGAAGAATTCAACCGCGTAAATGTAAATCGAAAGGGCGTAAGGTTCTCCGTCCTGGCGGGCGATCCGCTGCCCACGATGTGCAAGTCGGTCGTCTGGAACGACGGCGTCGTTCCGGTGCAGTCGGCGATCTGGAAGATCAAAGACAACGCAAAATCGAAGAGCCTCCACACGGACCTGACCGGGACGTCGGACTTTTCGGCGTTCGTGAAACCGCGGCTCGCGATCGGGCCGAAGGGAAATCATAATCCCGAAGTCGGCGACGTCATCGGCGCCGCGACCGCTGATCTTAGCGGAGCGATGCGCGATGACGTATTGTCTTGGAACAACGCGCGCGGTTATGGAAAAACTTTCCGGCCTTCGTTCGGGATAGCCGGCCAACCGTCTGATCCACCATTTGCAAAATCAATAACGGTCGCACCGAAGCAAATCCTCGATGTCGATATCCCCGTCGCCGCCGCTTCAAACTTCGGACTTACCTTCATGGCCCCGTCCGATGTATCGGCGACTCTTTTCAATGACGCGGATGCACTGATCGGGAAGAATCTGGCAAAGACCGCGGAGGCGACGCAGTGGTTCCGATCGATCTTTTTCGATAAGCCCACGAGCGCTTCCACTTGGAAGTTGCGTCTCGAGAATACTTCGGACCGCGAAGCCGAGGTCGTCCTGACGACCTGGGCGAATCCCGCCCGTTAAGCCTTTCACCAGTTCCGCGGGCTGCGTTAGAATCGGCAGCCCGCGAACTGAAGAGCTTCCTGATACAAACCTGTCGCCAATTCCGCGTTTTTTACGGGAAGCCTAAATCCCACAACATATTTATGTATCGCAATCGACTACTTGCCATTGCCGCACTTGTTATCACTATTTGGAACGCCATGCCGGCGGCGGCCCAGGTTCTTATCGTCCCGCCCGGAAATCCCCACTACCGTCCGAAGCCGGTACCGAAAAAGCGATGTCCCGGCGGATGGAGCGGCGTCGTAAGCTATACAAAAACCCTCAACGATTCGCTGGAGTCTGACGAAGCCGGTATCAGGAAGGAGAAGGACCGGATCAAGCATCGCACCAGCCGGGATTACAAATACACGGGGCGGGCCATAGTCGATGGCAAAAGCGATCCAAAGAATGTATCGGTTAAGACAACTCTCGGGTTGACGGACAATGATCTGCACTGGAGCGAGAGCCGAGTGTGGGAGTCGTGCGGGAATCGGGGCGACACAAGCCGGTGGCAGATCGTCGAGGGGAACGACGACCGTGTCACGAAAGGTAACTACGAGGGTGCGGCGGACTCGTTTAACTTGATCGTAAACGAGCTCGACGGAACGTACAGCTTCTCGCTCGGATTCTCGGAGTTTCAGGGGAGCGAGAAGCGCGAGCAGCACGTGAAGCGCAGCGGATTCTGTCAGCCGAGAAATAATCAGCCGAGCGATTCGCTGACTGACGACCCTTTCCGGATCCACAGGGACTCCGTCAGCATCGACGACGGCAAGATCGATCCGGAAAATCCGAACGTAATCTCCGGCTTCAAGACCTGGGGTTATGACGGAACCGGAAAAGTGGCGGGTTTCAAATATACCGCGACCTGGAGGTTCAGCCGCTGTCCACAGGATCTGGTCATCACGGATTTACAATTCGAACATCCTGACTATCCGAATTACGATTCGTGGAAAGAGATTATTGAAACTACCGGTACCATCGACGGTAATCGGGTCCGTATCAAAACAAAGATTCTCAATATGTCTTCCGAGCCCCGGTTTGCAACCGTTAAACTTTTGCACGGAGCAGGAGGGATCCGTAATTCATACGCGCCGCCGGTACAGCTCGCCGATAGTGAAACAACAGTCAGGCTGGACGCCGGTGAGGAACGGGAAGTTGAGCACTTGTGGAACACCGAAGGCCAGGCGTGGTCCGAACACGGCACGGCACAGAAGCTTCACGATATCCGGGCGGAGCTGTTCGAGAACGAGAAAAAGAAAGACCAGAAGACGAAACCTCTGCACATATCACCGAAGCCGTTAGTGCTCGTTCACGGGTTATGGTCGAACGCATACGCGTGGATCCCGCTGTACCAGAACATGCTCACCGACACCCACAATTATCAGTGGAAAGCATACGCAGTAGGTGAAGAGCCAGGTCACGGAAAACTGAATACCGGCGGAGCGTTCTTGTCATCGGACAAGACCAACTCGATGTACGAAAATGCGGATGAGCTCGAGAAATACATAAAGTACGCGCAAGAGAGCAGCAACGCCTGGCACGTCGACATCGTCGCCCACTCTCTCGGCGGGTTGATATCCCGGCTCTACGTACACCGGCAGATGCCGGAAATGCCGGACGGCGCTCCGCAGGTCAAACACCTTGTCATGCTGGGCACGCCGAACGCGGGCAGTCAGTGCGCGGACACGATCGATATGAAGTTCAGCGCTTTCGGCGAGCGCGTCCAGGCTGTCAAGGATCTGCGGCCGGAGAACGTGGCTTTGTTCAATCAGCACGTAACGAATCGCCGTGGGGTTAAATTCTCCGCACTTGCCGGGCAGTCTTTGCCCGTGATGTGCAAGAACGCTGAATGGAATGACGGCGTGGTGTCGGTATCGTCCGCTACCTTCGGCGTCGCGGATCACGCGGTCACGAATGATATCCATACCGATCTCACCAACGGGAAAAACTTTGGTAATTTCGTGTTGCCACACGTGGTGACGAACGCGGCCGGAAAATATCCGCTCGAGGTGCGCTCGGATGTGCACTGGCTCGACAGTTTTAAGAACATCGAATGGAGCATGAACACGGATTCGCCGACGAAGAATCTGTTTCAATCCACATCGGCATCGACAGAGGCAGCGACAAAAGACGAATTCGCAGGACATCGATTTTACGGAGCGGCAAGCGCGGGAATGGCGGGGTCGGGTGCCGAAGCCTGGTCGAAGGAGTTGGCGCTTGCGACCGGTGAAACGAAGGACGTGGAACTTCCGGTCCTGGCAGGGCTGAACCTCGGTGTGACTTTCCTCGCGGACTCGGATGTGTCGGTTTCGCTTATCGACCCGACGGGAAAGGTTCGGGTGGAAAATATCGGCGGTTCTGTCGAATCAAGAAGTCATTTCCGCACATTGTTTATTGCGCGCGCGGTTGAAGATGGAAAATGGAAGCTTCGTGTGGTCAGTAAAGCACGGGCCGAAAGGATCGTTATGCTGACGGCGTGGCAGACGGGCGGGGTCGTGAGTCGGCCCAACATTTCCGCTCCTTCAAAGACGGCGCCGGTTAAACCGGTAGCCCGGTCCGCTCCAGCAACTCGATGAACGGTGGGAAATCCCGTAGGGAATCAAGCTTCGAGTCGGTTCCGAGCCACAGCATCCAACCGCTTTTCTCCAGGCGCGCCTCCTCGAACAGTTCGACGGCGCGTTCCTTGTTGCCGACCGCGGCCTCGCACATCGCGAGGAAAAACGGCGCGACGTAATTTGTTTTAGCGGTCTTTCGCCAACCGTCGGTCAAAGCCGCGGCGTCGTCTACCTTTCCGGCCCGCACCAAAGCGAAGCAAAGAACGTAGACAACAAGCGGCGATTGCGGCTCAAGCTCCGCCGCCTTTCGCGCATGGTGGAGCGCTCCGTCCTGATCTCCCATCTCGGTCAGGACGTTGGCGATCTGGAGATGCGTCTGCATAAAATCCGCGTTCAGATGTTCAAGCTCGCGCCCTTTTTCGAGTGCCCGGTCGAACTCGCGCGCCTGATACAGCGTCCACGCGGATAAGACTTTTGGACGAAGCGAAAGAGGATCCAGCCGCTCCGCCACGACGATCTCGCATGTGCCTTCTTCGAAACGCCGGGTTCCCACGAGGACCGCAGCAAGCCATTCATGAGCGAGAGGATAATGCGGATTGAGCTCGAGACTTTTCCGCAGATATTCTTCCGCCTTTGCCCACTCCTCCATGTTCGAATAATAGAGACCGAGAGCGGCGTAAGCCTCGGCGAGCGACGGGTCGATCTCCAACGCGCGTGTCGCGGATTCGAGGACCTTGGGAAATCCCTCGACAGGCTTTTCAATTCCGTAGATGCACGCCCAGGTGTAATAGTCGGCGACGCCGACATGTGCGAGAGCGTACTTCGGATCAAGCTCTACCGCCCGGCTAAACGCATCTTTCGCCTTAGGGAATGAACCCGGTACGAACTGATTCCAGAAATAGCGTCCTTGCAAATATGCGTCGTGGGCCTCGGCACTGTTGGTACCGCGCTTCGACAGTTTCTGTTTTTCTTCGCCGGTGAGATGGGGCAGCAGCTGGCGCGTGACCTGCTCGGAGATCGAATCTTCGAGCTCCAGAACATCCGTATAATTTTCGGAAAAACTGGCCGACCATTTTGTCGAACCCTCACCAACGCTCAACAACTGCGCGGTGATGCGGATGCGTCCCGATACTTTCCGGATGATGCCGTCGACCACGAACTCAACGCCAAGAGCCCGGCCCGCCTCGAACGGATCCGTATCCTTTCCGGAGAAAGGGAGGACCGAGCTCGTCGGCCGTACAAGAAAACGGCGCACGTTGGAGAGCCGCATAGTGACCGAGTCGGCGAGGCCGAGGCTGAGGTATTCGTCCTCGTTCGAGCCGGAGTCGTGACCGCCGATGAACTTGAACGGCAGCACGGCGATCGACCGCTCCCGTTCGCCGGTGTTCGCCCCGAAAAGCTCAGAGGGCAAGTCGGCATAAGCCAAAGGATTGTTTGTCGCGGCGACAAGTTTTTTGTATCGCGGATCTTTCCGGAGCGGGTCGAGCTTCGGCTCAGTGCCGAACCAGATCATCCATTCATTTTGTTCCTCGACCGCTTTTTCGAACCACTCGAACGCTTTGTCGTAATCGCGCACGGCCACATAGCACATGGCGACGAAATACGCCTTGACGTGTTTCTTTTCGGCGGTCTGGAGCATCTTCTCGAGAATTTTTTGCGCTGATTCGAGGTCGCCGGATTCGGCACGTGCATGGGCGAGCATGTACCGCGGCATTCCGGAATCGCCCCACAACTCCGAGCTGTTTCGGAGGACCGCGACCGCTTCGTCAAATCTCCCAACGCCGGTCAGGCTGTTTCCCAGATGGAGAAGTCCTTGCGGGAAATCGGGCTGCATCGCATTCGCTTTACGCGCACTTGCAACAGCTTCTTCGAAATGCCGGCACTGGTACAAGAGCCAGCTCGTCATGAGGATCGCGCGCGGTGATATCGGGTCAAGCTCCTCGGCCAGCTTTATTTCCGCGATGCCTTCCTCAAACCGGCCCTGAGCGGCGAGATAATTCGAATAGACCTCGTGTGCAAAACCATAATTCGGACTTAGCTCGATAGCCTTCTTCGCGAGGAACTCCGCATCGTTCCAGTTCCAGTCGCTCAAGAAAACGCCGAAGGCGAGAGCCGCGTAAGCTTCACCAAGCGAATCGTCGATCTCGAGGGCCCTCCGCGCCGCAGCCACTGCTTTCGGAAATGCTTCGCGCGAGGGGATTTCGCCAAACACCGCCGACCATGTGTAGAAATCCGCGAGGCCGATATATGGCAAAGCGTAATCTGGATCGATCTCGATAGCCTCGTTGAAAGCCTCGACCATCTTTTTCAGATGGACATCGGTGAACTTGCTCCAGAAATAGCGCCCCCGAAGGTACGCCTGGTACGCGGCCTGCTTGTTGGTGCCCCGCTTCTCGACGCGGGCGCGCTCTTCCGTCGTGAGCTGCGGGATCAGCGACGTCGTCACCTGCTCCGAGATCGTGTCTTCGAGCTCGAGGACGTCCGTCATCTCGCTGTCGAAAGTTTTCGCCCACCGGGTAGAGTTGTCGGTAGCGTTCAAAAGTTGAACAGAGATGCGAATGCGCCCCCCGGCCATTCGAACGTTTCCGTCAAGAATAAAATTTACACCGAGCCGGCGTGCCGCTTCGATCGGGTCGGCGTTTACGAACGGCAGTACGGAACTCGTCGGCCGGACGACGAGGCGTTGCACGCCGCTGAGCCGCGAGATGAGCGCGTCGGCGAGGCCGATTCCCATAAATTCGTCGCCGGTGTCGCCCGCCGTTTGTCCGATCGACTTGAAGGGCAGTATCGCGACGGAGAGCTTGTCGACGGTTCGCGGACGCGGGATGTTCGCCATCGAAACGTAAAACTCCGCGTTGATCGGGCGCCCTTCGAGGAAATTGGTAATGTCGTCGGCGAGATCGGACGCGGACTCGTACCGATCCGCTGGGCGCTTTCTGAGTGCTTTCAGCACGATGCGGTCGAGGTCGCCGGAAAGCTCGCGCTTCAGCTTTTCAAGCGAAGAGTTTCGCGCTGTCAGGACTTTCTCCAATGTCGGCTCCTTTCCGTTCTGCGGCAAAAGAACTTCATCGTGCGTCAAACTTCCACTCGGATTCGTCGGCTCCTCCTCGCGGATCACTCGCGCCACTTCGTCCGCGATCTTTCGTCTCAGCCGGTACGGCCGATGGCCGGTCAGTAGCTCGTAAAGAATTACGCCCAACGAGTAAATATCTGACGCGGACCCGACCGGCTCCCCATTGATCTGCTCCGGCGATGCGTACTCGGGCGTCATCGCACGCAGCTGCGTCGCCGTCGGGACGTCGTCGGTCGACATGAGGTCGGGGTCGAGTGCCTTCGCGATACCGAAGTCCAGCAGCTTCGGCTTTCCCGTCGCCGTGACCATGATGTTCGACGGCTTTAAATCTCTATGGACGACCTGGATGTCGTGCGCGGCCTGCACGGCCCAGCAGATTTGCCGGAAGACAGCGAGCCGGTCCTTCAGGCCTAGACGGTTCTCGTCGCAGTATTTGTAGAGCGGGCGTCCGACGATAAATTCCATCACGAAGTAAGGAAGCCCGTCGTCGGTGGAGCCGCCGCCGAAAAAGTACGCGATGTTTGGATGATTGAGGGCGGCGGTGATCTGACGTTCGCGCCGGAAGCGTTTGAGGATGAGATCGGTATCCATCCCCCGCTTGATCAGCTTGACGGCGACGGTTTGGTCAAACTCGCCGTCCACGCGCGCGGCACGATAAACGACGCCCATGCCTCCGCGACCAACTTCCTCTTCGAGCCGGTACACACCTATGCGGCGGCCGATCATCGAGTTGGCAGGAATTTCTTCGAACTGATCCATTAAAAACTGCGCGAGTTTTCAGGTGAACTGTGCGGTATTATTCTGCCACCCGTGGCGAATGCCGGTCAAACGATCTTCGGCGTGCGGAGTTTTTCGAGAAGCTTCTTAAATCGCGGCTCTTCTTTTAAGTTTTGAATGCGGGGTTCGACTTCGAGGAAATTAAAACTGTGACTGTGGGCGGCCTCGGACTTCTCCAGCCAATCGAGGGCCCTCGCGGTTTCGCCCAAAGCGTTGTAGGCAAGTGCGGCTTCGAAAGCAAAGGCCGTGTGATTTTGCTGCACCTGGTCGGATCGGAGCGCATCTTCGAGAAGCTTCAGCTTTTCGGAGCGATCTTCAGACGGCTCCGTGAGCTGCAGTTGTATCAGCCGCCATCCCGGCTCTTCGACGGACCCGTTGCCGTAGCTGAGCTCCTCCTCGAAGGCGTATCTGGCCGCTTCGAAATCTTTGATCGCGACGTAGGTCCAACGTCGGACCTTGATCGCCGGCATGAACGTTTTGTCCATCTGATTGGCCGCGTCACATTCGGCGATGGCTTCGGCGTATTGCCTGTTGAACGAATATGTCATCGCCAGTGCCGCCCGAACCGCCGGCGAGCGCGGATCAAGCTGCGCAGCGATCTGGGCTTCACTGATAGCTTCGACCCGATCATTCATCGCCGCGAGAACGATCGCAAACCAATGGTGCGCCTGAGCGGACGAAGGATTTAGTTGTATCGCCCGCCGGAACTCGAGCTCCGCGGTCTCGCGATTGCGCTCGCCGTAAAACTTAACGTACGCGAGAGTGGCGTGAGCTTCGGCTATCGACTCGTCGATGGCGAGCGACTGCTGGACATACTCTTTTGCTTTCTCGTACGCGTCCGGCGGGGGATTGATGTCATAAAGATTCAACAGCGCGTACGAGTCCGCGAGTCCGATGTACGCGAGCGCAAACTGCGGATC
>DATLCA010000186.1:0-10653 GCA_035526605.1 Pyrinomonadaceae bacterium | reverse complement strand
ACTCTTCTAACAACCAAGAACTGTCTGAATCTTCATTCAGAATAAGAATTAAAAAATGGCTTTAAAATCACTGTTTAGTTTATTTTCGAGCGACCTCGCCATCGACCTCGGAACAGCAAATACACTTGTGTATGCGAAGGGCCGCGGCATCGTAGTTTCGGAGCCTTCGATCGTAGCGATCAACAAAGTAACGAACCAGGTAGAGGCGGTCGGACGCGACGCGAAAGAGATGCTCGGCCGCACGCCCGGCAATATTGTCGCGATCCGTCCGATGAAAGACGGCGTCATCGCGAACTTCGAAGTTACGGAAAAGATGCTGCAGCATTTTATCCGCAAGGCACACAACGGCAAATCGTGGGTACGGCCCCGCGTCGTGATCGGCATTCCGTCCGAGATCACCCAGGTCGAACGTCGTGCGGTTGAAGATTCCGCTTACCGCGCAAAAGCCTCAGAGGTTTATCTCGTCGAAGAAGCAATGGCGGCCGCGATCGGCGCCGGGCTTCCCATCACCGAGCCGCACGGAAACATGGTCGTCGACATCGGCGGCGGAACGACCGACATTGCAGTCATCTCGCTTTCGGGCATCGTCTATTCGCGCGCGGTCCGCGTCGCCGGAAACGAGATGGACGAAGCGATCACGCAATACATCAAACGCAAGTACAATCTCCTCATCGGTGAACGAACCTCCGAAGCGATCAAGATCGCGCTCGGCAGCGCCTTCCCGCTGGAAGAGCCGCTTTCGATGGACGTTCGCGGGCGAAATCTGATCGAGGGTATTCCGAAGACGATCACGATGACCGACGAAGAGATCCGCGAAGCTCTTTCGGACGCGGTCTCGACGATCATCAACGCCGTCCGTGTCGCCCTCGAACGCACCCCGCCCGAGCTGTCGGCCGACATTGTCGAACGGGGAATCGTCCTCACCGGTGGCGGAGCTCTTCTCAAAAATCTAGACAAACGTTTGATGATCGAAACCGGCCTCCCGGTCGTGATCGCGGACGACCCCCTCTCCTCGGTAGTTCTGGGCACCGGAAAAATGCTCTCCGACATCGAACTGCTAAAACGCGTCAAGTGGGATAATTCATTGATGACAGGAAACTAGTCGTCGGTCGCCGTTTGTCAGTGGTCAGTTCAGATCTATGCTGACAACCGACGACTGACAACTGACAACTGACAAATGGTTGAGCGTAGTCAACAAGAAGTATGGCGGATGACACCTTGGCTGGTGATAATTCTGCTTTTGGGTAACTTTATGTTGATGGCGTTCGACGCCCGCGAGATCACTTCCGGCCAGCGAATTATCCGTGTTTGGTCTCAGGCTGCGGCCGACTTTGTACAGTCGCCGGTGACAAGCATCAGCTCGGGTTTTTCAAATTATTTCAGCTCGATATCGAACCTTCGATCCGCCCAGAGCGAAAACGACATCCTCAAACAGAAGGTCCAGGAGCTCGAGCTGGATATCAAAGGTAAAGAAGATCTAACCGCGGAAAACGACCGTCTTCGCGCCCTCCTGAATTTAAAAGAGAACAGCAAATACAAAGTGTTGACGGCGCGCATAATCGGGCGTGACCCGAGCGTTTGGTTCGACTCCTCCATCATCAATCGAGGAAGTCTCGACGGCGTAAAGATAAACATGCCGGTCGTCAGCGACGGCGGTCTTATCGGGAGAGTCACCGCGGTGAGCCCGTTGACGGCGCAGTTCGATCTGATCACGCGTGATAAGTCGGGCGTCGGCGGCGTAGTGGGCGAGATCGGCTCGTCGAACATCCTCGGTGTGGTCGCCGGTACGAGCAAGCGCGATCTGGTCGAGATGAAGTACGTCTCGGGAAGTGCGGACGTGCAGGCCGGCCAGGTGGTTTACACGACGGGCCAGGATGGAATCTATCCGGCGGGATTAAAGGTCGGCGAGATCGTGGAAGTTAGATCCGGCTCCGCGACCGTGCCGCACCAGATCTTTATCCGGCCGAGCGCCGGCATCAATTCGATCAAAGAAGTCGGGGTATTGCTCTACGAGCCGCCGGCGAAGGTTGAGTTCGACCAGAAACTTCCCAACGCACTGAAGGATCCCAAGAAGAAGTAGCAGCGGATGGAAAATCTCAAGATCACAATCGCATTGATAATCGCTGTTCTGCTTCAGTGGACCCTGCGAAGCGTCGCCGAGCCGCTCGCCTACATAGATTTTCCGCTCATCATCGTCGTCTACGCCGCCCTCCAGCGCAACTCGATCAAGGCCATCTTTTTCGGGACCTTCGCGGGCATCGCGGTCGACGCTCTGAGCGGGGGCTTACTCGGTGCTAACGGGTTCTCTAAAACGTTGATAGCATACATGGTTTCCGAGCTCGCACGGCGGGTCTACCTGGACAACCTTTTGCTACGCATACCCGTCATAGCCGGGGCATGTTTGCTGGATGATCTGATCTACTACGGCACCCATCGACTTCTCGGTCAGGAGCCGAGCGTGGACGTCGGGGTAACCATCTCTTATACGCTCATCGGTACGACGATCGCGGGAACGATGATCTATCTTCTTCTCGACTTCGTGTTGACCGAGAGAGCGCGGCCGAAACGACGCGATGTGTTTGCCGCGAGACGCCAGACGCGGCGCCGAAATCCCATCAGACTTAGCAAATAAGCTGTATATGAAGTTAAACGAGTATTCACAGAATCTCGGCATGCGGATCGTTACGATCCAGATCGTCGCGTTCGTTCTGCTCGGCATCCTCGGCGTCCGGCTTTACTACTTACAGGTTGTAAAAGGCGAGCATTACGCGGAGCGGGCCGAGAACCAGCGCATCCGGCACATCCCGATACCCGCGCCGCGGGGTGTGATCTTCGACCGCAACGGAAAGATCCTTGTTGACTCGCGGCCGACTTGGAACGTCGTTCTCTCGAACGAGCCGATCAAGAAAATCGACGTGACGTCGCGGGTCGAAGAATACGCCGATGGTTTGAACCTCGATCCGAGCTTCGTCGTCGAACGCCTGGACCTGATCAAGAAACAGAACGAGTTCGAGACGATGGTCTTGAAAGAAAATGCGACCATCCAGGACATCTCGTGGGTGGAGTCACACTCGCTGGAATTCCCCGAGCTTCGAGTGGAAAATCAGCCGCAGCGTTTTTATCCGTTAGGCACTCAGCTCGCGCATGTTCTCGGCTACGTCGGCGAGATCAGTCCGAAGCAGCTTGAAAGCGACGAGTGGAAAGATAAGGGGCTAAAGCCCGGCGACATAATCGGTAAGGGCGGGCTCGAACAATACTACGATGAGTTTTTGCGCGGCAAACCGGGTTACCGGAAAGTGATCGTCGACAGCCGCGGGCGCGTTCAAAGCGAGATCGGCGTCGTGCCCGCACAGGCGGGGCAGGACATGGTGTCGACGATCGACCTCGACTTGCAGACCGCGGCCGAGCAGCAGTTGGCCAACTCATCCACCAAGCGCGGAACGATTATCGCGATGGACCCGAACAACGGCGAGATGCTCGCGATGGCGTCTCTCCCGTCATTCGATCCGAATATTTTTGTACAGGGCAGCAAGACGCCGGAGGGCAGAAAGCAGATCGCCGCATACTGGCAGGATGAAAAACGCCCGCTCTACAATCGCGCAATTCAAGGGCGCTATCCGCCGGGCTCGACCTGGAAGATCCCCGAATCCGTCGCGGCGCTCCAGCAGGGAGTGATCACGGTCAAGGACTCGCACGTGTTGTGCGGCGGCGGAATCACGATCGGTACTAAGTTTACTCGCTGCATGGGCAGCCATGGGTCGCCACCGCTCGACTACGCCATCACGCATTCGTGCGACGGTTACTACTACCATCTCGCGCTGAAGATGAAGATCGAAGGGCTGATCAAAATGGTGGAGACCTTCGAATACGACAAACGCACCGGCATCGATCTACCTAACGAAAAGGTAAGTCAGACCCCGAAGAGTTGGAAGCCGATCGTCGAAAAACGCGAAGGCCGCTGGAGCGACATCCGAACGGTCTATGCGTCGGTGGGCCAGGACACGGTCGTTATCACGCCGATCGCCATGCTCCGTGCGGTGTCGAGCGTCGGCATGAAAGGCCTCATGTACACGCCGCACTTCCTGAAAGAGTTTCGCGCGATCGGTCCGGTCGGTGAAGAGACGGATCTGACTTTTGTGCCTGCACGCGATGCTTTTGGGTTTCAGCATCCGGAGCCGAAGGTGATCGAGATGACGCCCGAGCAAAACGACGTGGTCGTGAAAGGCATGTGGGGGGTCGTGAACGGTGGAGGCACCGGTGCGGGCATCCGAATTCCGGGGTTTGAGATCGCCGGTAAAACGGGGACCGCCCAGGTCGCCGAGCTCGGGAAGGACGTTGGTGCAAACAAGGACCATGCCTGGTTCGTCAGCTTCGCTCCGGCCTTCAAACCCGAGATCGCCGTTATCGGCCTTATCGAAAACTCCGGCTTCGGCGGCGCGAATGCGGCGCCCGCAGTGAAGGGGGTCTATGAGGCGTATCTGGCCAAGAAGGGGTTTGTTCCGCCGACGGATCCGAACCTCGTGGCGAAAAGGTAGGACCCGAAGAAGTAGGACAGACTTTCCAGTCTGTCCGACAGGCTAACAGCCTGCCGTACATCGAATGGTAGCAATAATCGAAAAACGAGATCTGCGCGACTTTGACTGGCTAACCACCTTTCTGGCCATTGCGATCGCGGGCTTTGGGATCTGGCAGATTCATAACGCCTTGCCGACGGAGAGTTACTGGACAAAGCAGGCGATCGGGTTATGCATCGCGATCGTCGCGTTCCTCGTCGTCGCGTTCAGCGATTACCGCCGCATCATCGAGCTGGCTCCGTTCTTCTACGGTTTCGGTCTGATCTTGCTGGCACTCGTTCTGTCCCCGCTCGGCGTCGAAGTGAACGGCCAGCAGGCTTGGCTTAAGCTGCCGGTCGTCGGTCAATTCCAACCTTCGGAGTTCGTAAAGATCCCGACGGTCCTCATGCTTGCGAAGTATTTCGGTGCGCGGAAGTCCGGAGCGCTGAGCATACGAGAGATCATAATCGGCGGCGCGATACTCGCGGGACCCGTCGGACTGATCATGCTCGAGCCCGACGCCGGTCAGGCGATAACGTATTTTCCGATCCTCGCGGCAGTATTGTTTTTGTCCTCGATCCAGATTCGCTATGTCGTGATCGTGCTCGTCGCTGCGGCGGTATTCATTCCTGGCAGCTACTATCTTGGAGTGAAGAGCGGCGCCATCAAACGGTATCAGCAGGAGCGCATCAACGCGGTTCTCGATCCGGAAAGCGTCGATCCGAAAGGGTACGGCTATCACACGATGCAGTCGATCATCACCGTCGGCAAAGGCGGTCTTTCGGGCATAAAGGGAGATCCCGAAACATCGCAGAGCGTGCTGAAGTTTCTGCCCGAGCCGCAGACAGATTTCATCTTCGCAGTGACGGCGGAAAACACCGGCTTTATCGGATGCGTGTCACTGCTGATCGCATATGCCCTCCTGCTCTCACGGCTGATCGCCGGAGCTCGCTCCGCCTCGGAACGGCCCGGCATGCTTGTTATAATGGCCATTACGACGGCAATGGTGTTTCAGATATTTATCAACGTCGGTATGGCGCTCGGATTTCTTCCAGTGATCGGCGTGCCGCTGCCATTGATGAGCGCCGGACTTTCGGCGATCCTGTCGACATTCATCGCGATAGGTTTTGTCGTCAGCGTTAAGATGCGGAGATTTGTTAATTAAAGGATGAAGGATGAGGGATGAAGGCGGAAGGCTAAATTCATCCCTCATCCTTCATTTATAATTCTTTCAGAGTAGTTATGGCGAGAGAAAGAAAAATTGTCGAGCGGGAAGTCAGATCGGTTGCCGCGGATCGGAGTTGGTCATTCAAATTTTCATGGCTTGCGATGTCTCTGCTGCTTGCGGTCGCGGCGGGGGCTCTGAGCGGGATCCTGTTTTCCTACTACCTGAACAACTCTCGTTACTCGGTCGAAGTTTCGGCGCTAGCGACTTATCGCCCGCCTCAGGTCACAACCATCTACGCCGATGACGGCGAGACCGTTCTCGCGGAGTTCGCGATAGAAAAGCGCATCCCGATAAGGGAGCAGGACATCCCTCAGAATGTGGAAGACGCGCTGATCGCGATCGAAGACAACCGCTTTTACGATCACATCGGTATCGACCCATACCGGATCGCCGGAGTCGTCGTTAAGAATCTGACCGGCGGGCGCCTCGAGGGCGGCTCGACGATAACGCAGCAGTTGGCGAAAAATCTTTTCCTTTACAAGGACCAGACTTATTCGCGCAAGGTGAATGAGTGGGCGGTAGCATTGCAAATCGAGCGTCTCTACACGAAGCGGCAGATACTCGAGATGTACATGAACTACGTTTTTCTCGGCGCCGGTGCCTACGGTTTCGAAGCCGGCGCGAGAACTTATTTCGGAAAGCCGCTGAAAGAATTGAGCCTCGAGGAAGCGGCCCTGCTTGCCGCCATTCCGAAATCGCCAGAGTACTCGCCAACCCGAAATATAGAGAAGGCGAAGATGCGTCGCGACATCGTTCTCGATCAGATGGCAAAGTATTTTCCCGATCGCTATTCCCAGTCGGCCGTCAGCGCCGCGAAGGCGAAACCGATCACGCTTGCGGACACGGCTTATTATCAATCGCTTCCCAAATCGACCGCGTGGGATTATCCCGTCGAGGAGATCCGCCGCTATCTGGAAGACGAGTACACGACGCGTGTTGCCCAAGGCGGACTGAAGGTTTACACGTCCATCAACGTCGAGGCGCAGAAGATCGCGACGAAGGTTATTCGTGAGCGACTGCGCACTTTCGACAAGGGACGACGCTGGCGTTCCGATTACCAGAACATCCTCGTCGACGCCGAAAATCAGCCGCTCACCGACCCGAAGGAGATCGAAAATAAACTCGGGTCGTACAAGCACGCGGACTGGTACGGCGACGATTACGAGGAAGGCGAATACATAAAAGGCCTCGTCGTGAAAGTGAATCCGGGCTCCGACGAGGTCGGCGTGCGTTTCGGTAAGTTCAAGGCGGTCGTGACCGCGGCCGATATGGGCAAGAGCGGGAAGCATCCGCGCGAAGAACTGAAGGTCGGATTTCTCCCTGAATTCTTAGTAAAGAAAGTGGACAATGAGAACCAGATATTACAGGTTGAATTGTCTCAGGTGCCCGAGATCCAGGCCGCTCTGCTGTCGCTCAATGCTCACACGGGCGAAGTGGTATGCATGGTTGGCGGTTACGATTTTCACACGAACAGATTTAATAACGCGACGCAGGGACTCAGGCAAACAGGTTCCGCATACAAGCCGTTCATCTACACGGCGGCGGTCGAAGACGGAATGACTCCGGACATGCTAGTGAGCGGCGCCCCCATAAAGCGTGGCGGATGGATGCCGCACAATTATGACGGTAGCACCAGCCATCCGAATGTTCCGATGAAGATCGCTTTGGCGAAATCCTACAATCTTGCAGCGGTCCACCTACTGGAACAGGTCGGCATTCAGGCAGGCGGGCAGATGGTTAGAAGATTCGGGATCACAAATCCGATGGCTCCGAGCCTACCGTCGGCCCTCGGCGCCAGCGAAGCGTCGCTGTGGGAGATGACGTCAGCATATTCCGCATTTCCGAACAAAGGCATCCGCGTTACGCCGCACATGATCCGCAAAGTTTATAGCCGCGACGGTACGCTGCTCGAGGAGTGGAAGAACACGACGTCAAAAGTTACGAGCGAATACGTAGCGTTGACGATGGTCGAGATGATGCGCGGGGTGACCGGGCCGGGCGGAACCGCAGCCGGAGCTCAGGCTGGTGGCCAGCCGGTCGCCGGAAAAACAGGTACCGTTAACGATCACACCGATGTCTGGTTTGTGGGGTACACGCCGACGTACGTGACCGGCGTCTGGATGGGAAATCCCGAGAAGAAAGAAAATCTCGGCTCCTACATGACAGGCGGCCACGGGGCATTGCCGTACTTCAATGCCTTCATGAATCCGTTCATGAAGGATAGACCAAAAGAAACTTTCGAGAGTCCGCCGCCGATACCGAACGAAATCAAAACATTGATCGAGAGGAACAAGCGCGAAGAGTTGGAAAAACTGGAAAAGGCGGATCAAGCCGCTATCAAATCGGGTGCCGTGTTTTCCAGCGGTGGAAATACTTCGAAAGGTGCCGGTGCCGATCCGGGGACCCCAAGCGGCGGGAGCGACGCTCCCGCGGGGGACCCTGATTTACCAAAAACAAGCCCGGGGAGCGATAATCCTCCCGTGACGAAACCGGTCATCACGCAGCCGCCCGCGCGTAATCCCGAACCGCCGCCGTCCGAAGCCCCCGAGGGCAAAAAGCGGAAAGGTAAAAAAGGCGACGGTTAATGTAAGGGAAACTCGCTGAAAGGAGGAAGGCTTGCTGCTTTTCTCCTTTCTGTTTCCGGCGTGGGAAACTTGAAGCTTCAATGTAGGGCGAAACAGCCAGGCGCAAAAATATCAGTTCTACTTCTCGAATTAGAATCGTATGAGTACTCGCAAATCATTTTCAATCGTCCATCTGGCGCTTTTTGTGGCCTTCGGTTCCATCCTCCACGCGCAGCAGCCGGCCACTCAGCCGACGCAGGTCGAAATCAAGATCGCTGAGACGGCGTTCGATCCGTACGTCGGTCAATACGAGGACGCGGCCAACCTGGGCGGGACGATCTTTTCGTTTTTTCGCGAAGGCGACAAGTTCTACCTCCAAACGACAAACCAGGATCGCATCGAGATCTTCCCTAGCGCCGAGAATAAATTCTTTCTTAAAGTAATTCCGGCCGATGCGGAGTTTGTCCGCGATGCATCGGGGCGCGTGACCGGAATGACCTGGCGGCAGGGCGGTCAACGGTATCAAACCAAACGTATCGCTGACGTGCCCGCGAAAGATACCCGCATAACGTATACGCGAACCGAAGCCATGATCCCGATGCGTGACGGCGTAAAGCTGTTTACGATAATCCTCACTCCCGAAAATCAAACAGAGAATCTCCCGGTGCTGCTGGAGCGAACGCCGTACGGCGTCGCCGGGTGGACGTCGGCGAGACTCAACGGAGGTAGGGCCGAACTTGCACATGAACGTTACGTTTTTGTATTTCAAGACATCCGCGGACGCGAGGACTCCGAAGGCAAGTTCGAGATGCTTCGTCCGCCCCGCGACAAGCGCGATCCGAAATCGATCGACGAAAGCACCGACACCTACGACACGATCGAGTACCTGTTGAAGAACGTCCCGAAGAACAACGGCCGCGTAGGAATAGTAGGCGTGTCGTACGGCGGTTGGCTGGCGGAGGTTGCGCTCCTGGACCCGCACCCGGCGCTCAAAGCTTCCTCGCCGCAGGCCCCGGTCACGGATCTTTGGATGGGCGACGACTTCTCGCACCACGGAGCCCTTCGCCAAACTTACGCGCACCAGTGGGCCGTCCCGTTAGAGTCTGCGAAGAAGGGCGGGGATGTCGAGTTCAAGGACCCGGATCTTTTCGATTGGTATCTGAATGCGAAGATGCCCGATCTCGCGGCCGACCTCGCGACCAAGTCGCATTCCTGGAAGGCGTTTCTCGAGCATCCGTCATATGACGAATACTGGAAGGCCCGGGCCGCGAATCTTTATCTAAAAGACACGAGTGTCCCAACCCTTATCGTCGGCGGATGGTGGGACCAGGAAGACATGTATGGCCCGTTGGCCATCTACAAAGCGCTCGAGAAAACGGATACCGACCATCAGGTAAATCTTGTGATGGGCCCATGGAATCATGGCGGTTGGGGCGGCCGCGGTCGTCGGCTTGCGGCTGTGGATTTCGGAAGCGACACGGGAAACTATTTCCGACGCGAAATCCAGGCTCCGTTTTTTGCGTACCACTTGAAAGGGAAAGGTACGCTGAATCTACCCGAAGCGTCGATCTACCGCTCGGGCACCAACAAGTGGATGGCTTACGATTCGTGGACACCGGCCGGAAACTTTCAAAAGCAAGGCATCTATCTTCAGGCGAGCGGTAAGCTTTCATTTGAAAAACCGACGGCGAGCGGCGAGGCTTTTGACAGTTACGTTTCCGATCCTGCGAAGCCGGTTTCGTATCGCAAGCGCCCGATCCTGACAACGTACGGCCCGGGCTCGACATGGTACACGTGGCTCGTAGACGACCAGAGCTTCCTGGCAGATCGAAAAGACGTTCTTTTGTGGAAGTCGGATAACCTGACGGAAGACGTGACAATCACCGGCGACATCGCCGCCGATCTTTTTGCATCGACAAGTGGGACCGACAGCGACTGGGTGGTGAAGCTCGTTGATGTTTATCCGACGGAATATCCCGCCGATCCGAAAATGGCGAACTATGAATTGATGGTCGCGAGCGAGATCTTCCGGGGGCGTTATCTGAAGAGCTTTGAAAAGCCCGAGGCCCTCAAGCCGAACGCGGTGAATGAATATACTATCAACATGCGCGGCAACGATTACACCTTCAAGAAGGGACATCGGATTATGGTGCAGGTCCAGAGCACTTGGTTCCCGCTCTACAACCGCAACCCGCAAAAGTTCGTCCCGAACATTCTGCGAGCGGAAGAAGGCGATTACCAATCCGCGACGCAGAAGGTATATCACTCAGCGAAATATCCTTCTCACATTAGCGTCTCGGTCGCGAAG
>DATLCA010000185.1:0-8725 GCA_035526605.1 Pyrinomonadaceae bacterium | reverse complement strand
GCCTTCAGGCGGCTTCTTCGCCGCGGGGGGCCGGCTAAAGCCGGGACTCCGAACGGCGGAACTCAAAGCGGCCGGATCCAAAACGTGTGTCTTCCCGTCATGTCCCCGATAACTTCCGTCCACGTCATTGAAGACGTTCGGGTGAATCATCGTGTGATAAAGCGCCGTGTAGAAGTTTGTCGTTTGTTCGTCCGTTCCACCCGAGACTTCGATCTTCGACAGCTCTTTGTTCCACGCCGCTTTCGTATCGCCGCGAACTTTATCGAAATCCCAGCCGGGGAGTTCCGCGGCGAGATTTCTGCGTGCTCCTTCGATAGAGACGTAGGAGATCGCCACTTTGACCAAAACCTCGACGCCGTTTGGTGCGTCGAATAGAAGGCCGCGTTTAAATCTGCGAATGTGGTCCAGTCCTTCGGGCGTCTCACTGGTGGAACCGATTATTTCTTTGAACGGCTTGGAGAATTCCGCGACAAAGTAAACCGTTTGATTCTTAGCCCAGGAGCTCGAACGCCGGTAACCCTCGATCTGCTGCTCTCCGACGGACTTGATCATCGTATCCAGTGCGCGGTCGCGCCACCTTAGATTAAGTGAGATGTTCGCATAAGGCGCTCCTGACGGTTTTGGAAAAGTGTATCGGTGAAATCCGACGCGTTTCGTGGCCGTTAACTCGGCCAAGATCCCATCGTCCAGCCTAACGCGGTAGTATCCCGGCTCAGCGCGTTCGTTAGCGTGAGAGAATTTCGAACCGGCTCCCTCTACCGAACCTTCGCCGGGCCAACGGAAAAGCATCGGACCATCGAGTTCCGGCATGAACAAAATATCGCACCCATCCGGAATTCCCGTTCCACTCAAATGCGTGTGCGAGAAACCGAAGATGACGTCGTCGCTATAGTGATAACCGGAGGATCCGTCCCAGTTGTCGCCGCGGGTATCGGGTGAAAGTTGAACCATCCCGAACGGCAAAGTCGCGCCGGGAAATGTGTGGCCGTGGCCGCCGGTTCCGATGAACGGATTTACCCATCGGGTGAAGTCGCGGGTTTGGGGAAAGGCCGATGCTGTAAGGATGAGGGTGAGAAGTATCGCTTGAAGTTTCATGATGTGGTTAAGAGAAAGAGCGGGGCAAGCCGCCCTTCCCGACCTGCGAATTTGTCACGATGAGCCAGTTACAAAAACAAAATGGGACATAATTTTGCGACGCCGATGCAACAACATTCGCAGGTCGGGAAGGGCGGCTTGCCCCCGCTCTTACTAGTTGCAAAACCGTATCAGTGACTAAACTCTCCGCCCTGCGTCAGCCCCTGCCCCTTTAGTCCCGACCTAAATCTAAATCCCGCGTCTCCGCCACGATGGTTGTAACGGATCGAGATCTTGTGGACGCCGGCTTTTAAAGGGATGATCGCCGACTTAACTTTGCGGTCCTTGGTACCGGTGTCGTCGATGATCATCTCACCGGCGAGAACGACCGTCGCGTCCCACGTCGAATCCACTTGGATCTCGTACAGACCATCGGCCTTCACGCCGAAGTATCCGTCGAACGTGACGGCAAACGGCTGTTTCAAATCGAGGCCCTGGTTCGTGAACTGATTCAGATTGAGGGTTTTCGTTTCGCCGGATTTTCGCTCTCCCTCGCCAGAGCCGTCGCCACGCGGGATGAAGAGCTCATAGTTGAGACCGGCTGTGGTCTGTGCCGGCATAGCGGGATCACGAAACCGATCACGGACTATCGTGGCCGCGTAGACCGAGCTTTTCCGAACTGCCGAATTAACAACTATCGTCTTCAGCGTCACGACCTCGCGCTCCTTGAGTGCGATCTCGATCGGCTTCTCGTAAATTGGCGAGGTGATGTCCGGAACCTTCCCGTCGATCGTGTAATGCACGCGCGTCCCGGGTGCGGGCTTGAGCTCGATTACGGCCTTCTCGTCTTGAGTCAAAACATTCTTCAAGCCGCCGGGTTCGGGAATGCGGTAGTTCACGTTCTGTACGTCGAGCCGCGGCAGGTGCGCACGCAGGCGGGCGGTGAAGTCGTCGAAGTTTTTGTCTTCGGGACGCGACCATAAAGATTCCGCCAGCGCGAGCATGCGCGGGAACGCCATGTATTCAACCTGTTGCGGCGTCTTTATATACTCCGTCCAGATGTTCGCCTGGCCGCCGATAATGTATTTCGCTTCGTCCGCTGTGAGTTCTTTCGGCACCGGATCGAACGAATAAACTTTTGACAGCGGGACATAGCTGCCGATGTTGAGCGGCTCGTACGCGGGATCGCCCTGGCCGTAATCGAAATAAACATAGTCGTTCGGGGTCATGATCACTTCGTGTTTCGCTTTCGCCGCTTCGATCCCGCCCTTCATTCCGCGCCACGACATAATGGTCGCGTTGGGAGCGACGCCGCCTTCGAGGATCTCGTCCCAGCCAATTATTTTCTTCCCTTTCGAGTTGATGAACTTCTCGATGCGGCGGACGAAATAACTTTGAACCTCGTGCTCGTCTTTCAAATTTTCTTTTTGCTTGAGCGCCTGAACGAACGTTGATTCTTTCCAATGATCTTTTAGAACTTCGTCCCCGCCGATGTGCACGTACGGCGAGTCGGGAAACAGTTTGATAGTTTCTTCGAGCACGTCCTCGAGAAATTTGAACGTTTCATCGGTCGGGCAATAGACCTCTTTGAAAATTCCCCACGTCGTCTGAACTTTGAATTTGTAATCCGGCTTGCAGCCGTATTGCGGATACGCCGCGAGCGCCGCCGAGGCGTGGCCGGGCAATTCGATCTCGGGAACGACGGTGATGTGTCGCTCCTTCGCGTAAGCGATGACGTCTTTGATCTGTTCACGTGTATAGAATCCGCCGTGCGGAATTCCGTCACCGATGTACGGCGTCAGGTTTCGTTCTTTCACAGTCTCGGGGCGCGTCGACCCGATCTCGGTCAGCTTCGGATATTTTTTGATCGGGATCCGCCAGCCCTGATCGTCCGTCAGATGCCAGTGAAAGTAATTGAACTTGTACTGCGACATGAGGTCGATGAACTTTTTCACGAACTCGACCGGTTCGAAATGCCGCGCGACATCGAGATGCATTCCCCGATAGGCGAATCGTGGTGCGTCGGAGATGTTGATCGACGGCACCGAAAACGTAGAGCCGCCGACGGGCGCAAGCTGCATCAATGTTTGGATCGCGTAAAACTGTCCGTTCTCGGCTCCGGAAATGCGGATGAGATCTTTTTCTACGGCCAGGTCGTATTCGCCCGTGCCGGTATTCGCTCCGGTGAAAACGATCGCATTTGCACTTTCCGGCTTCGAGACCGTCTTAAGTTTTGCGCCGTAGTGCGACTGCAAATATGCAGACAAGATCGCAGCATTTCGCTTGCTCGCTTTGTCGCGGGCGACGATCTTCGTCTCGCTGTTGACGGTAAAGCCTCCACTCCCCGTCGCCGCGGACCGCGGCTTGGGAATGATGTTGATGGAATCAGACTGAGCGGCGCTGGGGCAAGAGAAGAAGGCCAATACGAAAAGGCCGACGAGAACTATTTTCATATTTTGATTTTGAGGGCGGAGACCCGAGCGGCAGCAGCAGCGAGGACGCCCATTTCTGTTTCGAAGATTATTCCACAGACCAGACACAGTCCCTACTCATGCTCGTACGTCGCGAACCGATCTCGATTTCTGAATCGAGACACGTTCCCGGTTCCGTCAGGAGCGACACGTTTGCAGAACCGACGGCGAAGGAGCTGGCCCGCTCCGGCAAGGCGAAATCAACATACGGTTCCGACTGGAGCGCGAGGCAATTGGACGCCCGCTTTCTACAAACATTTCACTCCTAACGGAGCGGAAACCATCCCCTGTCCCAAGACGACCTCGCGCGGGCAAAATTATTTTTCACCGGCTGTCTTTTATAGTTTCCGACATGCACTGTCTCTGCAAGGGAACATGCTTCGTTCCCAATCCAAAGAACGAACAGGGGAGGGTTTTTATCATGCTACGTAGATCATTTTTTCTCGCGCTAACCGTTTCTATCTTTTCAGTTCTATCGTTCGTCCCGGCGAACGCTCAACAGTTGTCCGAAGAGCTGCGTCCTTTCGATTTCAGCAACGACTTCTACAAGACGAACGGCATCGTGACCGAGACACTTTTTGATCGAAAGAACGGCGCCGACGGGCGGTCCGTTTTTGACTCGCCCGAGGACACCGGGACCTACAGCAATGTCCGGATCACCGAAACATTCCCGGCTTACGCCGCCGACGGCAGCCCCATTTACTGGAACTACTACGCTTCCGCAAGCAAGGAAAGCTTTATTCCCAACGAGTCGGGTGCGGCGGCCGTCAAAGCGGCGAAGACCTACCCGCTATATATTTTCCCGAGCGCGTTTGTGCGAGACACGGACCGGCAGGCTGCGTTGATCCCGGTCGACAGCTTTTACTTTCAGATCAACCCGATCGGGATCGCCCAGGTGATCATTGTCGAGTTCAGCGGCAACATATCGAGAAGCGGCCAGAAGGTTCTCAACATGCTCGCCCAACGCAACGGCACCTCGATCGACGGCACGCCGATCATCCGAACCTCCGCCGAACTCGGGAGCCTTGTCCAGGACGGGCTCGTTACTTTGCGCGGCAACGACAACGCCCCGTATGCGGTCGCGAAGGTTATTCAGCATCCGGAGCGCGGCGGGATCACGGCGGACGCGTTTCTCGTCTACGTCAAGCAGGCCGACGGTCAGCCGCTAGCGGGCGAAAGTCACTTTGTAACGCAGTTCGAGTGTCTTAAAAACGGCGGTGCATGCGTCTCGCAGGGACGATGACAGCGGAACTGCAATTTCTTATCGCAGTGTGCTCAACAATTCTTCGAGCTCGCCTGGAAGGCTCTGCACGAGGTCGATAAGGGCGCCGGTTACGGGGTGTTTGAATCTTAGCTTTTCAGCATGAAGGAAAAAGCGGTTGAGTTTCTCGACCGCTCTTTTTATGTCGGAGTCCGCGATCGTGTTATCGCGGCCTTCGTTGTAGGTGATGTCGCCGACGACGGGATGGTTGATGGATGCGAGATGGACACGGATCTGGTGGGTGCGTCCCGTCTTGATCTCAACGTCAAGCAAAGCAAATTTTTCGAACCGCTGCCGCACCTTCCAGATCGACAAGGCACTGCGGCCGTTCGCCGCGACGGTCATCTTTGTCCGGTGCCAGCGGTCGCGGGCGATCGGGCGGTCGATGGTGCCGGAGTTCTCGCGTGGACTCCCGTGCACGAGCGCTACGTAGGATTTATAAACCTCGCGTGAGCGGAATTGCTCGGCAAGTAATTCGTGCGCCTGTTCATCCTTGGCGACGATGATCAATCCGGATGTGTCTTTGTCGAGCCGATGAACGATTCCGACTCGATTCGCGGTTTGAGTCTCGCCTTCGGGCGGCACCGCGCCAGCGGAAGCCGTCGGCACTCCTTCTTGGTGAGGCGGAGAGTTTGCGCGGAAATGCCACGCGATCGCGTTCGCCAACGTACCAGAGGTGACGCCCGAGCCCGGATGGACGATCATGCCGGCCGGCTTATTAATGACAGCGAGATACTCGTCTTCGAAGACGATGCCGAGGGGAATATTCTCAGGTTCGAATCTCGCCGCCGGCTCTTCGGTAAGGTCGATATCGATCTCGTCGTCGAGCTTAAGTTTGTACGACGGTTTTGCCTCTTTCTGATTGACGAGCACATCCCCGTTCTCGATCAAGCGTTGCAGCCGAGAGCGCGACCAGCCTTCTACTTTTTCTGTAAGGAACGCATCCAGGCGTTTGCCCGCATCGTCGGATGAAGGATGTAGGATTGAGGATGGAGATTCTTCAGCTGCTGTCGACATAGGCAGAAACACGACCGGTTAGGGAGTGTGTTCTTCACCTTATCATTTGCGCTCCGAATCAAACACTGGGCACACTTCCCACCGGTCCTGCTTCTGCCTGCGGCGTCGAACGAAGCCGCATTATCATGAAAATTATCGACGCCGCCGCGACCACCAAACTGACAAGCTGCGAAGTCGACAGCCCCGTCATTGTAGTGAGACCAAAAAGATCCCCGCGCGGGTCGGCACGCAGGAACTCGATGCAGAATCGGAAGACGGAATAAATGATGCCGTACGCGATAAGGACCTGGCCGTCGAATCTCTTTTTTCGATGGAGTAGCACGAGCAGTCCGAATACGAGCAGCATCGTGAAGGACTCGATAAGCTGCGTCGGATGCAGATAAAGGGCGTTGCCTTCGGGTCCATACATCGGCACGCCGGTATATTCATGGCCTGCTTCGGTAAAATGCACGCCCCAGAAAAGGTCGGTCGGTTTGCCCCAGCAGCATCCGGCTGCGAAGCAGCCCTGCCGCCCGAACGCCTGGCCAAGCGCCAGGCCGGGAACGAGGGCGTCGGCGACTTTCCAAAATGGAAGCTGGTAGTACCTGACGAGCAGAACAACGGCGAGAAACCCGCCGATCAATCCGCCGTAATAAACACCGCCCGAACGTAGGAAGTCGAGCGTGAAAACCTGGACGTTTTCTTCGACGAAGAACATCAGGATCTTCGAGCCGAGCAGGCCGCCGATCAGCGTCCACAGCCCGAGATCGTAGATTCGCTCGCGCGGCAGGCCGTCCCGCGCCGCGAGCCGCGACGCGACATAAAGCGCGAGAAGCATCCCGACCGCCAGCCAGATGCCGTAGGTCGTTATCGGAAAATCGCCGATTCGAAAAAGTTCAGGGTACATTTGCTGTAGAAACGGCCGCGGGCTCGGCCTCGCCGGCCACCTCGTATCTCATTATTATCTCGCCGTCCTCATTAGTTTCGCCGGTCGTCAAGAACCCAGCGCTCTCGTACAATTTTCTCGCGCCGAGATTCGAAGGCACGCAGCTTAGCAATATCTCGCGGCATTTTGGGAGCCGGCGTATTTCTTCAAGCAGATGGGCTAGCGAAGCGCGCCCGTGGCCTTTGCCCTGCCATCCGGCACCGATCATAAATCGTACGATCCAGTAGGCCCGGGTCTCCGAGTCACGCGAATAGAGGGTAAAACCCACCAGGTTCTCGCCCGCATAGATCGCTTTCGGAATGAGGTGGGGATAGACGTAGCACTGCGCGATCGATGTAACATTCGGAGCGATAAACGACTCCTGCCCCGCGCCGACTTTTAAGGCGATGACGGCTCTGAAATTGCGGGCGTCTATCTCTCTAAGCTCGACGTTCATACTTTCGCGCCGGCCGGAGCTATCTGCCTCTTCTTGGACAAGAACATATCCAGTATGAGCAGCCCTGCACCGACACATATCGCCATGTCGGCAACGTTGAAAGTGGGATAGTGCCATGAGCCGAACTGTACATCGATAAAATCGATCACGTACCCGAGCCGCAACCGGTCGGTCACATTTCCGGCGATTCCCGCGAGAAGCAGCGCGAGCGAACCGAGAATGCGATCGTCGCTGCGAGGGGTGCGCCAGAAGAAATAAAGAACAAGGGCCGCAGCAACCAGAGCGACGACAGACAAACCCCATCTGCCGGCGTTGCCTTGATCGTCCAACATGCTGAAGGCGACACCGGTATTATGCGCATATGCGAAATTCAGAAATCCTTTGATGACTGGAATATCGTCGCCGAATCGGAGGCGGCTAACAGCCCATGCCTTAGTCGTTTGATCGATCAGAAAAACGCCGCCGGCAACGGCGAGGTAAGCAAGTTTCCAAGTAAGATCTTTTTTATTCACTGTCCTTTCTTCGCTTCCGCTGGTTTTTGCTTCGGTTCGGCATAAAAGATCTTATTCACGATCTTCCATTCCCCATCGATCTTCAGCAGCGACATGTAGTCGACCAAGCGCGCCGTCGGATAATCAAGGATGATTTTGGCCGAGGCCGCGTTACCAAAGACATCGATCGTATCTATCGCCCGCTTTCTCATTGATTCATCCTCCGCGGGCTTGCCGGTGAATCCGGCGATATAATCCGCGAAAGAACGCGTCGTGTATTTTCCGTCGCGAATGAAGATCAGGCTACCTTCGGTGTGAAAGGCCTTGCGCATATATTCGGCGTCACCCGTCGCGTGGCCTTTGATGTAGTTTTCGAGCGGGACACGTACCGCGTCCTTTTCTGGGGTTTGCCCGTATCCCGAGAACGTGACCAGGCCGATGATAAAGAGGATCGATAAATACTTCATCTGAATAATGCCTCCGGTTGCAGTTTCCGGGAACTAATACGAACCGTGTCTCACAAGAGTTCTTTTTTACTCAGCGTCCGGGAACACGGCTTTGGGTGCCTTGTATTTGCGCCACCAATCAGCATAACAAACGTTGGGTTCGTGTGAATTCGTGTGAGTTGGTGGTTCCAGTTCGGGCGGCGGTAACTGGAACCGCGAACCCACACGAATTCACACTAATAACGTGAGCAGATTTCAATTTACAAAGACACGAAACCCCGGAATCACTTCGAGATCAAACTGAAGCGGATCTCTCGATCTCCCCCAACGCGCCGGCGCACCGCTCGCAAACCGTCGGGTATTTTTCGAATTCGCCCACACGCACCGAATAGTTCCAGCACCGTTCGCACTTCGCACCGTCGGCTTTAAGGATCTCGACCTTTAACGCATCTCCTTCATGGACCTCGACCTGCGAGACGATGAAAATATAGCGTAGCTGCTCGAAGTAATCGAGCAGAAAACGGGTCGTCTCGCCATCTACCGTCAGCAAAACTTTTGCGTCGAGGGAGGACCCGATCTCCTTCGCGTTTCGGGCTTCTTCGAG
>DATLCA010000184.1:0-2651 GCA_035526605.1 Pyrinomonadaceae bacterium | reverse complement strand
AAAAGTTCCCATAAACGCAGGCTTTCGCTGCTGGCATGTACGTTGCAATACAATTCGGCGGCGAGTAATTCGAGCACTGGGAGGAACACGATGTCGGCAATTGTTCTAGGCGGAATTCAAGGTAAGCACCTCGATAGAAAGCGTCGACACGCGGTCAAGGCCGAAAAGGTTTTCGTCGCAACACCCGAATCCAGAGCGGTTCGCTATCGCCGCATCGCTAAAAAAACTTTCATATGGGCTTCGGCCTTCGCGGCGGTCGCGGTTATCATCGCCGCCGCAGCGTCGATTCTCTTCTATAACCACTACGCTGCCATCGTCGAAAAACGAGTCAGCGCCGGCTTCTGGCAAACGCGTGCGGGGATATATGCGGCACCGTATCAAATTAGAAAAGATCAGCAGGCGTCGCCGGACACTATAGTCGAGCTTCTCCGACGCGCCGGCTACATCGAAGGCGCCGCCCCGGGAAATACCTGGAGCGGATCTTTCGAACGGACCGGAAATCAACTGGACATCACGACCTCGAACGCTTACAGCCTCGACCTCGAAACGACGACGATCAAATTTACGGGCAACAAGATCTATGAGATCCGCCACAACGGCGTGCTGCAGGACAATTATCAGATCGAGCCTGAGATGCTGTCCGGCCGATCCGAAACAAAACGCGCAAAGAATCACGTTCTGAAATTTGAAGAAATTCCCGAACATCTTCGCAACGCGATCATCGCGGCGGAAGACCAACGATTTTTCGACCATTACGGTCTCGACCCGCGGGGCATCGGGCGGGCGATCGTCGCGAACCTTAGCGGACGTGAAATAAAGCAGGGCGGTTCGACGATCACGCAGCAGCTTGTGAAAAACACATTCCTCACGCCCGAGAGATCTTTCACGAGAAAGTTTTCTGAAGCGTTTCTGTCACTCGCGCTCGAGAACAAAATGTCCAAGCAGGATATTTTTGCCGTCTACTGCAACGAGATCTATCTCGGCCAGTACGGTGCGAGCGGGGTTCATGGCGTCGAGCAGGCGGCTCGGGCTTACTTCGGCAAAGATCTGAAGGACGTAACCCTGAGCGAAGCGGCGACGATCGCGGCGCTCATAAAAAATCCGCGTGCATTCTCTCCTGTAAAAAATCCGGAAAATTCCCGGACGCGTCGGGACTGGATCCTTGCTCGAATGCACGATCTTAATCTCGCGAACGACGGCGATATCGAGCTCGCAAAGACCGGGGAGGTGAAGCTCGCTCCGCCGATAACAAACGACCGTGCGATCGCTCCGTACTTCGTCGACGCGGCGATGCGCGAGATCACCGATAAGCTTGAGGGCGACTATCTCAACTCGAACTTCAACACTCGCGTCTACACCACGATCGACACGCAGATGCAGACGATCGCCGAAAAGTCGGTGACGAAACATCTTGAAGGTCTCGACAAATATTTTGCAAAAAAGGGTAAGCGTCTTCAGGCCAGCATCGTCGCACTGGACCCGCGAACGGGGCACGTGCTCGCGATGGTTGGCGGACGGGATTATCGCGAATCGCAATTCAACCGTGCGACCGACGCTCTCCGTTCGCCCGGTTCGACGTTCAAGCCCATCGTGTACGCCACCGCGTTCGAACGAGGGATGACGCCGATCACCGTGGCGGCCGATCGCCCGACCGAGTTTTTTCTGAGCGGCGGGAAGACATACGAGCCGGCGAATTATCACGACTCTTACGCAATGCACAACATCACTTTGAAATCCGCGCTCGTGAAATCTTCCAACGTGATCGCGGTCAAGACGGCGATGGACGTCGGTCTCGGTTCGGTAGCAAGTAAGGCACGCGAGTTCGGATTCCAAAACGTGGAAACGTGGCCGTCGATGGCGCTCGGGACGGCGGAGGTTACGCCGCTTCAACTCGCTGCCGCGTACGCCGTCTTCGCGAACGGCGGCAGCAGCGTCCAGCCGACTTTCATCGACAAAGTGATTTCGGGGAACGAAGAAACGCTCCACCTTTCAGATCCGAACAGCCGGCCGGTAATAAAAGAACAAACCGCCTACATGGTCACCGATGCTTTGATGGATGTCGTGAAGCGCGGCACCGCGGCCAAGGCAAACGGCGCGCTCGGTAAGGTGGTTTTCGCCGGCAAGACCGGCACGACGAAAGACGGATGGTTCGTCGGCTACACGCCGAATCTCGTCACGGTCGCGTGGGTCGGTACCGACGACAACGAAGACCTTCACGCAACCGGCGGCGACATCGCACTTCCACTGTGGGTGGATTTTATGCGCGACGTGGTTGCGTTGCGGCCCGAATATGGCGGATCGAGTTTCGCGATGCCGAAAGGCTTGACCGAAGTCGTTATCGACCCCGAGACGGGGATGGCGGCCGGCCCCTATTGCCCGCAGCGTGAGTCCGCGGTCGTCCCGGCGTCAGCCGCGACATTTGTCCACTGCTTCAAGCATGAGCCGATTCAGACGATGTTCGCGATGAACGAAGTCCACGAAACGGCTCCGTACGAAACGACCATCGAAGCGGCGAGCGTCGAACCGCAGGTGCAGACTGACACGCGTCACATCGTGGTGTATGAAGACTACGAGAAGGGCGATGACGAACTAAACATCCGTCGCCCGCCTGCAGCGTCCGACCAGCCGCCGCCACCCGCGACACGTCGGCC